>DATEXG010000031.1:0-7055 GCA_035257225.1 Candidatus Limnocylindrales bacterium
CCGCCGATCGGGGCCGCGCCACCGTCCGGCGCCGCGCCTCGGGCCGCGTCGCCCGCCGTTCCGGAGAATGTGTCGACCTCTCGCTCCCAGGCTCGCGGTCCGTCAACGTCCGGCAGCGTGAACGTCAACGGCTCCCACCAACCGTTCAGCACCAGGAGCAGGTCGTCGTCGAGGATGGGCCGGCCCCGCTCGTCGAGGTCCGGATCGCGGGCGCCGTCGAAGTAGGCCGCGACGCTTCGGGCTTCGTTGCTCTGCCAGTCCGAATCGGCCATCGCCGAGCCCGCCGGGCCGAACCACCGGATGTCGTGTTCCGGCGCGCCACGGGCGAAGCGGTGGCGGCGTAGCACGGGATGTCGCCGTCTGGCGGCGATCAGCTCCCGGACGAAGGCCAGCATCTCCCGGTCGGCGGCGCCCCAGTCGAGCCACGAGACTTCGTTGTCCTGGCAGTAGGCGTTGTTGTTGCCTCCCTGCGTCCGGCCGATTTCGTCGCCGCCGAGCATCATCGGAACGCCCAGGCTGAGCAGCAGCGTCCCCAGCAGGGCTCGGGACTGGCGAGCACGAAGCTCCCGGATCTGCGGGTCGTCGCTCGGGCCTTCGACCCCGCAGTTCCAGGACCGGTTGTCGTCCGCTCCGTCGTTGTTCAGCTCGCCGTTGGCTTCGTTGTGCTTGTGGTCGTACGAGACCAGGTCGCGCAGGGTGAAGCCGTCGTGGCAGGTCACGAAATTGACTGAGGCGTTGGGGCGCCTGCGGGATGGCCCGTACAGGTCGGCGGAGCCCGTGAGGCGCGTGGCGACGTCGGCCAACGTTCCGTCATGGCTGAGCCAGAAGTCGCGGACCGTGTCGCGGTACCTGCCGTTCCACTCGCTCCAAAGCGCCGGGAAACGGCCCAGGTTGTAGCTGTCGGACTGTCCCACGTCCCACGGTTCGGCGATCAGCTTGACCTTCGAGACCACCGGATCCTGCGACACGAGATCGAAGAAGGCGGAGACCCGGTCGAAACGGCCGTGCCTTCGGGCGAGCGCCACGGCCAGATCAAACCGGAAGCCGTCGACGTGCATCTGGGTGATCCAGTAGCGCAGCGAATCCATGATCAGGCGCAGGCATATTGGGTTGTCGGCGTTGAGGGAGTTGCCGGTGCCGGTGGTGTCGTGGTAGTAGCGCAGGTCGTCGGGCATGAGGCGGTAGTAGGCCGGGTTGTCGAAGCCGCGAAACGACAGGGTGGGTCCGAGGTGATTGCCCTCGGCCGTGTGGTTGAAGACGACGTCGAGAATGACCTCCAGGCCCGCGGCGTGGAGACCCTTCACCATCGCCTTGAACTCGGCGACCTGGCCGCCCGCCCGGCCGGCTCGGACCTCGGCCGAGTAGGTGGCATGCGGCGCGAGGAACCCGAGCGTGCTGTAGCCCCAGTAGTTGTCGAGCCCCTTGGATCGGAGGAAGGCGTCGTCGGCGTGATGGTGAACCGGCTGCAGCTCCACGGCGGTGACGCCGAGGCTCGTGAAGTGGTCGATGGCTGCCGGAGTGGCGAGGCCCGCGTAAGTGCCCCGGAGCTCCGGCGGCACGGCGGGGTGGCGCTGAGTGAACCCCTTGACGTGAGTCTCGTAGATGATCGTGTCGGCATAGGGGACTGCCGGCGCGGAGTCGGCGCCCCAATCGAAGTCGCTCGATACGACGAGACTGCGCGGCACGTACGTGGACGAGTCCAGTTCGCTCATCGCCTCGGGGTCGCCGGGCACGTAGCCCGCCACGGCGTCGCCCCAGGTCACGTCGCCGTCGATGGCCAGTGCGTAGGGGTCCAGGAGCAGCTTGTGGGGGTTGCACCGAAGGCCGCGCCCCGGCTCGTACGGTCCAGAGACGCGATAGCCGTAGCGCTGGCCGGGCTGCACCCCCGGGGCGAACCCGTGCCAGATGCCGTCCTCTTCATGGAGCGGCAGCTGGACCTCGACGCCGGCTGCATCGAAGAGGCACAGTGAGACGCCGTCGGCAACATCCGAGGAGACGGCGAAGCCGGTGCCGTCGGCGTTGGGCGTGGCGCCCAGGGGGAATGGCCGACCCGGCCATAGCTCGATCTTCAGCAGTTCTCCCTCGCCAATGAGTGCTAATGGTGCCACAACCTGACACACGCGGACGCGGCCGTCCAGGGTCGACCAGCACCGGTATCCGCGCGCCGGCAGCCCGCCCCTGGTTCGTTGGGGGCTTGACTGCTACCGACGGGCGTGATGCCGTGGTCCCGACTCGGACCCGCTAGAACCGACCCGCCCGACGTGAGTTCTCCGCCGACTGCTAATACCAGCCGTGGGCCCGCCAGAAGCTGTAGGCGTTGCAGGCCGTTCCGTATCGGCTGTACACGTACCAGATGCCCCATTTGACCTGCGTCAGGGGGCTGTAGCGCCAATTCGAGCCAAAGGCCGCCATCTTGGATCCGGGATAGGCCTGGGGGATGCCGTACGGGCCGGAAGTTGAGCCGCCCGCCTGCGGGTTCCACTTGGATTCCGCGGTCCAGATCGCACTGACGCAGTCGTATTGCTTCACCCCAATGCGGTTCTGGACGTAGATCCGGGCATTCCAGACCGTGTCCCGAGGCGTCGGCACCGGCGTCGGCTTGGGTGTGGGGGTCCCTGAGGGCCAGGGTTGTCTCGTGATCGAGGGTGATGGGGCCGGCAGCACGAAGGTCGCCGCAGGCGACCCCGGCCACGACAGATCCCACGACGGAACCGCCGTGGGACTGGCCTCGGCGATCTCGGTGGGCAAGGAGTCGGCCGTGGCCGGGACGCTCGGCGAGGCCACGACGGACGGCGCCGGATCGGCCAGGACCGCGGGCGCGACCATGACAACGCCGTCGGCGAGGATGACGAGACCCGCCACCACCAGCAAGCCGATCGTGGCGGGTGACAATCGCTTCAAAGACTTCCTCACGACTTGCGTGATGCTCCGTCTCTGTCGGAGGCCCAGGCTACTTCTTGTGTGGGTCACTGTCGACGGAGGAAGGGGCAGCAGCGGGTGGCTTCAGAGGCGTCATCTGCGCGTCAGGTGTGACCGGCGTAGGCGCGGTAAGGGACGGGAGCCCGCAGGGGTCGGGGATTCGAGGGGGGACGCGAGATCGGCGTTCTCGATGGGCGTCCGGCCGCCGGCCGGCCGCAGAATAGCACGCGTCGCGGTCCGCCGGATTGGCGCCGTCTGGCCGCCGCAACTGGACGTTTGACTCGCCGCGGGGTAATCCCGATAATAGAGGTCGGAATTCAGAATACTTCTGCGGCGGCGGTCCGGCGTCCCCCTCCGCTCGGACCGCCGACCTTTTCAAGGAGCGCAATGGCGACCAGCCCCGAGATCGTCTCAAGCGAGTACAAGTTTGGTTTCCACGACGAGGTCGACTACCTCGAGGAGACCAAACACGGCCTGACTCGCGAGACGGTCGAGGAGATCAGCCGGATCAAGGGCGAGCCGGCCTGGATGCTCGAGTTCCGCCTCCGGGCGTACGAGCATTTCCTCTCGCGGCCGATGCCGCAGTGGGGCGGCGACCTCAATCAGATCGACCTCGACAAGATCGTCTACTACCGCAAGCCGTCGCAGGGCGAGGAGAAGTCCTGGGACGACGTCCCGGACAAGATCAAGAAGACGTTCGAGCGTCTCGGGATCCCCGAGGCGGAGCGCAAGTTCCTCTCCGGCGTTGGGGCGCAGTACGACTCGGAAGTGGTCTACCACTCCGTCCGCGAGGAGCTGACCAAGATCGGCGTCGTCTTCATGGGCACCGATGAGGGGCTGCGCCAGTATCCGGAGCTCTTCAAGAAGTACTTCGCCACGGTCGTGCCGCCAGAAGACAACAAGTTCGCGGCCCTCAACAGCGCGGTCTGGTCCGGAGGGTCGTTCGTCTACGTGCCCAAGGGCGTAGAGGTCCCGCTGCCGCTGCAGGCCTATTTCCGCATCAACGCCGAGAACACGGGCCAGTTCGAGCGCACGCTGATCATCGTGGACGAGGGCGCCAAGGTCCACTACATCGAGGGCTGCACCGCGCCGATCTACACCACTGATGCGCTCCACGCTGCCGTCGTGGAAGTCATCGCTCTGCCGCACTCCAAGGTCCGTTACACGACGATCCAGAACTGGTCCAACGACGTCTACAACCTCGTGACCAAGCGCGCCCACGCCCATGCCCACTCCACCGTGGAGTGGATCGACGCCAACACCGGATCCCGGCTGACGATGAAGTACCCGAGCATCTACCTGCGTGGCGAGGGCGCCACCGCCGAGGTGATCTCGGTCGCGGTCGCCGGACGCGGGCAGCATCAGGACACCGGCGCCAAGGCGATCCACCTGGCTCCGAACACGCGCAGCCGGATCATCAGCAAGTCGATATCCAAGGACGGCGGCCGGACGACATATCGGGGCCAGCTGAAGGTCGCGCCCGGGGCGACGGGAGTCGTGGCGAGCGTCCGGTGCGACGCGCTCATCCTCGACGAAGGCAGCCGCTCCGACACGTACCCTTACATCGACATCCAGGAAGACGACACGACCATGACCCACGAGGCCACCGTCGGCAAGATCAGCCAGGAGCAGGTCTTCTACCTGATGAGCCGAGGCTTGACCGAGAACGAGGCCACGAACCTGGTGGTCCAGGGCTTCCTGGAGGTCTTCACCAAAGAGCTCCCGATGGAATACGCAATCGAGTTCAACCGGCTCGTGAAGCTCGAGATGGAGGGTTCGCTCGGATGAGTGCCGCAGGGGGGGCGAAGGCGGCCGCCGCTCCAACCGCCGGACCGGCTGCGTCCAGGCCGTCTGCCCGTCAGGCGCCGACGGACCTGACGCTCAGCTTCGTCGATGAGGCCACGGTCCGCGAGGTTGCGGCGTCGCGGGGCGACCCCGATTGGCTGCTGGCCGACCGGCTGGCGGGATTGCGCGCCTTCGACGCGCTGCCGATCGAGACCAACCCGCTCTACACCACGTACGTGGATCTTCGGAATGCGCACCTCGCCGGCATGCGGCCGGTCCTGGCTCTGAGCGGTTCGGCCGCCGCGGCCGGCGCTGGGGCGGACCAGCGGCTGCTCCCCGAGGGCGCTGCCGCGTACGCGGAGCTCAGCGAATCCGGTGTAGCGGCGATCGTCGTTTCGCCCGAGGCCAAGGCTGCGGGGCTCGTGCTGGAGACTCTCGCCGACCTGCAGGCCCGAGACCCGGAGCAGCTCCGGCGACTGCTTGAAGGTGGCTGCACGCTGCCGGAGAACGACAAGCTGGCCCAGCTCAACCGAGCTCTGTGGTCGGGCGGGCTCTTCCTCCACGTCCCGGACGGAATGAGACTCGAGCGCCCGGTGGTCATTCGCTGGTCGGTAGGTACGCCGGGCGCGGCGCTGCTATCTCGGACCGTGATCTCGGTCGGCGAGGACGCCGAGGTCTCGATCCTGGAGGAGCAAGTCTCGTCCGGAGACGGCCCCGAGGAGTCCCTCGGGCAGAGCTTCTTTGCCGGAACCTCCGAAGTCCGCCTGGGCGCCGGTTCGAACCTCTCGTTCGCCGGCTTGCAGGATCTTCCTCTTCGCCAGGTGGCGTTCCAGCACCGTTCGGCCGTGGTCGGGCAGGGAGCCACGCTCCGCTGGGCTCTCGCCCAGCTCGGCAGCAGGATCGTTCGAAGCCGGATCGACAACCGTCTCGAAGGCGACGGTGCGACGGTCGAGCAGGCGGAGATCGTGTTCGGCTCGGCGGACCAGCTGTTCGACCTGACCTCCTACACGCGCCATGTCGGTCGCGACACGACCGGGAACCTGCTCTCGAAGGGCGCTCTGACGGACCGATCGCGAGCCTACATGAAGGGCCTCGCGACGATTGAAACCTCGGCCCACGGGACGGATAGCTACCTGGGCGAGTTCGCGATGCTGCTCTCCAAGCAGGCTCGTTCGGTGGCCATCCCCAGCCTGGAGATCGACCAGCCCGACTGCCGCCGCGTGGCCCACGCAAGCTCCGTCGGCCCGATCGACGAGTCGCAGCTCTTCTACCTCGAGAGCCGCGGCCTCGAACGCGAGGAAGCGCGCAAGTTCATCATCCTGGGTTACCTGGAGCCGGTCGTCGCGCGCGTGCCGCTGGAGGCGGCGCAGGACAGGTTGCGCGACCTGCTCGAAGCGAAATGGGCTGCCCAGACCGGTTCGCGACCGGCCGCCGCCGTGGCCTGAGCCGGCGATGAGCCGCCGCCTGGACCTGTGTGCCGTCGACGAAGTTCCGCCCGGCACCATGAAGATGTGCGAAGTTGACGACGAGCTGGTCCTGGTGACGAACCTGGGAGGAACCTTCCACGCCACCCAAGGGGTCTGCAGCCACGAGTACTTCGAGCTTGACCGGGGATTCCTGACGGGTGAATCCCTGACCTGCGCGCTCCACCTGTCGCGCTTCTCGCTGGAGGACGGCGAGCCCCTGGACCCTCCGGCTGAGCTCCCACTCGTCGTCTACCCGGTCGTCGTGGCCGGCGGCCGCATCCTGATCGAGGTGCCGGAAGGCCCGCTCGAAGTCAACCGCTAGCCTCGGGCGTCGCAAGCGGCGCGGCGCCGAGCGTCAGCGGGGCAGGAGCCGGCCCAAGCCGAGCTGCTCTGCACGGGCGAGTATGGCCGCGGCGAAGACCACGTCGGCCAGGCCCACGCCGAGATGTGTCACCAGAACGCGGCCGCCGGTTCGGGGCGGCGCGTCTCCCCGGAAGACCTCGCCGAGCGTGGCGTCGGGATCGGGGTAGCCGGCGAAGGTCGAGCCGGAGCGCGTGGCCAGGAACTGGTCCCTCTCGTCGACGACGAAGAGCGCCTCTTGAGCCAGCGCCGCCGGGGCCTGCATGTCGTAGTCGACCGCCACGAAGAGCGCGTCGGGCGCAAGAGAGGCCGGATCGAGCGTCTGGTGCTTGGGCCCGAAGGAGACCATCGATATCACTACGTCGGCCGAGTCGACCGCCTGGTCAACGCTCGCGACGGCCTCGATCGAGCTGATTCCCTCGACTGCCCTCGACTCCTCCGCGAGTCCGGCGGCCCGCGCGGGATCCACATCGACCACCCGAACCCGAGCGCCGGGAAGGAGATAGCCGACCATGGGGAGGTGGC
>DATEXG010000032.1:0-4293 GCA_035257225.1 Candidatus Limnocylindrales bacterium
TGGGCCCGGGCCGCGTCCGCGGCGAGGGCCCCTTCCGAGCCGGAGAGATAGCCGACCGCGGCCCGATCGAACGCGGGACGGCCACGGTTCCGGAGCCGCGCGCCCGCGAGTTGCGTGAGCTGGATCGGCAGCGGGCGTGGGCTCAGCAGGCGACGCGCGCCCTGAACGACTACCGCGCCGAGGGCGTGGAAGAGGAAGAGGTGGAGACGCCTGGCGCGGTCTCGCTCGAAACGTCTGCCGAGGAGCGCGAGGATCTGGCCGACGAGCTGGCCGAGGACGACGAGGCCGTGGCCGACGTCGTTCGGCTGCGGGCCGGCCGCGAAGCCTCGGACGAGGAGGGCTGGCCCGTCCTTCGGGTTCGCGACTCGGACACGATCCTTCCGACCCTGCGAGTCCTCCCCTACGGCATAAGCCGCAAACGCCTGGAGCAGGCGATCAAGGAACTGCAGCTGCCCGTGATCATCGCCCGCGATCCAGACGAGGCGGACGTGGTCATGACCCTCAAGAGCGAGTACCGCCAGAAGACGTCGGGGCTGCGCGAGGCGGAGGATCGAGGGCTGCCGATCTACGTCCTCAAGAGCAACACCATCGTCCAGATGGAGGCCAGCCTGACCTCGATCTTCTCGCTCGAGGTCGATCCACGCGAGGCCGCTCTGCGCGAGGTCGAAGAGGCGATCGGGATGGTCATCCGCCGCGTCGAGCCGGTCGAACTATCGCCTCAGAATGCGTACATCCGGCGGCTGCAGCACCAGATGGCCGAGCGGGCCAATCTCATCTCACGTTCGCGCGGCCGGGAGCCCTACCGTCGAGTGAGGTTGTACCCGTAGAGAGGCTACGTGGTCGGCGCCTCGATCGTCACTCCGGAGAGGGCGTCGAAGTTGTAGTCGAGCGAGATCGTGGTCTGGGCCGGTGCGCCGTTCACTTCCTGGCTCCAGGATCCCGAGACTGTCATGCCGGCCGGGGTGCCGTCGTCTTTGGCCCATAGGACCACGGTATACGTCCCGGTGGCCATGTTGGCGTCGCTGAAGAGCGACTTCGCCGTGGGTTGTATGACGAGGTTCAGGTGGTGGAGCCGCTGGCCATTGTGGGTTTCGACGCCCTTGTCGGTCACACCGCCCGCCGTGAGGCGCGTGAAGGAGAGGCCGGTCGAAGAACTGGCCGTCTTGGTCCACTTGCCGTTGTTCGTTCGCGAGTAGTCCGAGCCGCCGACCGAGACCTGATCGCCGATGGTCGTCGATCCGCCGAGCGCCAACGTCACGGTAGAGGAGCTGTCGTTGCCCTTGATCTTGAACGCGCCGGAGTAGGTTCCATCAGTGTTCTGCCCGCCGATGGTGACCGTGAACGTGCCGGCGATGGATCCGGAGGCCTGGAAATCGCTGGCTGTGACTTTGGACGTGTAGCTCGGGACGAGCGACGGCGAGGCGCCGGGCCACGCCTGGGCGATCAACGAGTTCACATCGACCGAGGGCGTGTCCCAGTGAGCCCCGGCAGCGCCGGCGATGATGGCGGCTCCGGCCAGCCAGAGCGAGGCCTCAGCCGCAAACGCGGTGATGCTGCCTACCTTGCTCAACAGCTACCTCCCTGCGCCGAGAGATACGGACGGCGAACGATTCGGCGAATTGCGGACCTAGGATAGTTGCTGCCCTTGCTCGCGAACCTGCCCAAACGGCACAGGGCTGCCCAGGACTGCCGGCTGGTTGGGGCGGGAGGCACGCCAACACCGCGCTCGACAGACTCCGATCTCGGCGCTGCGGCCGACGCTGGCGAAGAAGTCGAAGCGACCGTCCGGGGAGGCACTGGATCGCGCGAGAGAAGCCGGTCCCCAACTCGTATGGGGCGCGGCTCGGCTAGACTCGGCGAATGCACCTCGACGGCGGCCAACGACGAGGGTTCTTCATGACCCTCGAGGGGCCTGAGGGTTCGGGCAAGTCGACGCAGGCTCAGCGGCTCGCGGCTCGGCTGGCCGCGGCCGGGTACCTCTCCGCCGTTACCCGCGAACCCGGAGGAACGCGGCTCGGAGAAGAGATACGCCAGATCCTGCTGCACGGCATGTCTCCGATTCCGGCCGCGGATGCTCTCCTCTTCAACGCCGCCCGTGCCCAGCTCGCGGCCGAGGTCATCGAGCCGGCCCTGGCCAGGGGCGAGATCGTGATCTGCGATCGATTCAGCGATTCGACGCTGGCCTACCAGGGGTACGGCGCCGGACAGGCGCTCGATGCCCTGCGCGAGTTGGCGCGGTTCGCCGTAGGCGGTCTCGTTCCCGACATGACCGTCCTGATCGACCTGCCGGTTGAGGAAGGCCTGCGCCGCAAGTTCGGCGGACCTGACATCACCCGATTCGAGTCGGACGAGGACGTGGCTTTCCACCGCCGCGTTCGGGCCGGTTTCCTGGCGCTGGCCGCGGCCGAGCCGGATCGCTTTCTGGTCGTCGACGGCCGTCAGCCCCCCGACTCGATCGAGGCGGAGATCGCGGAGGCGCTCCTGTCGCGGGTCGGCCAGCGGGACAACCTGTCCCGGAGCGAGGCAAAGCGAGGCACTCATCGGTCCGGAACGGTATTGAGTGAACCGGAACGCGCCTCGCTGCGAATGAACAAGTGAGGGACCAAGTGGGAGCGGCCCCGGCCCTCGTCACGCCTGAGAACCAGGCGGAATGGCACTCGGAGGCCGAGTTAATGCGACAGGTCGCCGCCGGGGACACCGGCGGGCTCGAGACTTTGTACGATCGCTATCACTCCATGGCGTATGCGCTTGCCCTGCGGATCACCACCGAGACGGGGCTGGCTGAGGATGTCGTACAGGACTCGTTCCTTGGGGTCTGGCGCAATGCCGCTCGGTATGCCGAACCCAAGGGCAGCGTTCGAGGCTGGCTGCTGGCCATCGTGCGCCACCGAGCGATAGACGCAATACGGCGCCAGCGGAATGGTGTGGCTCTGGGGGACCAGTCGGACGACACCCTCCCGGCATCCCTCACGGTCCCCGACATCTGGCCGGAAGTGGCCGGCCGGCTCGATGCCGAGCAGGTTCGCCAGGCGCTGACGGCGCTTCCGCCCGCCCAGCGGGAAGTCATCGAACTCGCCTACTTCGACGGCCTCACCCAGCGCGAGATCGCATCCCACACCAACGCCCCTCTGGGCACCGTGAAGAGCCGCATGCGGCTCGGGCTCGTCGCGCTGCGCCAGCAGTTCGTTGGCGCCACGGACGGTCGGGCCGACGTCCTGGCCCTTGGTGTGGCGGCCGCCGGCAAGAAAGGTCTGGTCTGACATGGCTATGACCTGCGATCGCGTCCGCGAGCTTGCCTCCGGGTTCGTCCTGGGGGCGCTGGAACTCGATGAGATGGCCGCCGTGCGCGACCACCTGGACCATTGCCGCAAGCCACATCAGGAGCTTGCCGAGTTCGGTGGCATCCTGCCCTATCTGGCCGTGGCTCCGGAGCCCGTCGAGCCCCCGACCTGGCTGCGCGGCTCCGTCATCGCGGCCGTCAAGGCGGACCTCCAGGCGCGGCAACCCGCCGCCAAGCCGGCCGAACGTCGGGTCCTCGCACCCGTGGCGGCAACGGCCGCGGCGTCTAAGTCCCCCATCCTTCCCGAGGCGACGGTCATCTCGCTGGATGCTGCCCGCCGCTCGAGGAGCAGCCGGGCGGTGACCTGGATCACGCGAGTGGCGGCCGCCGTCGCCGTCGTAGCCCTAGCCGGCTACGCGTTCGCGATCCAGGGCGATCTAAACAAGGCCAAGCAGGACCAGAGCCATCTGGCAGCCGTCCTCAACGTTATCGGCCAGCCCGATACCATAAAGGTGTCGCTCATCGACAATGAGGGCAAAGGCGCGAACGGTTTCGTCGCCCTTCGGCCCAACGGCCATGTCATCGTCAATCTGAACAGCCTCGCGGTCACCCACGGCGATGAGATCTACATGGTCTGGCTGACCGGAGCCAACAACGTACCGGTCAAGGTCGGGGCATTCACCGTCGGCGACGACGGCAAGGGCTGGGTGGAAGTGGAAAACGTCTCCACTTCGGCGAGCATGTGGTTCACCGTCTGCAGAGAGCCGAACTCGAACGTGACCAAGCCCACGGGTCCGACGATCCTGAGCGGGACGATCTCGCTCTAGGCTCGGGCCCTCAGCCGACTACTCATCCTTCGGGGCCGGCTGCGTCACCACTCTGTCGCCGCCCGCGAGACGGGCCGAATGCATTGCCCGCTCCGCGACTTCCAGCAGCTCCTCGGGCGTGCGTCCGTCCATGGGGAAGATGCTGACTCCCGCCGAGACAGAGATGGCGTTGCCATCGATCGGCGG
>DATEXG010000033.1:0-13872 GCA_035257225.1 Candidatus Limnocylindrales bacterium
ACGACCTGTGGGATGGACATGTGGCTCTCGTCGACGACGAGAAGCCAGTCCGGCGGGAAGTAGTCGAGCAGCGTCCACGGGCGCGAACCGGCCTCCCGGCCCGAAAGGTGACGCGAGTAGTTCTCGATGCCGGTGCAGTAACCCAGCTCGCGCATCATCTCGAGGTCGAAGGTCGTGCGCTGCCGCAGCCTGGCCGCCTCGAGCGCGCGCCCCTGCGCCTCCAGCTCGCCGACTCTGATCTCCATCTCCTCGCCGATGGCCTTGACGGCGGCCATCAGCTTGTCGGCGGGGGTCACGAAGTGGGTGGCCGGGTAGACGTTGACCTCCTTGCGCTCGGCCAGCAGCTCGCCGGTGAGCGGGTCCATCTCGGTGATCCGCTCCACCTCGTCACCGAAGAACTCGACCCGGACCAGGAGGTCCTCCGCCGCGGGGATCAGCTCCAGTGTGTCGCCCCGCACGCGGAACCGGGCCCGGGTCAGGGCGGCGTCGTTGCGCTGGTACTGGAGATCGACGAGGTGGCGCAGCACGGCGTCACGGCGGTATTGCCCGCCGACGCGCAGCCGCAGGATCGTGGCTCCGTAGTCGACCGGGGCGCCCAGGCCGTAGATACAGCTGACGCTGGCGACAATGATCACGTCACGCCGCTCGAAGAGCGCCTTGGTGGCCGCGTGACGGAGCTTGTCGATCTCGTCGTTACGGCTGGAATCCTTCTCGATGTACGTGTCCGAGCGCGGCAGATACGCCTCGGGCTGGTAGTAGTCGAAGTAGCTGACGTAGTACTCGACGGCGTTGTCCGGGAAGAACTCGCGGAACTCGGAGTACAGCTGCGCCGCGAGGGTCTTGTTGTGGGCCAGAACCAGCGTGGGCTTCTGGTAGCGTTCGATCGCCTTGGCGATCGTGAAGGTCTTGCCCGTGCCGGTGGCGCCGAGCAGCACCTGATGGCGGAGGCCCTTGGCCAGGCCTTCGCTCAGTCTTTCGATCGCCTGGGGCTGATCGCCGGTGGGTTGGAAGTCGGCAACGAGCCGGAAATCGGGCACTAGAACCTCGTCGGCGTGGGACATTCAGTATACCGCCGAACGAGGCATTAGCACGGACGTTCTGCGCCTTTTGCCACCCTCCGGAGGGTCGCTAACAGGAGATCAGCCTGGGGCCCGCAGGAGAATCGACACCGAGCGGCGAAGTGGGCGGTGTCGATTCTCGCTGGCTTACCGTGTCCGCCGGACCGTTGCAGGTCAGCCGCCCAAGCCATGGCGCGAGCGCCGCTTAAGGCACTCAGCCCCCGGGTAAGGGGGCTGAGTGCGGAGGGCGGATGTCGGTGCGCTAGGCTCGGCCGGGGCTCGGGCAGAACTGAGATCGCCCGTGACAGATCTAGCTGCAGGTGGCCTTATAGAGGTACTTCGCCATCGTCGGGTCGGTCACGTTGTCCTTGGTAATGGCGGCCAGCTGGGTCTGGATGACCTTGGTCGTGGGCTGGCCCTTGAGGGCGAGGACCGTCTGCTGGACACCGGCCACGCCGATGCCGTAGGGATCCTGGGCGATCAGGCCCTGGACGATGCCGGCGTTGAGGTCATCGACCTGCTTGGGGCCGGCGTCGAAGGCGATGGTCTTGACGGTGGTGTTGCCGGCCTGCTTCAGGCCGGTCGCGACGCCCTCGGCGTTCTGGACGTTCGTCGCGAAGACGCCGGCCAGATCGGAGTGGGCGGCCAGGGTGGCGGTCGTGATCGTGGTGGCGGCCGTCGGATCGTCGTGGGTGTACTGGACGTCGAGGACCGTGATGTTCGGATGGTTCTTCATCTCGTCGGTGAAGCCCTTGACGCGGGCGTCGGTCGTTGAGATCCCGGGGTCGACGTTGACGATGAGCACGGTGCCCTTGTCGCCGATCAGCTGGGCCAGGGTCTTGCCGGCCAGCGTCCCGCCGGCCAGGTTATCGGTCGAGATGACCGACTGGGCGAAGGAAGTGTCGTCCAGCTGCGTGTCGACGAATGTGACCTTGATTCCTGCGTCGCTCATTGCCTTGAGCGGGGAGAGCAGGGCCTTGGAGTCGTCGGGCGCAACCATGACGCCGTCCGGCTTGGCAGCCGTCACGGAGTCGATGACTGGCTTCTGAACGGTGGCGTCCCACTTGTTGCCGCCGGTGACGGTGAGGGTGACGCCTTCCTTGGTGGCTTCAGCCTGAGCTCCGCAGGCCATGGTGACGTAGAACGGGTCTCCCTGGACTCCCTGGATGAGAGTCAGCTTGTAGTTCGTGTTTGCCCCGCCGGCGGGTGCGGTGGTTGCGGAAGAGCTCGAGCAGGCAGCTACGATCATGAGCGCGAAGCCCAGCATCGTGACGGTGCGGATTCTCATTGGCAGTACCTCTCTCCTGTTCTTGTTTCCTTGGTCTGTCTGCGTCGGCATCCCGACTTTCGGGCGTGTCGTATTACGCACAAGGTGGGGATCAGCGCCGCTCGCGGCGACGACGGCGCAGCTGGTCGGCATAGACGGCGAGAATGAGGACAGCGCCGACGGCTACGTCCCGCCAGAACGACTGGTAGCCGAGGATCGTGAAACCGCTGAAGAGGACCATTGGGATGCAGATGCCGATCGTCGTGCCGCCCACGGTGGCGACGCCGCCCATCAGGCTGGTGCCGCCGATGACTACGGCCGCGATGGCCTGCAGGTTGTCGTTTGCGTGGCCCGAGATGGTCGTCGTGGTGAAGATCGCGAGGCTCATGAAGCCGGCGAATCCAGCCAGCGCGCCGCTCAGCGCATAGACCGCGATGAGGTGCCGGTCGACGTTGATGCCGGCCCGGCGGGCGGCCTCCTGGTTGGAGCCGATCGCCAGCGTGTAGCGGCCGAATCTGGTGAAGCTCAGCATCACGCCGCCGGTTGCGGCTATCAGGATCGCGACGATGACCACCAGCGGGACCTTGTCGAAGATGAGCCTGGAGGCTCCCATGTCGGCGATGATCCTGGGCAGGTAGCGAAGGTCCTGGCCGTTACTAAAGATCTCCGCCAGGCCCCAGGACATACCCAGCGTGCCCAGAGTTGCTATGAGCGCCGGTACCTTGGCCTTGGCGACGATGATTCCATTGAGGACGCCCCAGGCGAGACCGGAACCGATGGCGACCATGAACCCGAGAAGGACGATGTCCCAGCCGCTGTTGGTCGGGTCCTTGCCCCCCCAGTTCATCGCCTGGGCGGATGTGACGCCGGAGAAGAGCAAGACGTAGCCGACGGACAGGTCGATACCGCCGGTTGCCATGACGAATGTCTCGCCGACGGCGATGACCAGCAGGACCGCGACGTTCGTGGCCATGCTCCGGACGTTGAATTCAGTCAGGAACTTGCCCGGCGCCATGAAGTTGAAGAACAGCATCAGGCAGATAAGGAGCAAGAAGATCCACGCCCCGTTGGTGGAGAAGGCGCGGGCGACGACAGAGCCGACGCGGGTCTGGCTGAAGGCTCGCCAAAGCTCCGCGATGGGCGCGAGCCGGCTCTCAACCGCTCTGCGGACGGGCCCGCCACGGCTTCTCCGGACGGCGGTCACGCTGCCCCCTCTTCGGCGAGGCCGCCGGTCATGGCCAACACGAGCTGTTCAATGGTGGCGCCCTGACGATCGAAGCGGGCCACGCGCCGGCCGAGCCGGAGCACTTCGATGCGGTCGGCGATTTCGAGGACCTGGCGCATGTTGTGGCTGATGAGCACGGCGGCCACGCCGCGATCGCGGATCCTCTTGACGGTCTCGAGGACCCGGGCGGTCTGGATTACGCCAAGAGCCGCGGTCGGTTCATCGAGGAATACGACCTTGCTGGCCCAGGCCACCGAGCGAGCCACGGCGACGCTCTGGCGCTGACCTCCGGACAGATTTGCGACGGCACTCTGGGCGTTCTGGAGATCCACACCCAGTTCTCCGAACGCTTTGCGAGCCCCTGCCCGCATCGCCCTGTTGTCCAGGAAGCCGAGTCTGCCCAAAAGGCCGGGCATCATGATTTCGCGGCCCAGGTACAGGTTGGCGGAGCCGTCCAGGTCAGGCGCGAGGGCGAGGTCCTGATACACCGTCTCGATGCCAAGCTGCATCGCCTCGGACGGCGAACCGACGTGGATCGGGTGGCCCTCCAGGAATATCTCCCCTTCGTCCGCCTCCTCGGTACCGGCGAGGATCTTGATCAGCGTGCTCTTGCCGGCACCGTTGTCGCCGATGAGGGCGACTATTTCGTTGGGGTAGACCTCGAAATCGCATCCGCGCAGGGCTTCCACATGGCCGTAGCTCTTGAAGATGCCGCGCGCCTGCAGTAACGGATCGGCCATTCGCTCTCCGGTTGGGGCCAGCCAGCGCCCTATCGACGCGGCCATCGCAACTCAACGGGCTAGACGGGGCTGACCGGCCTCGTCGTGCTCAGACGCTAGGCGTGCGAGTCCGTTGGGCCATCGGGAACCACACGTAGCCGACTACCGGTCCGCCGCTCCGTACCTTGGTACGGGCCTGCGCGTCAGGAGTGCGGCCTGGCAGCGCGGCTCGGTGCGGTGGCGAGGCTCGGCGCGCTCCGAGCGGCGCGCTCCGAGCGGTGCGGTCGGCAGAAAGGACCGGCCGCTACTTCGCCCAGTACCAGGCGCTGCTCCCAGCCACGTCGTCGCTCTTCATCAGGAGCGCCGTCTGGCTCAGGGCCCGGTCGACGTCGGGGCTGTAGAGGAAGACCGTCACGAGGTCCTGCCATGAGTCGAGGAAGGCGAGCGGCGAGAGCGCACCGTGGATCGACGAAGGAACCGGCCGCAGGGTCTTGAAAGCCTCCGAGGCACGCTGGTGCAGCGAATCCGGGTAGGTGGACTCGGGAACGTCCTGGTTAGCTGCGATCGATCCCTTCAGGATCGTGAAGTCGGCTTGCGTCTTGGCGCTGACGAAATTGAGCAGCCAGTCGGTCGTGGCGTCCGGGTGCTCGATCGCCTTGGGTCGCGTGAAGGTGTCTATGACCATCAAGAAGACTTCGGACGGTTTCTGTGGGAAGCCGACAGCCTCCCAATCCCGGCCTTCCTTGTAGCCCGCGTCGGTGAGAAGCGGCGCCGCGAAGTCGCCGAGGACCATCATCGCGACCTCGCCGCTGCCGAGCATGGTTGGCATGTCGCTCCAGGTGTTGGCGCCGTGGCCACGGTTCACGTAGGGGACCAGCTCGGCGAATTTCTCGAAAGCGGTTCGGATTCGGGGATCCGTCTGGGGATCGAGAAGGCCGGTGTAAAACTGTTCGTAGACGTCGGGTCCCGCCACGGAGAGCAGGACCACGTCGAAGAGGAAGACGGCGGTCCATTTGTCGAGGGTCCCGAGGCCGATAGGGGTGACGCTGTGGGACGCCAGGACCTTCGAGTCGGCAATGAGCTCATCGACGTCCCTCGGCGGATCGAGGCCGTACTGACGGAAGATTGGGACGTTGTAGAAGAGCCAATTCGCCCTGTGGATGCTCACCGGTATGGCCATCTTGTGGCCGTTGAAGGTGACCATCTTGCCAAGGACCGCCCGATACTTCAGGTCCAGATCCTGGGCCGCCCAGATATCGTCTACGTTGTCGAGGTAACCGCCGTCGACGTAGGTTTTGAGCTCGCCGCCGGCGAGAGACTGGAACGTATCGGGAGGCATTCCTGCGGCCAGCTTGCCCTGCATGACCGTCTTCAGCGTGATGCCTCCGCCGCCCGCGGTGGGGTTGTCGCTAATGGTGATGTTCGGGTAGGCGGCCGTGAAATCCGCCTCGACCTTGTCCATCGCCTGGCGCTCACCGCCGGCGGTCCACCAGTGGTATACGGTCAGATCGTGGCTGGCGACAGAAGAGGGCAGGGCCGAAGCCGCGCTGCAACCCGTGACACAGATCGCCACGGCAAACGAGCACAGCGCCGAAAGGAACCGTTTCTGCTGAACCCTCATCGGAGGTCGACAGCCTCCACCCAACGTTGCTCTCCTCTGCGAACGGCCAGAGCGTTGTCGGAGCTGGCCCCAGGACGCACTACGCTAGCGCATCGGGACCGCGACTGACTAGCCTCCGCCGTGTCCCGCGGCACCCGACTCAGCCCCGGTCCCAGTAGCGCCTGGCCGCCTCGGCCCGGTTCCGGACGCCAAGCTTGTGCAGGATGCTGCTCACGTGCGTCCCGACCGTGCGCGGCGAGATAGTCAGCGCCGCCGCGATCTCGCGGTCCGTCAGGCCGTCGGCGAGATAGCGCAGTACTTCCTCCTCCCGATCGCTCAAGGTAGCCAGCTCCGGGTCGTCCGCTACCGCGGGGGCGTGCCGGGATTTCTCCACGAGCCTGCGGATGAGGTGCGCGGCGAGGCGTTGATCCATCGCGAGGTCGCCCTGGTATGCGCCTCGGACGGCACTCAGCAGAGCCTCGGGGCTGATGTCCTTGGTCAGGTAGCCGATGGCTCCTTGGCGCATCGCGTCCAGCAGATGCCGGTCCGATGTCGAGATCGTCAGCATGACGATCCGAGTTTCCGGAAGCCGCGGCGCCAGCTCCCGCACGAGCTGGACTCCGTCCATCCCGGGCAGGTCGATGTCGACGAGCAAGACGTCCGGCCGAACTTTGGGAGCCACCTGGAGGGCTTCCTCGGCAGTGGCGACCGCGGCCACGATCTCGACATCGATTGCGGTGATCGCCTGGGTGACCGCGGCGCGGACGAGGGCGTGGTCGTCCACGAGCATCACCCTGATGCGCGCGGGCTGGCGCGGCTCAGTCACGGCCTTCTCTCCCCGCTGGCAGGCTTGTCTGAGCCGAGGGGCACGCTGACCCGGATCCGGGTGCCATCCTGCGGTCGCGAATCGACCGTCAACTCGCCTCCGATGATGAGCGCTCGTTCTTGCATCGAAGCCAGACCAAAGCTGCCTTCCTTGACCTCGGACGGTTCGAAGCCGCGGCCGTTGTCGCCTACCACAAGCTCAAGGTGCGAGTCCGCGACGCAGGCCCGAACGCGCACGACGGTTGCGTCGGCATGGCGGACGACGTTGTTGAGGGACTCCTGCACGATTCTGAGCAATTCCGCCTCGACTCGCGGAGTCAACCGCGGCAGCTCGCCTTCGCATTCGAACTCGGCGCGCAGACCGAAGCGATCGGCGAAGTCATCGACATAGTGGGCCATCAGATCGCTCAGTGAGGCCACCGGCTCGCTCCCCAGACGCAGCGACATCACCGCCTGGCGCGCGTCCGCAAGGCCGGCGTCGATCGCGCCCGCTAGATCGTCGCAGACCGCTCGCGCTTCCGCACTCAGGTCGCGAATGGCGCTCAAGCGTCCGACCTTGAGCTTGGCCAGCCAGAGATCCTGAGCCAGTCCGTCGTGGAGCTCACGAGAGAGCCTCGTTCGTTCCTCTAGCGCGGCTCGGCGCACATCCGCGTCCTTCAACTGCCCCAGGGTCTCGTTGGCTCGACCGAGTTCGGCTCGTGTGGCCCGTCCTTCGGCCTCGATGCCGATCAACAACACGACCGCGAAGGCCACGGTCAGGATGTCGCCGCTGGAAACGAGCCCGCCGTACGTGCTCGGGTAGAACGCGGTGTGGAACTCGCCGAAGGCCGCGAAGACCAGCCCCACCGCCAGGAAGCCGTCCCCCATCGCGCCGGTTCGGCGGTGATGCCGCCGCGTCAGCTCGGCCGCCAGCACGAAGAGCCCACCCCCGACCAGGTGCAGGCACACCCCGAGCGGGGTTGGGGAGGGCGGCACGGGCTGAAACGTCTGCCAGGTCGACAGGTTGGAGAGGATGAAGACGCTGCTCAGCGGGGGAACGCTGGGGCTCCACGCGCTGGCGAATTGGATGATCGCAAGAAGAGCGACGGCGGGGCCGAGCAGGATCAGCCAGTGATAGCGAACGCGGATGCCCCTCAGCGAGACCGCCGCGCCAAAGACCAGAAGGGTGGCGGCGATGAGGTGTCCAGCCATCGTGATCTGCGGCTGGGCCTCGCGGGGCATGTTCAGCCCGAAATCGGCAAGGGCAACGTCCAGACGGCCCACGATGAAGAGCAGGCTTGCCCCGCTGACGATCGCCAGAACCAGGAAGGCGGACGCCTGGAAGAGGGCGACCGGCGCCCCGATCTCGCGGTAGCGGACCCAGGCGACGACGGCAACGCCGAGCGTTACGACCGTGGCGAAGGTGTCCAGAACGACGTCCAGACCGGCTTCGACGTGCTGGCCGCCTACCATGGGCAGGAAGACGACGGCGGCGGACAGGGTGGCCAGGACGACGATGGTCGCCGCCACGACGGCGTCCAGTCGGTCCAATCGGGCGACTCGAATGAGGTGCCGGGAGAAGAACACGGGCGAATGATAGGCGTGCCGGATGGGCTCGGGGATCTCGCGTCAGTCGCTGTAGGCGGGCATCCGGCTGATCTCGGGGTCGGTGAAGATGTCGAGGTCGTCGCGGCTCATCGTCGAGAACTCCGAGACGACGGCGCCTTCGGGTCCGCCCTGGAACCAGTGCTTCGTGTTCGGCGGGACGGTGAACTGCTCGCCGGGATGGAGCACGATCTCGCGCCGGGACGTGTAGAAGCCGCGCTCGGCGCGGACCGGGTGGGCCTCCGGCTCCGCCGTGGGTTCGCCGCCCTCGACATGCAGGTACACGACGCCCGTCCGGACGCGGAAGGTCTCTTCCTTGCCCGGAGTGCCGTCGAACGAAGGGTGGCGGTGCTCGGCGCAGGTCTGACTCGGGAACAGGACCAGCTCCTTGGCGCAGACGCGTTCCGTGTTGACGTAGACGACGAGCTGGAGACCGAGATGAGCCAGGTCGCCCAGACCGAAGTCCACCACCTCGATCTCCGCCCTCTCGGCCGGCGTGATGGCGATTCCGGCTGCCTCGAGCATCGCCGCGGCTCGATCGCGCGCCTGCCGTACCTGCTCCGCCGTCAACATGGCGTTCTCAGACCTCCCTGTCAGGTGAGCCATCGAAGCCTCGGGATAAGGCCGCGACCGTCGGAGCGCAGCGTCGCGCATGCGTCACGGAGGCGAAGTATAGGGAACCGCTGGCACGCCCACCAGCAGGGCTATCCGGGTCGTTGAGGTCCTCGATCTCGGTTGCTGACGGCCCACGCGCCCCTGGCTACGAATCGGCTGACTCGCCGTCCGACGGCCGCATCAGAATCTCCACCGACCCGCCATCCTGCGCCCGCACGACCTCGGGGCGCCCCGTCCCGGACGCCGTCATCTGACCGAAGACCACCCCGCCGAAGATCACGACGCATGCCGCCACCTGAATCGGCGCGAGGCTCTCGCCAAGGAGGAGGAAGCCGGTGACCAGCGCCACGACCGGCACGAGGTTGATTGCCATCGCGGCGCTACCCGTCGGCATCCTGCTCATGGCGAAGTTGTACAGGCCGGCCGGCAGCAGCGTCACTAAGAGGCCCAGGTACAAGACACCGAGCCAGGCTTCGAGCGGTACATGCCCCCAGGCGTCGATGGGCTCCAGGATCAGTGCCGGGAAGAACAGCAGGGCGCCGACCAGGAACTGCACGCCGGTCAGGAACCATGGGCTGTACCGGCTCGTCATCCGCTTCAGGGCGAGCATGGAAATCGCATAGCTCACCATTGCCAGGACCTCCAGCGCGTTGCCGAGCGCGGGCGCCGGCGCGGCCGCCTGTGCCGGCGCTCCGAGCGACAGAACGACGACGCCGACGAGAGAAGCGGCGAGACCGGCAACCGCCCGACCGGAGAGATGCTCGCTCAGGAAGACGCGAGCGCCGACGGCCGCCAGGAGCGGGACCAGCGCCGACACGGTGCCGGCTTGGGAGGCGGTCGTGAGTCGGAGCGCGTTGCCCTCGAGGACGTAGTAGAGGCACGGATAGAGCAGCGAGATGAGGGCGAGCCATCGCCAATCGCCAGGCTGCCGGTCCGGGGTGTCGATCCGGGGCCAGAGGGCGAGCATCAGGGTCGACGACAGGAGCATCCGCCCGGCGGCGACGACGAGCGGCCCGAATCCAACCAGGGCCGCCTTTGTGGCAACGAAGCTGGTCCCCCACAGGACCACCGCGAGCGCGAGCCCGGCGAGCGGCAGGCCGCCGCCACGGGACGCCGACTCGGCGGCGGATACACGCTTCGCGGACTCGGATCTCCGACGCACGCCTGATTACCTCGGCAGCAGGTGAGGTGCGACGGTGACCGACGCCCCCAAACGGTACCATCGCCTCGGGCGGCTCGCCCGCCGCGGTTCGCGGAATCCACGAACGTCGATGGCGCGCGGCTACTCCGCCAGCCGGACCTCCACCGCCGCCGGCCCGTTCTTCTCCAGCTTGAACGCCGCCCGCCTCTCCCCCGCCGAGACCTCGTACTCGCCGAGGAATCCGTTGAAGCGGAGCCGCCCTTCGGCGTCAGTGGCCATCTCAGTCGGCGGCAGCCACCACTCCCCCTTGATCAGCCCGCGCAGGGCCTCGAACGAGGGCTTTGGCGATCCATCCAGGCGGACGAGACCCGACGGCGCGCCGAGCCAACCGCCGTCCGACAGGCCCCAGTACGTACTGGCCTCCACCGCCGGATGCGAGAGCAGGGTCTTGTAGTGCCGGACCATCTCCTCGGCCTGGCGAGCTTCGCCCTCGGGCGTCGTCGGCCATTCGCTGGCCTTGTAATCGTTGAGATCCTTGATCTCGGTCGGCATCAAGTGCCCCGAGACGAGGGTGCTCTCGGTGAAATGGATCGGCAGCCCGTAGCGCGCGAAGCGCTCGATGATTCGGAGCGTCTTCTCCTCGCCCCAATAGCCCTGGTGCATGTGGCTCTGGAGGCCCAGGACGTCGATCTTGATGCCGGCCTCCAGGACGCCCTCGATCAGGCACTCGAACGCCGCCGACATGTCGAAATCGTTGAGCACCAGCGTCGCGGACGGGTTCGCCTCGCGGGCCGACTCGAACGCCATCCTGACGGTCGCGATCCGGCCGTTGGCCAGGCAGATGCGGGTCAGGCCGTTGTCGTACTTGTCGAAGATCGGCATGATCACGGCTTCGTTGATGGCGTCCCAGGTGTCGACGAGGCCGCGGAAGTCGGTCATTTCGCGCCGGGTGCGGGCTCTCTGCGCCGCTTCGATCTCCGCGTTCGATAGAGGCAGGAGCCAGTCGGGCTGGACGGTGTGCCAGCACAGCGGATGCCCTTTGACCGGCACGTCGCGATCCACAAACCACTGGGCCGCATTGCGCAGCCGGGCCGTGTCGGGGTGGCCTCGCTCGCGTTCGAAGCGGCCCCAGTAGAAAGGCAACGTCGCGAAATTGAACAGCTCGAGCCAGAGACCGGCGAGGTGCTCCGCCTGGGCCGCCGGCGCCTCGCCCAGCGACCCGACGCCGCCTCCCGCACCCGATTGCGGCACGGCCGGCTCGCCGTTCGCCAGCCGGATCATGTCGAAGCCGATGCAGCCGAACAGGAACTTGTGGCTGCGCTGGGCGACGGTGACCTGCCGGTTCGCCAGTGGCGCCCCGCCGGCGACAACGGTGACGGTCGCGTCCGCCGTCCGGACTTGCTTGATGAGACCGTCTGCCGTCGTCATCGGATGCCTCCTGCCACAACTACCACACGAACCCCGATCCTACCGTGTCCTGGATCGCCTTCACCATCTGCGACTGCGCGATGACGTGGACCTGCCCGTTGGTGTTGCCGCCCCGCTTGTTGCAGGCCCGACCACACGTGTCGATGTACGTGAAGGTTGGCGGGTTCGCGGCATTGTCGTAGCCGATGATCGCGACCGCGTGGCGGATATGCGGCGTCGCGCTGCCATCCTGCCAGTTCGGTAGATCGAATGTGTCCAGGGCGGCGATGACCGGCACTCCGTCACGGCCGACGTCCAGGGTCACCGCCACCGTGAGGTCGCGGGCGAGAGTCGGGTCGGGCCTGATCACCGACGTGTACCAGGTCTGGATCCAGTTCTGGGGGTCGTTGTTCGAGGCTTCCCAGTTGAGCGCGGTCACGATGTTCGGCCTTGGCCCGCCGCGGGTCGGATATAGCGGCGTCCCATCGGCCCTGGCGTAGACGACCATCCCCGTCGTCTGCCACGCCGGCGGCTGCGTCTGAGTGGCCATGTACATGAGGAAGCCGCGACCGTGGGCCGTGAAGCCGCTGACCGTGTCCGAGCCGGACCAGTAGGTACCGAGACGAGTGCCGTCGGCGGCCATCGCCACGGTGGGGCCGGGCCTGGGCCAGGCAGCCGCCTCAGCCGCATACGGCTCGAGGAAGTAGCCGGCGGTGCCGGTCACGTTGGGATGGCCGGTCAGCGCCTGCCAGTAGTAGAGGGCTACGGTCGTGGCGCCCGGGCTGCACATGTTCCAGTAGTTGAGGTTCGAGAAGCGATTGCCCATCTCGTCGGTGCCGTAGCCGGGCGGCTCCACTATCCAGCGAGTCCAGATCGTGTCCAGCGTCCGGGCGGCGGGGATGGCGTCTCCCGTGGCCGGGCTGGAAAGCGGGTTGACGTCCGGATCCAGGAACAGGACTCTGCCGTGCACCAGGGCCACGCGACCGGCCGCCTTTGCCTGCAGCCATTCCGGCGACTGGGCGGGCATGGGCCGGTGGGGATCTACCGCGAACGCTGGATCGGTCGGCTGGGCGCCGCGGGCGGGAGGCGGGCTGGGCGTGGCGAATATATCGAGTGGCTGGAACGTCGCGCCGGTGGGAGGCGCGGCAGTCGGGTCTATGGGTGTGGCCGAAACCGTGGCCGGGGCAGAGCTGGCCGACGCCGTCAGGGACGCGTCTGGCGAGTCGCCCACGGCGATGTAGCTGCCGCCGGGCGCGGTCGGACCGCTGCTCGCACGCGGCGATCCCGCGATCATCGCCAGGCCGGTAAGGACGACCAGAAGCAGGGCCGCGCCACCAACGGCCAGCCAGCGACGACGCGATGATCGGGACGCCATCATCGGGCGATTCTACGCGCCTCCCGTCGAATCTCCGGTGGGGCCGGCCAGGGGGCCGCCGGCGGAGTCCTCAGCCGCGCCCGGCCAGCGCCTCGCGCAGGGCGGTATCTACGGCCCTCTCCGTTTCCTCGGGCAGACCGTCGGTGCGGAGCACTCGGGTGGCGGCCGAGCGCCAGAGCGGCAAGGAAACGTCCTGGGCGGCGATCCGCTGGCGGGCATCCGACTCGGCCATGCCACGGCCAGTGAGGCGGGTCAACTGGGACGCCGGCTCGCAGATGACGAGCCAGATCTCGTCGCACCAGGGGGCGTGGCCGGCCTCGACTAGCTTGACCGCCTCGAGGACGATGGCCACGGGCTCGGTCGCGTCGGCGGCCCGAATCTCGTCCTCACCCAGGCACGCGACGGCGGGATGGACGATCGACTCGAGCTCGGCCAGACGGTCCGGATCGGAGAAGACGAGGCGGCCGAGGGCGGCGCGGTCCAGGGAGCCGTCGGGGCAGCGATACTCAGCGCCGAAACGGGCGATGACGGCCTCAGTGACCGGGGCGCCGGGCGACATCAGCTGGCGAGTCAGCCGATCGGCATCCACCACGGCGGCGCCGCGATCGGCCAGCCAGCCGGCGACGGTCGACTTGCCGCAGCCGATGGGCCCGATCAGGCCGATGACGGGAGAGCGTGTCCCGAGGCTGCCCCGGCGCGAGCGCCCCGTGAGTTCCGTCATGGCGCCGCTTCCTCCATCTCCAGCCAGGCCTCCTCGGTGGCAGCGAGGGCCTCATTCACGGTAGCGAGCTCACCGGTCACGCGGCGCAGCTCCACAAAGTTGCCATGAACGGCCGGATCCTGCAGGGCCGACTCCAGCTGCCGTTTGCGCCCGGAGAGGCGGGTCAGCTCCTCGTCTACTTGCACCTTGCGGCGCCGGTAGGCGTCCTTGGACATCTTGGGAACAGGTGAACGCGACGCGGCGCCCGAGGGTCCGGGCGCCGGGGTCGGGCTCGGGACGATCGAAGGAGCCACTCCCCGACCAGACCGTACGCCGGCCTTGCGACTCGCGCCCCC
>DATEXG010000034.1:0-6368 GCA_035257225.1 Candidatus Limnocylindrales bacterium
CGCCGGAATTGGACCTCTACGACCGCGAGTGGGTCATCCACACTCGATCCGAGGAGCGCGCCCCGGCCAAGATCGGAGCCACCGCCCAGGTCCACCGCAGCCTGATCAGCCACGGCTGCGTCATCGACGGCTCGGTCGTGAACTCCGTGCTCTCGCCGGGCGTCGTAGTGGATGTGGGAGCCGTCGTTCGCGACTCGATCGTCCTGTTCGACTCGATCATCAGAACGGGTGCAGTGGTCGACCGGGCCATCCTGGACAAGGAAGTGGCCGTCGGTCCGGGCGCGACTGTC
The DNA here is from genome assembly GCA_035257225.1 of Candidatus Limnocylindrales bacterium. Lineage (GTDB taxonomy): Bacteria > Chloroflexota > Limnocylindria > Limnocylindrales > CSP1-4 > Fen-1039. Next base: position 291 of record DATEXG010000034.1, read on the forward strand.
GGCGAGGGGACCGACTTCGACGTGGTGAACCGCCGCGAGCCCGGGAGACTCAATACCGGCATCACGGTCGTCGGCAAGCGGGCGGTCATTCCTCGGGGCGTGCGGATCGGCCGCAACGTTCTCATCGGCGAGGGGGTGCGGGCCGCCGACTTCGTCTCGCGCGTGGTCCGCAGCGGCTCCACCGTGGAGCGGCCTCGCGAGCGCACGCAGCGAGCTTCCGCGAAGGCTCGAGTTGGCGAGCCCTCAGATATGCGGGACGCTGCGGGCGAGTCCGCCGATGGGGCAGCCGAGCTCGACAAAGGCGGCCGATCGAATGCCGGTGGCAGGCGCGCAGCCGGGGAGGCGAGGGACGCAGACCGATGACCACGTCGGACAGACTTCGACGCACGACGGCCCGAGAGCCCATGCGTTCCGTTCGGCCCGCCTGAATCGGTCCGGTCGCCATGCTCACCGGTAAGGGGGGTTCCGGCATCCGGGTTCTGGCTGCGGCCGCGATCCTGTTTGCCGGTGTGTCGACGCTCCAGGCCGCTGCCCCCGACCGAGCGGCGGCCGCCCAGACCGACCTGAGCTTCATCTCGAGCACGACCTGGACGGCCGACCCGGCAGCGGCCCGAATCCACGTCCAGGTTTCGCTGACGGCGACGTCGCACACCGTCGACACTGAGAGCCGGCGCTACTTCTACGACGAGATTCAGCTCGTCCTGCCGCCGTCCGCAAGCGCCAGCACAGCGACGTCCGCGACCGGCGAAGCCCTGCCAGTGACGGTGCAGAGTGCGTCGGGCTCGGGCGTGATCGTGGTGGTGGGGCTGGGCCAGCGGTTGTACTCGGGCCAGAGCGGATCCGTGGAGCTCCAGTTCGACCTCGTCGACCCCGGTGGCTCGCCGGATCGAGACCTGCGCATCAGCCGCAACCTGTTCTCGTTCCCCGTCTGGGCGTTCGGCAGTCCGGGCACGCCCGGCAGCTCGGTGACTGTCGTGTTCCCCTCGGGCTTCACCGTTCAAGAGGAATTCGGCGGGCTCACTCGGTCGGTCTTCGGCTCGGGCGAGGTCGTCTTCGCGTCGGGCACGCTGGACGACTCCACGGACCTCAGCGCGTGGTTCACGGCGGTCCAACCCGTGCCGCCGAGCGACTTCCGCTCGCGCTCGGTAATGATCGGGCCGCTGCACGTCGCGCTGCGGTACTGGGCGGACGATCCCGGCTGGGCCGATCGCGTAGAACTCGTCCTGCGCGCGGGCTACCCGATTCTGAGCGATCTCATCGGCCTCGACGATCCGATCACCACGACGCTCACGGTCAATGAGGCATCCACGCAGGAGATCGGCGGCTTCAGCGGCTCTTACGACCAGGCCAGCGGCAGCGTCCAGATCTCGTACTTCGCCGATCCGTTCGTCGTCCTGCACGAAGCCGCGCACATATGGTTCAACGGATCGCTGGCCACCGACCGCTGGATCCAGGAGGCGTTTGCCTCCTACTACGCCGACCAGGCCGTACGCCAGCTGGGCCTCGTCGATCACGCCCCGGTGCTGACCGCCCGCATGTCGCTGGACTCCGTTCCCTTGAACGACTGGGTGACGCCCGGTCAGCCAAGCTCGGTGACCGAAGCGTACCTATACGGCGCGACACTGGAGGTGGCCAAGGAGATCGCCGCCACGGCAGGTCAGGACGGCCTGCGCAAGGTGTGGTCGGCGGCGCGTTCCCACTCGGCCGCCTATCAGCCGACTCACGGCCCCAACGGCGAGCTCGTGCTGACCGGTGCCATCGGCTGGCGAGAGCTGCTCGACCTGCTCGAGCAGAACACCGGCCAGCAATATGAGTCTATCTGGAGCAAGTGGATCGTCGACCCTGAGCAGGCGCCGCTGCTACAGCGGCGCGCCGCGGCCCTGAGCGCCTATGCCGACGCCCAGAGGGCGGCGGGCGCGTGGGACCTACCGCCCGAGATACGCCGCGCCATGGTCGCCTGGCAGTTCGATTCCGCTCTGACGCTCATGTCCCAGGCCAGGACCATCCTGGTCCAGCGCGACGAGATCGCGACGCTGGCCCCAGTCGAAGGGACCACACCGCCCACGACGCTCGAGGCCTCGTTCGAAGTCTCGGGCCTGGCCGTGGCGTCCGCCGAGGCCACGCGCGAGCTGGCGGCGCTGGGCGCTCTTGCCGCGGCCCGACGGGCGGAGTCGGAGAGTACGGGCGGCACGCGAGTCCTGGGTTTGCTCGGGGCGGATCCGGAGGCCGACCTGGCCGCGGCCCAGAAGGCCTTCGCGAGCGGCGACATGGCCGGCGCCACCTCTTTCGCCACCAGCGCCAAATCGGCCTGGGACAGGGCCAACGGAACCGGCCAGGCCCGCATCTTCGGGGCCGTCGCCCTCCTCGCCGGCCTGCTCCTGTTGTTGGTCGTCTTCGCCTGGACATGGGGCAATCGGCGACCGCACATCTCGACCGTGGCGGCCGCGGCCCAGTCGCCTGACCCCGCCCCGCCCGCGGGCATCTCCGGTTCGGCGCCGGTCGGCGAACCCTCCGGCCAGGACGGCGGCGATGATCCCGAAGAGTCCGCCTACGATCTGCTCCAGCGTGGGCACCACCTGATGACGAACCGCCACAACGCTCAGGCAGCCGTGGTCCTGGAGCGGGCGGCGCGCGCCGAGCCCGGAAAGGGCTCGATCCTCGAAGCTCTTGGTAGGGCTTACTTCAACAGCGGCCAGCATGCCCGAGCGATCGAGACGTTCGAGGCGCTGCTCGAGATCGATCCCTCGGCCCACTACGGTCACTTCGCCGCCGGTCTCAGCCTCGCCCGGCTGGGGCGGACTCAGGAGGCTCGAACGCACATGAGGCTGGCCGCCGCTCTGGACCCCGCGAGCGAGACGTACCGCAACGCCCTCGAGAAGCTGGAATCGGCGAGCGTCTGAGGCGTTGCCCCCTGGCCGCGCGAACCCCAGCTACCGGCCCTCGGCTTCAAACCGGCGGGCGAGCCACAGGATGCCCGCGGTCGACTTCGCGTCCTCGATGATTCCGTTCTCCACGGCCGCCACAGCCTCGCGCCAGGGGATGCGGGAGAGGCGCAGGTTCTCGTCCTCGTCGGGGTCCAGGCGGTCCTCGCCGGCCGGGCGCAAGTCAGTGGCCAGGAAGAGCGTCAGATACTCCGTCGAGAAGCCCGGGGCGCTCCAGAATCCTCCGATCCGTTCCATCGACCCGGCGCGATAGCCCGTCTCTTCCTCGAGTTCGCGGTGAGCGGCGGCGAGCGGGTCTTCCAACTCGCCGTCGTGCGTATCGAGCGTCCCGGCAGGCAGCTCCAGCAGGGCGCCGCCGACCGCGAGGCGGTACTGGGTGACGAGGAGCAGCCGGCCGTCAGCGTCCAGCGGTGCCACGACCACGGCACCGGGGTGCACGATGATGTCGCGTTCGGACCGACCGCCGTTGGACATGATGGCCACGTCCCGCTCCACGCTGAGGTACCGGCCCGTGTGAACGGTTCTGCGCTCGGCCACGCGCTGGCCGAGGGCGACATCCGCGTCGCGCAGGTCGTCCAGGAGCGCATCGAGGGCCGGGTTGCCGGTGGGCGCACGGTTGGGACGGTGATTGGCCGGGGAATCGGGCATATTCGAACTATACGAGAGGCCGCCATGCGGGAGGCCGCGGCCGGGCTCCCCGGGTCGTTGCTCGCGCCTCCGATCGGCCGGGCTGGGCGGCGTCGCACCCCTGGTCGGCTGGGCTCGGGGCCGACTTGCCGGAGACGCACCAACGCCCCGGCCGCGCGGCCGGGGCGTTGGGTCCCTGGACCAAATAGCTCAGACGATCGGCCCGAAGGGGAGGGCGAAGTTGGTATCCGGGTCGAAGAGCTGGAGCCGATCGAGCGGAACCTTGAACTCGAGCATGTCGCCGGGGCGAACCCGGTAGGACGAGTCCACGATGGCCACGATGTCGCGGCCGGAGCCGGACGCGTGGATCAGCTCCTCGTTGCCGAGGTACTCCACGACTTCCGCCTTGGCGTTGACGACGGCCGCGGCACCGGTCACAGGGGCGATCTCGAGGTGCTCCGGGCGGAAGCCGACGATCAGCTGTCGACCGGCGGTGCCCATCGCCTCGCGGAACTGCGGCGGCTTGGGAATGGTGATGTTGGCGCCGACGAGCTGGACGTCGTCGCCGGTTCCCTGGACCTCGACGCTGGCGAAGTTCATCGCCGGGCTGCCGATGAAGCCGGCAACGAAACGGTTTATCGGCCGGTCGTAGAGCTCCTGCGGAGTCCCGACCTGCTGGAGCCGGCCCTCATTCATGACCGCGATGCGAGTGCCCATGGTCATGGCCTCGATCTGGTCGTGAGTCACGTACAGGAACGTGGTGTTCAGGCGCTGGTACAGGCGCAGGATGTTCGCTCGGGTCTCGACGCGCAGTTTGGCGTCGAGGTTGGAGAGCGGCTCGTCCATGAGGAAGACCGCCGGCTCGCGCACGATGGCGCGTCCGAGAGCGACGCGCTGGCGCTGGCCGCCGGAAAGCTCGCGCGGCTTCCGGTCCAGGTAGCGGCTGAGGTCGAGGATCGCCGCCGCTTCCTTGACTCGGGCCTCGATCTGCGGCTTTGGAACGTGGCGCAGCTTGAGGCCGAAGGCGAGGTTGTCACGGATCGACATGTGCGGATAGAGGGCGTAGCTCTGGAAGACCATGGCGATGTCACGATCCTTCGGCGCGACGTCGTTGATAATCCTTTCGCCGATCCGCAGCGTGCCGTTGGTGATCTCCTCGAGGCCGGCGACCATGCGCAGGCTGGTGGTCTTGCCGCAACCGGACGGCCCGACGAGGACCATGAACTCCGCGTCTCGGACGTCCAGGTTGAGGTCGTCGACGGCCACCACGTCGCCGAACCGCTTGCTCACATTCTCAAACGTTACGGTTGCCATTTGGCAAGACTCCCTAGATTCTGCGGTTGGTGTGGCGGCATGGTAGCAGGCCATTCCGCGCTGGCCGCCACCCTCCAACTCGCCCGCAACTAAACGTTTAGCTGGGCAGCGCTTGGCAGGCCCGGAACGGTCCCGATGCCGGATGGCCCGTTGGGGGGTACATTCAGCGTCGGTCCACACAGCCGGCCCTCACGGGAGTGAAGCGATGAGCGGGATAGAGCCGAATAGCGCGAGCGGCTCGGAGCAGGCGGTCGGCGATCGGACCACCGGCTCGGGCATTCCGGCCTCGTCCCCAACCGGCGGTCGGCGGCGGATCTTGCGGTTCGTCCTGGCCGCCGCGCTCCTATCGGCTTTGCTGTCGGCAGCCGGAACCTACGTGGTGGCCACGCTGGCTCTAGAGTCCACGGACGCGGGAGCGTCCAACGGCCAGCCGGCAAATGCTCAGTTGATCAGCCTCACCGAATCTGACGCGATAGTTCGTGTTGCGGCCGCCGTCAAGCCGTCCGTGGTCACCATCACGGCGAGCGGCGTATCCACCATGAGTCCGTTCTCGGTGCCTGAGACGGGGGTCGGCTCGGGATTCATAGTCAGCGCCAACGGACTGATTCTCACGAACAACCACGTCGTCGCAGGAGCCCCATCGCTCGAGGTGACTCTCTACGACACCAGCCGGTTGGCGGCGACAGTGGTCGCGACCGACGCCACGCACGACCTGGCCGTGGTGAAGGTCGAGGCCGGGGGCCTGGCTCCGGTCACCCTCGCCGACTCGAGCTCCGTCCGCGTGGGTGAGCTGGCCATCGCCATCGGCAGCCCGCTCGGGACATTCACCGACTCAGTCACGCGTGGGATCGTCTCAGGAGTAAACCGCACCATCACCGTGGGCGATCAAACGACTCGCAATACGGAGAACCTGACCGGGCTCCTCCAGACCGACGCGGCCGTCAATCCGGGCAACAGCGGCGGCCCCCTTCTCGACGTGGGCGGTTCGGTCATCGGGATCATCACTGCAAGCGCCAGCAACTCGCAGGGAGTTGGCTTCGCGATCCCGATCAACCAGGCCAAGCAGTTGATCGCCCAGGCCGCCAAGTAGCGGCGGGCTCCCGCGATCGGCGAGCTCGCTCCGGCCGGCGCCCGGCGGGCGGCCTTCCCTGGGGCCGTGCGTCTTCAGGATAGTTTCAGTCGCCTGGGCCATACC
>DATEXG010000035.1:0-3048 GCA_035257225.1 Candidatus Limnocylindrales bacterium
AAGGCCGCGATCCTGGGCCAGAGGGGCACCATCTCCGGAATGCACGCGGATCGCACCGGTCAACATACCGACGAGAGCTCGCCGGGTGAGTTCGGCCATGCCGACCTCACGTACCACCACGATCAGCACCTGATCTTCGAGGTGCGAGAGGGCGTCGCCGCCAAGGACTCGAAGACCTAGCGGGTCGAACGCCCCAGCTGCTCGGCCAGTCGATCGCCAGTGGTGACGGCTCCCTGGGATGCCGACGAGACCATCGCCGCGTACTTGGCCATGACCCCGCTCTTGTAGCGAGGGGCCGGCGGGGCCCAGCGGGCACGTCGCGCCGCCAGGACGTCCGGGGCCACGTTGAGATCCAGCGCGTGGCGATCGACGTCGACCACGATCTCGTCGCCCTCCTCGACCAGGGCGATCGGGCCGCCCATGACCGCTTCCGGAGCTACGTGCCCGATCATCAGGCCGTGGGTGCCCCCGGAGAAGCGGCCGTCCGTGAGCAGGGCCACGTGCTCGCCCATGCCCTCACCGGATAGCGCCGCCGTGACCGACAGCATCTCCTGCATGCCCGGGCCGCCGACCGGACCTTCGTAGCGGATCACGATCACGTCGCCCTTGTTGATCCTCTGGCCGCGGACGGCGTCATAGCAGGCGTTCTCGGTGTCGAAGACCCGGGCCGGGCCCTTGTGGTAGCGGCGCTCGTGGCCGGCCAGCTTGATGACGCAGCCGTCCGGGGCCAGCGTTCCGTGCAAGATGGTGAGGCCACCAGTCGCGCTCAGCGGCTTCTCGATCGGCAGGACCACCTTCTGGCCCGCGGTTTCGACCGCCGCCGCGGCAGCGCCGGCGATCGTGCCCCCGTCGATGTTGGGAGTCGAGCCGTCGATCAGGTCCTTCTTGAGCAGCTCTCTGGTGACGAGGCTCAGGCCGCCGGCGTCGAACAGGTCGGCCGCGGCGTAGTGTCCGCCCGGCACCAGGTCGGCCACGATCGGCGTCCTATCGGCGATCTCGCCGAACTCGTCGATCTCGAGCGGCAGCCCGTACTCGTGGGCGATCGCGAGCAAGTGAAGGACCGCGTTGGTGGAACCGCCCGTGGCGGCCACGCAGGCGATCGCATTCTCGATGGACTTGCGGGTCACGAACTCCTTGGGACGGATGTCGCGCCGGACCAAGTCCATGGCGATCTCGCCGCAGCGGCGAGCGGCCGCGTTCTTGTCGGGATGCTCGGCCGGGATCCCGTTCAGGCCCGCCGGCGAGAGGCCCAAGATCTCCAGCACCATCGACATCGTATTTGCCGTGTACTGCCCGCCGCAGGCACCTGCGCCGGGGCAGCTGACCGACTCGATCTCGTAGAGTTCTTCGGCCTTCATGTTGCCGGCCCTGTAGGCGCCGATCGCCTCGAAGATCGTGACGATCGTCGCGTCCCGCTTGCCCTTGTATACGCCTGGATAAATCGTGCCGTTGTAGAGGATGACGCCCGGGATGTCGAGGCGGCCCAGGGCGATGATGGCCCCCGGTATCGTCTTGTCGCAGCCGACCAGGCAGACCAGACCGTCGAACAGATGGCCCCGCGAGCAAAGCTCGATCGAGTCGGCGATGACCTCGCGACTGATGAGGCTCGCCTTCATCCCCTCGGTTCCCATCGTCGTACCGTCGGAGACCGAGATCGTGCCGAACTCCATGGGCGTGCCGCCCGCCGCCCGGATCCCCGCCTTGACGTGCTCGGCCAGCCGGCGCTGGTTGTAGTTGCACGGCATCGTCTCGATCCAGGTCGTGGCCACGCCGATGATCGGCCGGGCAAGGTCGTCGTCGGTGAAGCCGATGGCCTTGAGCATGCCGCGGGCGGCGGCCCGGTCCGGACCGTCGGTCAGGGCGGCGCTGTGGCGCTTGGCCGGATCGCTGGGCACGTCGTAGGGCAGGGGATTCGGCACGTCAGGCATGGCGGTCTCCGCGAGAGTGGACGGGTTCGGTGTCGAGGATCGCTGGATCTCGATCGTCTGCCAGTGTAGACGCTGAGCACGGGGCGCAGCGAGTCGCGAGAGTGGGGCTACCGGCGCGCGAGAACCCAGCCGATGAGGCTGTCGAGGCCCGTGGAACGAGCGCCGACGTGGACGTCTGCCAGAAGCGTCCGGCGCTGGCCGTCCGATCCGGTCGCAGTCAGCGTCACCCACCAATCCGGCGTGGGGTTCGGGAGCGTGGACAGGTCGAAACCATCTCCTGGCGAGATGATCCTGGATGGCTGGGTGGCCCGAGGGTCTGGAGCAATGGTCGCTCCCTGCCTGGCCGTCGGCCAGATCTCGATCCGGGCGTCGGGCCAGAGGGCCGGATCCAGCCCCGAGACGCTGACGTGCCAGGTCGACGTGCCCTGCAGGTTGTCGTGCCAGTAGAACGACATGGTCTGGGAGAGCGCCGCGGGTGGATTCGCGGGCGGGACGGTGGCGGGGTCGAAGACCCACGCTCGGAATCCCGGAAGGAACAGGAAGAGCGTCAGCAGCAGAGCAGCCTGGGCGACGCCGCGTCTGCTGGCCGAATCGTCCCCCGGCCCCTGAGACCGCCACGTGCCGACGACGAACGCGACCGGGATGCCGACCAGCCCGACAGCGGTGAGAGAGTCGAGCGCGATAGGCGCGAGAAGGGCGAAGACAAGAAGGGGTAGCGCGCCTGCGATTGCCCAAGGGAGCCGGATATCCCCTTCCGCTCGCCTCGAATGGATAGCCACGCGCGGCGTGCTCCGCCTGGCCGCGATGAAGGCTCCCACCCAGGCCGCGGCGAGGTTCTGCTGGTCCAGCCACTCGACGGTCTCGGGCACGTAGACGTGGATTCCAAATGCGCTCCCGACCGTGGCAACGAGGCGGGCGATCAGCGGTGCAAGGAGAAGGACGCTGGCGCCGGCGGCCAGACCCAGTCCTCCGGCAACGACGGCGACGTAGCCGCCCGTGCGGATCCCCTGCAGGAGCCTGCGCCAGGTGAACTGGGCCGAAGTCGCCGCCTCAGCCAGGACCTCCGGCGGCCCCAGTCGGGCCACTGCCTCGGTCGCCGCAGCCACCCGGTCCATGCCGC
>DATEXG010000036.1:0-4583 GCA_035257225.1 Candidatus Limnocylindrales bacterium
TGAGTCAGGCGGGCCTGGACGGGATCGACCGGCGAGCTGCTGGCCAGGCCGACGATCAGGAGCAGGATCCCGCCGAAGACGAGGACGGGGAGGATGTAGATAAGCATCTCTCAGACCTCGATGGCGACGATGCGCTGGATCGCGATGAACCCAATGAACATGAGGAACCCACCGAACCCGAGGACGATGACTCCGGCCGGCAGTCCCAAGATACCCGGTGGGTTCTCGAACATCGGCTGCAGGAACGTAGGGGCGATCACGAACAGGATGCCCACCAGGGCGATCGGCATGCCAGCGACCAGATAGCCGGACATGCGCTGCTGGGCCGTGAGGGTGCGGATCTCGCCCTTGATTCGGACGCGTTCGCGAATGGTGAATGCGATCGAGTCCAGGATCTCGGCGAGGTTTCCGCCGACCTGGTGCTGAATGGTGATGGCGGTAGCCATCAGCTCGAGGTCGTCCGATCGAACGCGACGGACCATGTTCTCCAGTGCCACGTCGAAGGCGAGGCCAAGGTTGACCTCTCGAACCACCCGGCCGAACTCGATAGTCATCGGCGGCTGCGCTTCCCGGACGACCATCTCAATGGCCTGCAGAAACGACGATCCGGCTCGTAGCGCGTTTGCGATCAGGGTGATTGTGTCGGGCAGCTGCTTGTTGAACGCGTTCAAGCGCCCGGCGCGACGGCGACCCAGCCACATCCGAGGCAGGAAGAATCCAACCACGGCGCCTACCAGCAGGGCTATGGGCGACCTGAGCGGTGCCAACACCAGGCCAAACATGAGGAACACGAAGGGGATTCCGAGGATGGTCATCGCCCAGATGGCAATGAACTCGCCGGGCTTGAGCTTCAGGTCGGCGCGGGCGATGTCGCGGGCGAGGCTGGCGCCGAAGTCTCGCTGCTCCACCACTCGGTTCAGACGAGCCAGAGCGACGCTCTGACCCAGCATCTCCCCAATGCCGGCCGACGGCTGAGCGGACCCGGCCGACGCCGTCATGTCGTTCCGCCCGGCGGCATAGCGCTCCAGGCGGGCGCTGATCCCGGCGCTTCCACGCGAGGTCGTCAGGCCGAGCACGAGCAGCAAGATACCGGCGAATACCAACAGGCCGAGGATGATACCTAACATGTCGCCTTTCCCCGCCTCGCTCAGTATGAGAAGCCGAAGAGGCCGCGCGGCAAGTGGATGCCTTTGACCTCGAACTTCTCAACGAACTTGGGTCGGATGCCGGTGGCCCGGAGCCGACCCTGAATCTTGCCGTCGACCACTCCAGTCTGCTCGAACAGGAAGACGTCCTGCATAACGACGACGTCGCCTTCCATGCCCTGGACCTCGGTAATGAACTCGATGCGGCGCGAGCCGTCCTTCATGCGTGACTGGTGGACGATGAGGTCGACCGCGGACGAGACCTGCTCGCGGATGGCCCTCAGGGGCAGATCGACGCCGGCCATGAGGACCATCGTCTCCAGTCGGGAGAGCATGTCGCGCGGGGTGTTGGCATGGCCGGTGGACATCGAGCCGTCGTGGCCGGTGTTCATGGCCTGGAGCATGTCGAGGGCTTCGCCGCCTCGGCACTCGCCGACGATGATCCGGTCGGGACGCATGCGGAGGCAGTTCCGGACGAGTTCGCGGATCGGGATGGCGCCTTTGCCTTCGATGTTGGACGGACGGGACTCGAGCGTGACCACGTGTTCCTGGCGAAGCTGGAGCTCCGCGGCGTCCTCGACCGTGATGATCCGCTCGTCGTTCGGAATGAACGAGGAGAGCACGTTCAGGGTCGTGGTCTTGCCGGAACCGGTTCCGCCCGATACGAAGATGTTGAGGCGAGCTTCCACGCAGGCGCGAAGGAAGTCGAACATCTCGGGCGTGGCGGTCCCAAACCTGATCAGGTCGTCCACCGTGAATGGAGAAGCCGAGAACTTGCGGATGGTGATGACCGGTCCGATCAGCGACAGCGGTGGGATGATCGCGTTTACGCGCGAGCCGTCGGTGAGGCGTGCGTCGACCATCGGGCTCGACTCGTCGATGCGGCGACCGATCGGGGAGATGATCCGATCGATGATGCGCATGACGTGGTCGTCGTTCTGGAAGACGACGTTGGTCAGCTCCAGGCGACCGCTGCGCTCGATGTATACCTGGCGCGGTCCGTTGACCATCACTTCCGTCACCGTCTCGTCCCGCAGGAGCGGCTCGAGCGGACCGAGACCGATGATCTCATCGGTGATCTGCTCGAGCATGCGGACGCGCTCGGCGCGAGTGAGAGCAAGGCCCTCCTCGTCGATGACCCGACCGAAGATCTCCTCGATCTGACGGCGCACCTCAACCTGGTTGGCCAGATCGAGCTTGGGGTCCAGGTCCTGGATGACTCGGGTCTGGATCCGGAACTTGACCTCGCGGAGCGACTCTCGGACGGGAGCCTGGCTGAGCAGCCGCTGTCCGCCCTGTCCGGACATTCCAGGAGGACCCGGAGGTGCGGTCGGAGTCCCGTTCGGGGCTCCAGGAGCCACGCCAGGTCGGGCGCTCTCGATTCGCTTCAGAAGGGACATCGCCTACACCCCTTGGTGGCCCGGCTGGGCATCTATCTCCACGCGAAGAGGGACTTGCCTTTCTGGGGCACCTTGCGGCTTTCCTCTTCGAGTGGTTCTGGGCTTCCGACTATCGATGCTGCTAGACGAAACACATCTTGGGAGACCTGGCTCTCCCGATTGCTCAATACGAAAGGAACGCCCCGATTGAGGGCATATACCACGGCCCTCCCGTCGCTGACGATGGTGTGGTCGACTTTGCGGCCGATCGAGTGCTCGACATCGGCGACCCTGATGCCCAGGGTCGTATCGGCGCGGTTGAGGACAAGTCTGACCTTGTGCGCGTAGCCAAGCTGCTCCGCCACTTCGAGGAAGAGACGCGTGTTCTTGATGCTGGTGATTTCGAGCGTCAGCACCGTTAGTACTATATCGGCCAAGTCCAATATGCCCAGAGTCGTGTCATTGAACCACGCGGCGCAATCGACCACCACTAGCTCGTTGCGCTGGCGAAGGATCTCGATCACGTGTTTGACCCCAGCTGGGGTGATAAGTTCGGCCATTTCCGGCGACGGGGGCGCGAGCAGGACGCGCATACCGGACGAGTGGGTCTGCGTGTATGCCTCGACCGAGTCCGGATCGCCTCCGGCATCGAGCTGCGGCACGAGTTCGGCCATCGACTTGTCTTTTGGGTTCAGGTTGAGCAGCACCGCCACGTCGCCGAACTGGAACGAGGCGTCGACGAGAGTCACCTTCTTGCCGAGCTCCGAAGCCGCGGCCACGGCGAGATTGACGGCGATGGTGGTACGGCCTACGCCCCCTTTTGGGCTGAAGACGGCCACGACCTGCCCTTCTTCGGCCTGCTCCAGGGCGCGCGCGGCGACGACGACGGCGCGTCCGACCTTCTCTCGCTCGCGCTCGTTGACCTGCCGGATGGAAGCCGTGAGCTCGTCGCTGCTGAACGGCTTGACCAGGAACTCCCGGGCGCCGGCGAGCATCGATCGGCGGAGGTAGTCCGCCTCTCCCTGAACGGACATCATCACGACCGAGGCGGTCGGGACGTGGGACGAGAGCCTCTCGGTGGCCGTGATGCCGTCCATGTCGGGCATGTTGATGTCCATCAGGATGACGTCGGGAAGCAGCTTGGTGGCCAGCTCTATAGCCTCGGCGCCCGATGCCGCCGTGCCGATCACCTCGATGTCCGATTCGAACCCGAGCAGCTTGACGAGGTGATCCCTTGTCTCAGGGATGTCGTCAACGATGAGAACTCGGATCCGGTCAGTCATCGAACTCGGCCGCTTCCAGTACTCGGGAGAGGCCGGCCCGACCGGCCTCTCGCCGCTCGCTCCGCCGAGAGCCGGCGGAGCGCTTTACCACGAGATGCCCTTGGCAAGGTCGGGCGGCAGAATGCCACGCGGGTCGAGCGGCAGCACGCCGTACTTGTCGACGAGCATCTTGAATGTGATGCCGGGCGTGGTGGCGTCGGGTAGCTCGTTGTCCTTGTCCGACCTCAGCGCGAGCGACAGGTCGATGTAGTTCTGCGGATCCGTCTTCTCCTCACGCTGAGCCCAACGTAGGATTTCAGCCTCGTCTGGCTTGACCTCCAGGACGACCAGCATGTGCCGTCCGGTGTTCTGAACGACCGGCTGCGTGGGCCCGGCCACCGGGGCGTTCGAGGACGCGGGAGCGGGCGCGGCATTGGCGGTGGCCTCGAGCGGGGCAAGGAGCGTGATCAGGACCTTGCGATTCTGGATCACCATCTTGGTGGTGACATTAGTTCCGCCGTTCAAGCTGATCGTCGTCTTGTTCGGGTCGGTGGTCGTTAGGCCGAGCTGGTCCGTGTACACGGACAGGATGACATCCACCCGGTCGCTGGGTACGAGCAGCGTTCCCACGCCGTTCACCTGGTCGACTTCCACGACCACGCCGCGCATGCCTGTCCCGACGAGGCTGGCGATGTCCTGCCCGTCAGGAACGGTCCCGGGCGGCAGGAAGTCGCGGCTCGCCAGGAGGACTTGCCCCTTGGCGATATTGCCGCCGGCGACCTTGTTGACCACCTGGC
>DATEXG010000037.1:0-2215 GCA_035257225.1 Candidatus Limnocylindrales bacterium
CCGCCGATCCCGATGTCGCCCTCCGCCGGCTCGGCTCGCAACCGCTCTATCTCTTCCGCCAGGCCACCGGAGGCCAGGCGGGCATTGCCCTGCACCGCCGACAGCGTGGTGGAGAACACCACCTTCGGGAGCGGCTTCCAGATCGCAGCCCACTCGAGCTCTGAGTCGTCGAGCGATGGATCCTGGTCGGCGGTCTCCCAGTACAGCATCGTCTCGTACAGCTTTCGTCCCAGCAGGTGGACGCCGACCTGTCGTATCTCGTCGGTGACGAAGCGGAAGACCTCCTCGTCGGGCGGCGGCGCAGTGATGTCGCCGTCCGGCCCGGCGATGTAGCCGTCAAGTGAGACGCCCATCGAATAGGTCGCGCTGCGCATCAGAAGTCCTCCTCGGTAGCGGGTTCGACAATACGACCGCCGGACGCCGCAGGACTCATCGCGGCTCTCGGGATCCCACATGCCGGCCCGAAACGAGGTCGTTCTGGCGCCGAAACGGGACCCCGTCGTTCGCCAGTGTTCGCCAATGTCACTAGACGTCAGCGGCTTTGGCTGGTCGGCGCTAGTCCTCTTGGCGCTGCACATGAACCACATCACCAGGCCTCCCCGCCAGGCGTCTTCAGATCGTCACTCCGGCGCATAGTCGAGGACAGAGCGCCACTCACTGGGGGCAGGCCATGGATCCCATCGCGTCTCGCCACAACCGACCGCGACGGGGGCACATCAGGGCCTCGGCAGTCGGCCTTGTGGCTGCGAGTCTCGTCGTAGGCTGCTACGGGGTGGAGGCCTCCCCGGCGCCGAAGACGATGGCGTCGGCCTCCCCTTCTGCGGTCTCGCCTTCGTTTGCAGTACCAGGCGGATCGACACTCGCCCCCAGCTCCAGCGCAAGCCCGAGCGTCGAGCCTTCGGCCAGCTACCCGCCCGGCGTGATCTTCGAGGGGCCGGTATATGGTGGGAACGTCGCCTGGTCGCCGAAGGGGACGCGCGTCGCGGTGCTTGCTGAGGCCTCGGGCGCGGCTCCCAGCGTCTCGATAATCGATCCCACCGGACGGGTCGAGGACCAGTTCCAGGTCTTTGACTTCGCCTGGCTCGACGAGGACACGTACATCGCCACCAACGGCATCAGCGTCCCTTCGGGAGCAACTGGCTTCACCACCTTCACGGGCTCTGTCGGTAGCGCTGCACGGCCGTCGATCCCGGGCAACTACTGGCAGATCGTGGCTGGTCCCGCCGGCGTCGTGGCGTTGAAGCTGAATGAGACCGGCAGCGACCGCTACGTGATCTGGAGCCGATCGGGCGTCAGCTCTCCGCGCGACGGGGTTCCCGTGACTTTCTCGGCGGACGGATCGCTGCTCGCGGTCGTCCACTACCCTCGGGACTGCTGCGCGGGCTTGCCGTCGCCGGAACCCACCAAGGCGCCCGGTCCGACGACTCTAGATATCGTTCGGACGGACACCGGCGAGTCGGTGCGCGTCACCGGAGACGTGGTGTGGGGGTATGGGTTGCCGGTCGACTTCAGCCCCGACGGCAAGACAGTGGCCTACAGGCTCGATCACGCGACCGGGCCGGAGGAGGTCGGCATACTCGACATCGCCACGGGCCAGGTCTGGGCCTTGCCCGGCCAACCCGACACGGTACCGGACGGCATTCTTGCCTGGACCGACAGCACGCACCTG
Source organism: Candidatus Limnocylindrales bacterium (assembly GCA_035257225.1). Taxonomy (GTDB): domain Bacteria; phylum Chloroflexota; class Limnocylindria; order Limnocylindrales; family CSP1-4; genus Fen-1039. The sequence continues at coordinate 1,670 of DATEXG010000037.1, forward strand.
GCCGTCTGGTCGTCGAACGCTGCGCACACTACGCCGGCCGGGCTGAAGATCGCGATCTCGTACTGGCCAGCGGATGTGGCTGCCATGGCCGTGTCCTCGCGTGGAGATGTGGCGATGGCCCGCGACGGCTCCAAGGAGATCGTCATCGACCGCGGTGGACGGCAGCGCAGCCTGGACCTTCCCGGAACGTTCGACGCCGTGGGACTCATTTGGTCCCCGGATGGATCGACGCTGATGGCCGTCTGCTCCTCGTTCGACCGTGGTGTCCCAGGGCAGGTGGTCGTCCTCCGCCCCTGAGGCTTGTCGCCGGGATCGGAAGCGTCCTCGAGTACCGACCCACGGCTAACGTGGCGCGTCGAGCGACCTGCCAACGAGACAGTCAGCCGGCTCGCTGAGTCAATCTAGCGATGGAGTGACGGATCTTCACCCGTGTAATGTCGGCCTGACTCCTCTCGCCTCGACCGGATGCGGTGGCGCCGGTGTTGGTCAGGGTGCTCTCACCGGATGGGGGTCGGTGGTGAAGGGGACCGGCGGGCATCGATGTAG
>DATEXG010000038.1:0-6084 GCA_035257225.1 Candidatus Limnocylindrales bacterium
GTTAGTCGAGCTGGGCGTCGAGACGGCGACCTGGCTACCGGTCCTCGGGAGCCGGGAGGTGCTGGGAGTGCTGGTCCTGGGCCGCTGTCAGCCGCGCCCGTTCACCCGCTCAGACGCCGACATGCTGATGGCAATGACGTATCGGATCGGACTCGTTGTGGAGCGCGCCCGAGCGGACGAGGCAGGCAAGCGCCTGGATGCCAGGCTGCGCCAGGCGGAGAAGGCGGAGAGCCTGGGCCGGATGGCGGCCGCCATCGCCCATCACTTCAATAACAAGCTCACCGCGGTCATGGGATCCCTCGAGCTTGCGCTCGATGATCTTGCGGCGGGCCGGGACGTCAGGATCGAGATCGCCAATGCGCAGGAGGCCGCGCGTCAGGCGTCAGTTGTCAGCCAGCTGATGCTCTCCTACCTGGGGCAGAGCTTCCACGCTCGCGAGCCGCTGGACCTCGTCGCTACTTGCCGCGAAGCGCTCCCTGACCTGATCCCCTCGCTGCCGCCGCAGGTCCGGCTCCGGACCGAGTTCCCAGACGCCGCCCTGACAGTTCGGGCCAGCGAGGTGGAGATCCGACAGGTGCTCACCAACCTCGTGCTCAACGCCGAGGAGGCTATGGCTACTGGGGAAGGAGAGATCGGCGTTGCCGTCCGCGAAGTGCCGGCGAGTCAGATCGTGCCTTCACCGCTAGTCTCGCCCGGCTGGACGCCGGGGGCTGGCCCCTACGCCTGCCTGGAAGTATTCGACAACGGGTCCGGGATGGACGCCCAGCTCCTGGGGAATGCGTTCGACCCGTTCTTCACGACGAAGTTCACCGGCCGCGGATTGGGACTGCCGGTGGTCCTGGGCGTGGTGCGAGCGCACCACGGAACCGTCACCGTGGACAGCGAGACGGGCCGAGGGAGCACTTTCCGCGTCTTCCTGCCGTTGACGGTCTCGACGCCACAGGATCGCAAGACGGAATAGGCCGAGGAGATATCGAACTCCTGGCCTAGTGGGAGTGATCCGTCTTTACTCGCCCCTGGTGGCTGCTCCAAGGGGATTGCCCAGGTCACGGTCTGAACTCCGACAGCGGGCCTGCCGCCGGTCTCGGCCTCCGCACCGGGTCGGCCGCTTCCGTGGCTTTTCATGCGCACTTCAGGACGGTCGGCAACACTGCCTTCCGGCGGGCCTCCGTCGCGACGACCCAGGAGGTGCGTCGATCAGTCGCGGTTCAGACTGGAGATCAACCTCCCGGATGACATACCTGCAGGATGAGCCCGCACCGCTCGCGCGCCGGCCCCGGTTGGAGCGGCTTTCCCAGTTCCGGCGGCGCTTTCGGATCTGGCGCGGCCGCACGCTGCGCTCCCGGATCCGCCGCATGCGGACCAGGATTGGCTGGGCCTCGACGTTCGGGTCCGGCGTTCTGGCCGCCTTCCTCGCGGTTGTTGTGTACGGGGTGGTGGTGCCCGGGCCGCGGCAGCTGACGCCGAATGACGTCAGCCAGAGCGTCGCCTCGGCACTGGCTTCGCAGACTCCCGCGCCGGCCCTGGCCCAACGCGTATATCAGGCTGTGGAGCCCTCGGTGGTCCTGATCGAGACCCAGGTCGCGGCCGTCTCCGCTGTGCGGCCTGGCACGTTGCCCGTCGCGCTGGCGAGTGCCTCACCCAGCCCCTCACCCAGCGCCCCGCCCAGCGTGCCAGGAGTGGCTCTCGGCAGCGGCGTAGTCGTCGACGCCAATGGCGACATCCTCACCTGCCTGCACGTCGTCGCCAACGCCACGTCAATCCAGGTCACCTTCGCCGACGGGACGAAATCGCCGGCCACGGTTGTATCCAGCCAACCTCAGAACGACATCGCCGTCCTGCAGGCGAGCCAGCCTCCGGCGAAGCTCGTGCCGGCGGTCCTCGGCAATCCCAGGAGCGTGCAGGTTGGCAGCGAGGCCTTCGTCCTCGGCAATCCCTTCGGCCTGGACGGCTCGATGAGCTCTGGGGTCGTCTCGGGCCTGAATCGTTCCTTCCAGCTCCCCAACAACGGTCCGGCGCTCACCGGCCTGATCCAGGTGGATGCCGCCGTCAATCCCGGAAACTCGGGCGGTCCGCTAGTCAACCGCGATGGTCAGGTAATCGGGATCGTCTCCGCTCTCATCAATCCCACTAACGAAGACGTGTTCATCGGAATCGGGCTCGCGGTGCCAATCAACGTAGCGGGCGGCGCCGCGGGATTGCCCCCGGACTAGCAACCAGCCCCGGCGGGCCTGTCGGTTCGCCGGAGGAATCGCATTTGGAGGTGCAGGCCAGTGGACCAGACGGCCGACACGGCGACCATCGTGCCGATGGAGCGCGTGCTGTACGAGGTCAAGAAGGTCATAGTCGGCCAGGATCACCTCCTGGAGCGGCTGGCCGTGGCGCTCCTTGCGAGGGGCCATCTGCTGGTCGAGGGCGTGCCCGGACTGGCCAAGACGATGGCGATCAAGACCCTTGCCGGGGCGATCGGCGGTGACTTCAAGCGCATCCAGTTCACGCCCGATCTCGTCCCGGCGGATCTCGTCGGCACGCGGATCTACAACCAGAAGACGGGCGAATTCAGTACTTCGCTGGGCCCTGTCTTCACCAATCTCCTGCTCGCTGACGAGATCAATCGGGCACCTGCGAAGGTCCAGAGCGCGCTGCTCGAAGTGATGCAGGAACGGCAGGTCACGATCGGGCGTGAGACGTTCAAGGTCCCTGACCCGTTCCTCGTTCTCGCGACGCAGAACCCGATCGAGACCGAAGGCACCTACGCCCTGCCCGAGGCCCAGGTGGATCGCTTCATGCTGAAAGTGCTGGTCGGCTATCCGAGCTCGGCCGAGGAGTTCGTCATCGTCGAACGCATGACCGGGCCGCTGGACCCGGTGCGGGAGGTGCTCTCGACCAAGCGCCTGCTGGAGCTTCAGCAGGAAGCCGACCGCGTCTATGTCGACCCGGCCCTGATGCAGTACGCCGTGCGCCTGGCAACGGCCACTCGGGCACCCAAGTCGCACGGCATGCCGGAGATGGAGCGGTACATCACCTTCGGGGCAAGCCCGCGAGCGTCGATAAACCTGATCCTCACGGCCCGCGCTCTCGCCTACGTTCGTGGCCGGGACTACGCGCTTCCCCAGGATGTCCTCGACATGGCCCGCGACGTCATGCGCCACCGTCTCGTCCTGTCGTTCGAGGCGCTGTCCGACAACGTGACCGCCGACGACGTGCTCACAACCGTCCTCAACCGAATTCCGGTGCCGGTGGTACCGCTCCGGGAGGCTTCCCACGCCCGCGCCAGCGCCTGAGCGCATCGTCCCCACTCGCTTGCGAAGCCGGCCCGAGAAGGTTCGCCCGGCTCGATCGGCCTCTGCCCCGGCTCGGTCGACCTCCGCGCCGGAACGAGTCCTCCAGCGCCTCGACTGGCAGGTCGTTCGGCGGCTTGACGGCATCCTCCAGGGCGATTACCGGAGCCTTTTCCGCGGCAACGGCCTGGACCTCGCCGGACTGCGCGAATACCAGCCGGGAGACGACGTGCGGTACATGGACTGGAACGTCACCGCTCGGACGGACACGCCGTACGTCCGCCAGTACGTCGAGGACCGCGAGATCACGGCCTGGTTCCTGCTCGATCTCAGCCCCTCGGTCGACTTCGGCACGGTAGAGACGGAGCGCCTAAAGCGGACCGTCCTGACCGACTTCGTCACGACGCTTGCCCGGCTGCTGACGCGGCGCGGCAACCGCGTCGGCGCCATCTTCTACAGCAGCGCCGTCGAGCGGACCATTCCACCGCGTGGCGGGCGTGACCAGGTTCTCCATCTCATCGACGAGCTGCTTTCGCATCCGCGCCAGCTGAGCTCGCCGCTCACGGACCTATCGCCGCTCTTCACCGCCGGCGAGCACGTCATCAAGCGACGCTCGCTGGTCTTCATCGTCTCCGACTTCATCAGTGCTCCGGGCTGGGCGAGGCCCCTGAGCCTGCTGAACCGACGGCACGAAGTGTTTGCCGTCCGCCTGTTCGACCCGCGCGAGGTCGAGCTGCCCGATGTCGGGCCGCTGATTATGGAAGATGCCGAGACCGGTGAGCAGCTCTTCGTCGACACTCATGACGCCTCATTCCGGCACCGCTTCCAGGAGGCGGCCCGCCGGCGCGAGGCGGAGGTGACGGAGGTCTTCAAACGATCCGGAGTCGAGGCCATGTCGCTTTCGACCGACGAGGATCTCGTCCACGCCATCGTGCGCATGGCCACGATCCGGCGGCGGCGGAGGTAGCCGATGTCTTTCATCTGGCCACCCATGCTGCTCGCCCTGGCGCTCATCCCGATCGGGCTGTTGTTGTTACGAGTGATGGGCGGGCGCCGGCGCCGCCGTCTGACCACGTATGGCGGAGCGGGGCGCGCGCAGGAGACCAGTCGCAGCCCGGCCCGTCTGCGAAGTCGGATCCCGGCGGCGTTGTTGCTTGGCGGCTTGGTCGTCACGACCGTCGGGCTGGCCCGACCGCAGGCCGTCGTAAGTCTGCCCCGCGAGGAGGGCATGGTGATCCTCGCCTTCGATGTCTCCGCGAGCATGTCCGCCACCGACCTGGCGCCGACGCGCATGGCGGCGGCGATCGCCGCGGCGAAGGACTTCGTGGCGCGTGAGCCGGCCAGCGTCTCGATCGGTGTGGTGGCCTTCAGCGATTCGGGCGTCTCGGTCCAGACGCCGACGAACGACCAGGCTTCTGTGTCCGCGGCGATCGACCGTCTGGCGCCCCAGAAAGGTACGTCAGTTGCCCAGGGGATCCTGGCATCGCTCAACGTCATCGCCGTCGCGGAAGCGGGGCCCTGGGTCGACTACTACACCAACCAAACGCCCGCGCCGACGGCGACGCCGACGCCGGTGCCTGCGGGAACGCACGCACCAGCCGTGATCGTGCTGCTGACCGACGGCGAGAACAACGAGTCCCCAGATCCGGCGGCGGCGGCTAAGACGGCGGCCAACCTGGGGGTGCGGATCTACACGGTGGGGATCGGCAGCGCCGCCGGCACGAACTTGAACTTGAATGGCTTCCTGATTCACACCCAGCTGGATGAGGCGACGCTCCAGCAGATCTCTCAGATCACGGGCGGCACGTACTACGGCGCCACCGACGCTGAGCAGCTCCGCGCGATATACGACAACCTCGACACACAGCTGGTTCTTCAACCGGAGATGACCGAACTCACGGCGATCTTCGCGGGCGTGGGCGGGCTGTTGCTGCTGGCCGCCGCGCTGACGTCGCTCCTATGGCTCGGTCGACTCCCGTGATAGGGCGTGTGAGCCTCCCGCGGCAGACAGGACGGCGATAGAGATGGACTTTCAATGGTCGGGCTTCCTGGTCGCCCTCGGCCTCCTGCCGGTGCTCATCGCGATCTACATCCTGAGCCTGCGACGGCGGCGCCGATCGGGAGTGCGCTACTCGAGCCTCGCCCTCATTCGCGAAGCCCTGCCCGGACAATCGCGGCTGCGGCGCCATCTGCCTTTTGCCCTTGTCGTCGCAGCCCTCGGCGCGCTGGTCCTTTCGCTGGCGCGACCGATCGTCGTCCTCAGCGTGCCCACGAACAAGACGACCATCCTCCTGACGATCGACGTCTCGGGCAGCATGTGCTCGTCCGACATCCCGCCGAGCCGCCTCGAGGCCGCCGAAGCGGCCGCGGCAGCATTCATCAACAGCCAGGCGTCCACAGCGCAGATGGGGATCGTCGCGTTCAGCAGCTTCGCGGAGGTCGTGCAGCCGCCCACGACCGATCGAGCGTTGCTGCTCAACGCGCTGCACAGCCTCACGACCGGGCGACGGACCGCCATAGGCAGCGGCATCCTGGCCTCGATCGACGCCATCTCGCTGGTGGACCCGTCGGTCGCCAAGAGCCAGACGGACGCCAACCCGGGCGTTGCCCCGACGCCGGTCCCCGCTGGCGACTACGCCCCCGACATCATCGTCCTGCTCACCGACGGCGCGAACAACACGGGCCCGGACCCTCTCGGCGCGGCCCAGCAAGCTGCTGATCGTGGCGTCAGGGTCTACACAATCGGCTTCGGTACGGCGAACGGAGGTGCCCTGAGCCCGACCTGCGCGGCGCAGTTCATCGG
>DATEXG010000039.1:0-2608 GCA_035257225.1 Candidatus Limnocylindrales bacterium
CACCGGCAGGGGTCGCGTCGGCCGGCAGGCTTGCGCCCCTTGCGCCGGCTCCTCGAGTAATCCCTTGGGCGGGCCGAACCGTCTTCCTGGTTCTGGCCAATCCCATCGCCTCGGTCTCTTCGGTGGACAACGACGTATCGGCCTTTCCGCCCACTATCGCCTTCGCGTAGATGCGAGTCCCGGTGCGGGAATGCAGGCTGCTGACCACGAAGCCTTCCTCGGATTCGTCCAGCAGGGCCAGGGCGAAGCTCTGGTTGCCACCCGTGTCGGGGAACGGATTGAAGCGGACCAGACCCAGACGCGCGAAGTGGTGTCGTGCCGAGCTCTCCAGCACCGCGGTTCTGGCGGTCAATTCGTCGAGATCGCGACCGACCTGATGGACCGTCTCCAGGTGGGCGTCGAAGACCGCCTCGAGGCTCTCGCCATCGGAGCCGCGCGTCAGCAGGTCCAGTCGTTGCCTGAGCCGGCCGATTTGCATCGCCTGAAGCACCAGCATCAACACCAGACACAGGCCCACCAGGACCAGCACTATTGCGCCCATATTGTCCGTAATGGAATTCACGACTTCCTCCGCTCGGTGGCTCGGAGTCTACCAGCCGACACCGGTGAGTTGCTCCCCGGCTCGCAGGAGCCACGAGGCTACGCCGACGGCGACTCCGGCGCGACAAAGCGGGATGATATCCTCCGACCGAGCGGAAGCTTCACAACGACAGGCAGCGCAGGCCCCGCGACTGCCCAGCAACACTCAGCGGAGGCCCTTCAACCAAGATGGCCAAGCGCACTCGCGGCTCACACCGTCCCGGCCAGCGTCATGCCGACAAACGCGCTCCCGCCAGGCCGCAGTCGCGCCCGACGGGCAGCCCGAGCGGCGGACTTTCGGCCGAGGAAGAGGCCCGAGCGGCAGAGATCGAATCCCAGATCGTCGCCCAGGAGCGGGTGGCGGAGGCCGGCCGGGCTCGGTCTCGCGAACGGACTCGAAGTGCAGAAGTCGAGCGGCCGGGCCGGGCCCGCGGCCAGGGGCTGCTGGCGGCTCGAGCCGCCGAGGAATACGCCTACGTCGTGCGGGACGTCCGGCGGATAGTCCGGGTCGGCGGGTCGCTGGCAGCGGCGCTGGCCGTCATCTACATCCTGGTCGACGTCCTCCACGTGGTTACGGTCGGATAGAGCGCCCGGTAAGAGCGGTCATCGACGGTCCGGAGCGCGCAGACCGACTCCTCCGGCCGAGCCAGCCTGTAGCATCGCAACATGGCAACACGCCGCACCAGCCACAGGCCGCCCGCCGACAAAGGCGAGCAACAGCCGGTCTTCGTTCCACCGGCAGGTCGCAAGCCGCTGGCCGCCAGGATGCGACCACGCTCCCTGGACGAGGTCGTGGGCCACGAGCAGTTGATCGGCGAGCGCGGGACGCTGCGCCGCGCTCTCGAACGCGGCCACCTCGGCTCACTGCTCTTCTGGGGACCTCCGGGAAGTGGCAAGACCAGCCTGGCCCGCGTGCTTGCCGAGGCTGTCGGCGCCCAGCTCGTGACCATATCGGCGGTCATGAGCGGCGTGGCGGAGGTTCGAGCCATCGTGGCCGAGGCGCGAGATAGCCTGAGCCTCCACGGCCGGCAGACGGTGCTCTTCATCGACGAGATCCACCGCTTCAACAAAGCCCAGCAGGACGCCCTGCTGCCGCACGTCGAGGATGGGACGGTGACTCTGGTCGGTGCCACCACCGAGAACCCCTACTTCGAGGTCAACTCGGCGCTCCTGTCGCGCCTGAGGGTGTATCGCCTTGAGCCGCTCACCGACGAGCAAGTCGCCATAGTGGTCCAGCGGGCCCTGGCTGACGCGGAGCGTGGGCTCGCGGGAGATCTCGGTCCGACGGGCGGAGTGGCCCTCGCCGACGACGCCTTTGAGCACCTCGTCGGCCTTTCGGCAGGCGACGCGCGGCAGGCCCTCAACGTCCTCGAAGGCGCCGTCTCGATCGCCGATTCGGACGGGATCCGCGACGCGGCCGGCCGCGTGGCACCGCGCCTGGCCGATGTCGAGGCCGCCGCGCAGCAGCGTGCCCTGGCCTACGACCGCGCCGGAGACGGCCACTACGACACCGTCAGCGCCTTCATCAAGAGCATTCGGGGCAACGACCCGGACGCGGCGCTGTACTGGCTGGCGGCGATGATCGCGGCCGGCGAGGATCCCCGGTTCATCGCCCGGCGCCTTATCATCTCCGCCTCCGAGGACATCGGGCTGGCCGATCCAAGAGCGCTGGAGGTGGCCGTGGCCGCCGCACGGGCCCTCGATTGGGTCGGCCTGCCCGAGGCCCAGTACAACCTTGCCGAGGCCACCGTCATGCTCGCGGTCACGACCAAGAGCAACGCGGCGGGCCGCGGCTACTTCGCCGCGATGGACGACGTCCTCCGCCACGGCTCTCTGCCGGTCCCGGCGCATCTGCGTTCGAGCGGGTCGGGCAGAAGCAGGTATCGCTACCCACATGACTTCGAAGGCGACGACGTCGAGCAGCAGTACCTCCCCGACAAGCTGGTCGGCAGCCGCTACTACTTCCCGGGCAGCCAGGGCATGGAGGCAAGGATCGCCGAACGGCTCGAGCGGCTCGGGGACGGGCGAC
>DATEXG010000040.1:0-38061 GCA_035257225.1 Candidatus Limnocylindrales bacterium
ACCTGGCGGCCTTTGCCGCACGGACGGACCTCTTGCTGGACGACCTGGAGCCGTACCTGGGACTCGAGGCGCTCGCCGACACGGTGGGGGAGCAGCTGCCGCTCTTCGGTTCCTGACGCGGTTCGGGTACCCTGGACCCAACAGCCCTCGCCGGACGACGCGCTGCGCCCGGCCGCTGGTGAGTCACCTGGAGGGTCCCGGTGGGCGAGCTCAGCAATTCTGCCGACGCGGTCAACGCGCTGGCGGACCGATTCTGGAACGGCATCCTGGATCTCTCTCCGATCACTGCGACAGTGCTCGGCTACGAGCAGGGTCTGGACAGGCTGGACGACCCCGGGCCGGCCGGCCGCGAGAAGGCCCGGTCGCTCTTCCGCGACACGCTCGCCTCTGCGGACGCCATCGAGGCCGAGGCGGCCGAGACGTCGGGCCTGCCGCTCGAGGAGAGCATCACGCTCGACATAGTGCGGCTGATCTGCGAGGTCGAGCTGGAGCAGCAGGGCCAGAGAATCGATCGACTCAAGGTCGTCGATCAGATGGACGGTCCGCAGACGATCCTGCCGATGCTCGCGGCCTTCCAGAAGACCGACACGCCCGAGAAGTTCGACTTGTTTCTGGCGCGCCTGGCCGACTACCCGCGCTTCATGGGGGCCAACGCCGAGCTGGTTCGAGAAGGCCTGGCCGGTGGACTGACTGCCGCTCGCATCGTGACCGAGCGCGTCATCAGTCAGCTGGAGCGGCTGCTGGCCCTGCCTGACGAGCAGTCGCCGGTGGCCACGACCCTCTCCGTGCCGACGGAAGCCGATCGCGAGCGGCTCGTCGTCGCCATCGGCAAGTACGTCCGGCCGGCCGATCGGGCCTTCCTCGAGGCGCTGCTCGGCGCGTACCGCGGGGCTTCCCGACAGGAGCCGGGCCTATGGTCCGCACCCAACGGCGAGCAGATATACCGAACTCAGATTCGAGCCTGGACGTCTCTCGACATAGACGCGGACGAACTGCATCGGCTCGGCCTGGAAGAGCTGGAGGCCATCGAGGGCGAGCGGCGGGTCATCGCCCGGGACCTCGGTTTCGGCGACGACACCAAGGCAGCCCGTGCCGCGCTGCGGAACGACCCCGCCGCCATCCCGGGGTCGATCGACGAGTTGCTCGACCGCGCCCGCGGCCAGATCGAGCGGGCTCTCGCCGCAGCCCCTGACTACTTCGGGCGGCTGCCGAGAGCGGCCTGCGAGGTCCGCGCGGTGGAGCCGTACAAAGAGCAGGACGCACCCGCCGCCTACTACTACCCGCCGGCGATCGACGACAGCCGGCCCGGTGTCTACTACGTGAACACGTACGACCTGCCCAGCCGCAGCTATGTTGGCCTGGCCAGCATGAGCTTCCACGAGGCGGTCCCGGGCCACCACTTCCAGATCGCGCTTCAGAGCGAGCATCCGAGCCTGAATGCGTTCCGGCGGATGGGCTCGCGGATGGCAGGGATGGCATACGTAGAGGGATGGGGCCTCTACTCGGAGCGCCTGGCCGACGAGATGGGCCTGTTCCTCAATCAGGCCGAGCGGTTCGGGATGCTGGACGGCCAGTCCCACCGGGCGGCGCGTCTGATCGTGGACACCGGCATCCACGCCTTCCGATGGACTCGCGAGCGGTCGATCGCGCAACTCCTGGAGGCCGGGCTTTCGGAGACCGACGCGGTCATCGAGACGGACCGCTACATCTGCCTGCCGGCCCAGGCCCTTACCTACAAGGTAGGCCAACGCGAGATCGAACGGCTCCGGCGCGAGGCTGCGGCGCGTCTCGGGCCGGCCTTCGACCTGCGAGCTTTCCACGACGCGGTCCTGGGCCACGGCACACTTCCGCTGGCGACGCTCGCCAAAGAGCTGCCGGGCTGGCTGGGCGCCGCAGGGTAATTGCTCGGCGCCTTGTCGCTGTCCGCCGTCGCTTCGCGCAAAGCCACAAGCGGTCCAGAGCGCTACGCGAGCGGCGGCAGCTCCCGGCGCCGCACGGACCTCCGAGCGGCGGACAGCGAGGAGGCGCCCGTCAAGACAGAGCGCAGGCTAGCGCTTGGCGTAGTTGCGCAGGATCTTCGCGATGGCGCCGTAGCCGCCCTCATCGGCCATGTCGATCGCGGTGCGGCCGTCGTCGCTCTTGCGCGTGGGGTCCGCGCCGCGCAGGAGCAGCATGTCGACGACGGCCTCGTCGCCGGCCCGGGCGGCGGCGTGAAGTGGCGTCCAGCCGCCGTGCTGGACGGCGTTCGGCGACGCACCGTGGGCGAGGAGCAGGCCGGTCATGTCACGATGCCGAGCCGAGACCGCGCTGTGGAGCGGCGTCGCGCGCATCTCGTTGAGGGTGACGGCGTTGCGATCCGCGCCACGCTCGAGCAGCAACCGGGCCACCTCCAGCCGGCCGAAGTAGGCCGCCAGGTGCAGCGGCGTGAAGCCATCGCTGCCGCCCTCATCGATGGAGGCGCGATCGCCCCCTAGGAGCTGCCGCACCGCGGCCACGTTCCCGACGGCCGCCGCGTCGAAGATGCTCAGGCCGTTGGCCACCTTCGCCAGTCTCTCAGCAAGATCCTCCGCCAGACGAGAGTGACCGGCGTAGGCCGCCGCCAGTACCGGCGAGAGCCCAGCCTCGTCGCGAGCCCGGAGCAGACCTTCATCCGCGGCCAGCGCCTCGTCGACCGCCTGCTTGTCGCCACGGCGCACGATCTCGAAGAAAGCTGCGGCGGGCCGGCCCCGATCGATCATGTTTCTTCCCTCACTAGCGAGTCGGCGCGGGCACCCCGGTCGGCCTGGCTATCTCCCGGAGCGCCTGGGCCAGGCGCTCGATCTCGGCGGGCTCGTTGTAGTGGACGAATCCGACCCGGACCATTCCGCCGGACTCGTCCAGGCCGAGGGCTCGGATCAACTCGTAGGCATAGTAATCGCCATCCCAGACGGCGATACCGCGCCGGCCGAGCTCGGTCGCGACCTCGCGCGGCGTGCGACCGGCCAGCGTGAACGCGAACGTTGGGACTCGGTCGTCGATCCGGGCCGGGTCGACGATGCCGCGCAGGGTCAATCCCGGCACCTCCCCGAGTGCCGCAAGGGCCCGGAGAGCCAGCCCGCGCTCCGTCCCGCGGATTGCGTGCATCGCCGCGGCCAGGGCCGCCCGCCGGTCAGTGGCGTCGATCTGGGCGCCGCCGAACTCCCGGCCGAGCCACTCCAGGTAACCGAACGTCCCGAGCAGCCCGGCGATCGACTCACCCGGGAGCGTGCCCGTCTCCCATTTGCCGGGCGGCTCATTGGAGGCCGGCCGGACCTTATAAGCGGCCAGGCGGTCGAGCAGCTCGCGCCTCCCGTAAAGGAGGCCGAGATGCGGGCCGAAGAACTTGTAGGGCGAGCAGACCAGGAAGTCGGTCCCGAGGGCGGTCGCGTCGATTGCGAGGTGAGGCGCGGCGTGAACCGCGTCCACGTACGTCCAGGCCCCCACGTCATGGGCCATGGCCACGATCCGAGACACCGGGTTGATCGTTCCGACCGCATTCGAGGCCATTCCGACCGCCACGACACGGGTACGCGTGCTAAGGGCCCGTTCCAGGCCGGCCATGTCGAGCGTGCAGTCGTCGGGCCGGATCTCGACCCAGCGAACGACCGCGCCGCGCTCCTCCTGCAGAGCCAACCACGGCGCCACGTTGGCGTCGTGGTCCAGGCGCGTCAGTACGATCTCGTCGCCTTCTCGCAGCGTCCGCCCGATGGCCCGGCTGACGGCGAAAGTGAGCGTCGTCATGTTCTGACCGAACACGACCTCGTCCGCGTCGCCGGCGCCGAGGAAGTCGGCCGCGGCGGCATGGGCCTCGGCCAGCACGGCGTCGCTCTCCTCGCTGGTGGGGAAGGCGCCCTCGTGGTTGGCATTGCTGCGCTCGAGGTAGGAGGCCATCGCCTCGATCGTCCGCCGCGGTACCTGCGTGCCTCCGGGACCGTCCAGGTAGGAATACGGCCGGCCATCGTGCAGGCGCGACAGGGCAGGGAACTGGGACCGGACCTGCGAGAGGCGATCGATGGGGAACATGTTCGCTCGGGCTGCGGGCGGCTGACGCAGACGATGTTACGACTCGCCCGAACGACCGGCCGGGTCCCGCGCACCTGGGATGAGACTGAAGCGTCTGGGACGCCAGCTTGATCCCGTAGCGATTACTCCGGGACGAGACTTGGGTGTCACCAACATGACACCCGCGAGGTATTGACTAATCCTTAGTAACTATGTCAACATTCAACCAGACGTTGCGCCTCCTGGGACGTAATAGGCCGTTCCCACCGGAACTCCGACCCAGGCAGGTAGGCCGATAAGGCCTATCAGGGTCAGGTGGCCCGAGGACCGCAACAGACTGGAAATGGTCACGCCGGCATTAGTACGGGGTGATGTGCAGCGCGGAGGCTGCGGAGAAGCCGCCTGGCTTCCAATTCTGAAGCTTTCTAGGAGAGGCACAATGCTCGACGGGAATGCGGTTCGGTCAGTCGACCGTGCTGCGTCACTCCTGATTGCCCTGGGGGAGACGCAAGGAGAGGCAGGGGTCACCGAGTTGGCGCGCCGCCTCGGACTCCACAAGTCAACCGCGTCGCGATTGCTTGCCACTCTCCAGAAGCGCGGCCTGGTGGAACAAGACGACGACTCAGGGAAGTACCGGCTGGGACTGGCAGTCGTGCGGCTCGGGGGCCATGCGGAGAAGTCGCTGGACCTGCGGTCGATCGCGATGTCGGAGCTCGAGGCTCTCGCCAGGTCCATCCATGAAACCACCACCCTCGAGGTCCTCGAGGGCGATAGCGTCCTCACGATCGCCTATTCGGATGCCTCCGGAATGGGCCGTGACCGGACCGGCCGCAACTCGCCGCTCCACGCGACGGCTCCGGGCAAGGTGCTTCTCGCCAGCCAGCCCGAGCGTGAGGTCATCCGCCTCTCGAAGATCGGGTTCACGCCGTACACGTCTCACACCATCGTGCGGGTGGATCTCCTTCTCGAAGAGCTCGCTCGGGTCCGCAAGCGTGGCTTCGCCACAGCTTTCGGTGAGCACGAGCCCTCCGTGAACGCCGTGGCGGTGCCGGTATTCGACCAGCGAGCGGCCGTCGTGGCCACACTCGAAGTCCGCGCCTCGGGCAACCGGATCACGCCCAGCCGCGTGCCCGAGCTCGTGGATTGCGCCCGCGAGGTTGCGGCAGTGATCACCGACCGCATCGGGGGAGTGGTGGCCTCACTCTGAGCCCGGGCCCGCCTGGGCGGGCCGGCAACTACATAGTTGACCCTTGCGGCCCCTCGGTCCCCCTCCCGAGGGGCCGCCTCTTTGTGCGGCGGCGTTGGGTTCGCAAAGCGGCGGGGCGCGCTACGCTATCGGCATGGCGACCCAATTCGATCCGATCCTGACGCTGCCGTGGAACGGGGAGAAGCTTGAGCTTGCACCGTACCTGAGCGCCGCGGCCGCGGTTCTGGCCATCGTGGTCGTGGCGGCGATCGTGATCCGGCTGGCTCACGTCTTCGTTGCCGGCGTCGCGCGTGCCCTCCTGGACAGGGAGAACCTGGAGGGGACGGCACAGGAGCTCTCCAGCGTCGAACTGAAGAAGCGGACGGATACCATCGAGACGCTCGGCGTCAACGTCATTCGTTTCTTCGTCGTGGTGATCGCCGGCCTGATGATTCTCCATGCCGGGTTCAACCTGGACATCGGGCCGGCAGTCGCCGGCCTCGGCATCGCCGGCATCGCCATCGGCCTGGGGACGCAGAATCTCGTCCGCGACTACTTGAACGGTGCCCTGATCCTCATCGAGAACCAGTACGCGAAGGGCGACGTCGTCCGCATCGCCGGCGTGTCGGGCAAGGTCGAGGACTTCACGCTGAGGCGCACCACGCTGCGCGACCAGGACGGGACCGTGCACACCGTCCCCAACGGGGAGATAACGGTCGCCTCGAACCTGACGCGGGTCTGGGCCAGGGTCAACCAGGACGTCCAGGTTGTCTACGGCACGGACATCGAGAAGGCCACCGCCGTCGTCGATCGCGTGGGCCAGCTGATGCTCGCGGATCCGGAATGGGGCCCGCGCATCCTGGCGGCACCCGCCGTCGAACGTGTCTCGGCGCTGGGCGAGCTGGGCGTGACCCTGAAAGTCGTCGGCACCGTTCGCGCCTCGGAGCAGTGGGGCGTGGACGGAGAGCTTCGGAAGCGGCTGCTGGCCGCTTTCGCCGAGAGCGGAATCGAGATCCCGCAGCCTCAGCGCGTGCTGCTGACTCAGCCCGGACGTGATGGCGCGGCGCCGCGTCTCGATCAGGAGCCGGCGCCGGATCGGGCCGACATCAAAGAAGGCTGAGGGTCTTGAGCCGGTAGGTGGGGTTGGGGTCGTAACGCCTAGGAGGCGCGGACGGAGGGGTTCGTGTTCCGGCCCCCGCCGAAGATGCCCAAGAACCCGCTGCCGGACTTGGCCGCGCCGGACTCGCGCGTCGCCATCATCCGGTCGCACAAGGTCTCGATGTCCTCGATGACCTTCTCTTTCGGGAAGCGCTCCACGGCCGAGCGACCCTCGTTCGCTGCCCGAACGAAGAGCATCCCGGCCGACCGCACCTCTGCCAGCGCCGGCATCCCGACCGTCCGCTCCATGTCCGCGACGGAGACGCCGCTGTTGGCGCGATTCACGACCATGGCCAGGCGCTCGCGGATCTCCAGCTCGACGGCCACTTCGCGGAACTGGACCGCGGCACGGATGGCGGGCACGTCCGGGGTGACCGGAACGATGATCTTGTCCGCTCGCTCGAAGATGACCTGGTTGAGCGGTCCGTAGTCCGGGTGCATGTCGACGATGACCCAGTCGTAGACGCGGCAGGCCGTGGTTATGGCCTCCGCTACGCGCTTGGGGTCGAGGATCTCGGTGTGGAGAGGCGACTCTGCCATCACCAGTACGGAGACGCCGTTCTGATGAGTGGAGGCGATCTCGCTGAACGACT
The DNA here is from genome assembly GCA_035257225.1 of Candidatus Limnocylindrales bacterium. Classification (GTDB taxonomy): domain Bacteria; phylum Chloroflexota; class Limnocylindria; order Limnocylindrales; family CSP1-4; genus Fen-1039. The sequence goes on from DATEXG010000040.1 coordinate 6,958, forward strand.
CCGCTACGCCGCTGTCGAAGTCCTCGGTCCAGGCGTCCGCCACGGTCCGAACGTTCTCCATGCCCAGCGACGAGGCCACATGGCCGGTCACGGTGTCGCAGTCCACGAGAAGCACACGCTGGTGCTTGCGGACCTGCAGCAGCGCGGCCGCGTTGACGGCGATCGTCGTCTTGCCCACGCCGCCCTTGGGATTGAAGACGATGACGATCTGACCGCGGCGGGTCTCCGAAGCGGTCTCGATCTGCGAGTCCGACTCGATGATGGCGCCCCTGGTGTCGTCGATCGAGATCTCGGCCCGAATGAGCATCGCCTCGACCCGCCACCGGAGTGACTCGGCGGAGTAGGGTCGGGTGAAGTATTCGTCGTTGACGCGCGCTCGGCCGGCGAGACTCATGCGGTCCAGGGCACGGGCCGCAACGACCATGAGGGCCGGGATGTTGCGGTCCTCATCGTGGAGTATCGCGTACATCTCGAGCGTGCGATCGAAGTCGTTCTCGCCGTCGAGGATGGCCACCCCGATGTCGTGCCGCCTGTTGAGGAGCTCCTCGAGCTCGTCGGCGGTCTCGACCGCGATCGGCTCGTAGCCAGCCTCAGCGAGCTGTGCGCTCACTGCGACTAGCTCAGATTGCGGTAGAGCAATGGCGACAGCTGGCCGAGGCACTTGTGACAGGTCTCCTGCGGCGCGAGAGCCGGTCGGTGAAATCTAGCCTTCCGCTTCCGGGTCGTGCGCGGAGACGTTCAGCACGCCTTCGCGCTCGCTCACGACGCGAGCCTGGAATGCGGGCAGGGTTGGGATGAGCTGATTCAGCGAGGTGTCCGCGCTGTGACCGACGGTGAAGATGAACTCGCCGTCCGGGCCGGACGAGACGCCGACGTTCTTCACGCCCGGCAGACGGCCGACCTGGCGCTTGAACGTGGCGATGCTGGCGACGCTGACGAGTCCAACCACCACTACCTGAGTCGACTCGACCGAACCCGGCTTGCCGGGGGCTCCGCGACCGCCTGCCAGGCGGGCGTCCGTGGCCTCTTCGGTGAGATCGGGCGTTGGCTCTGCCTCGGCCGGCTGCGCTCCGTTTGCACCGGCTCCAGTCTCCGCTACCACGGGCCTGACGATTTGCTCGCGGCGGGCACGCAAGTCCTCAGCGATGCTGGTGCGATCGGAATCGGCGAACTCCGGCGGATCCGGCATCTGGGCTGCCATGCTCGCGAAGACGGTCGGATCGCTTTCCTGCTGGAGCTGCTCGAAGAACTGGGCAACCTCCTGCTCGAAGCTCGCGACGCGCTTCTGAACGCGCTCGATCTCGAGCTCGATGGCCGAGTTGTATTCCTGGAGCTCCTGCTCGAGGAGTTCGCGGCGGCGCGAGATGCGCTGCTCGGTCTCGACGCGAATGCGCTCCATCTCGGCCTTGGACCAATCCCGGATGGCGCTTACGTCGGCCTCAGCGGCCTTTCTCAGCGATGCGGCCTCGTCGTCCGTCCGCGCATGGAGTCGCTCTGTGTACGCCTTGGCATCTGCCTGGCACTGCTCGATCGTCCCCTGCCGCGCCGTTTCGGCGGTCGAACGCATCGTCAAGATGAGGTCGGCCATGAAGCGGTTCGGGTGACGCGCGGCCGTCTCGTTCACGCTCATCTCCCCGTAGTTGGATTCTCCGGGCCCCGGCCGGGCGCCGGAGAGGTCCCGATTAGGTCACGACCAGATGTGGACATACTAGGCTACTGCGCGGTGCCTGAGACTACGCACCATTATCGCCGGTCTCAGGCCAGCCTCAAGAGCCCGTTTTGTCGGTCCGATCATGGGCCGCGTGTTGCGGCCGGGCACCCCGCTGGAGGTACCAGGACTAACGGCCCTTCCGTACCGCCTGCGATTGGGGCGCGAGGTCGCAGCCGCGTGCGGTCTTGCGTAGAGCCAAGGGTTTGACGGTCGCGATTTGCGCGGGTTTCTGGGCCGCTGCGCTCTGATCGGCCCATCTGTCCGGGTCCTTGCGGTTGGGTCGCCGGAGGATCCGGTTACCACTGGTCCGCAAGGCCTCCTACTCCTCGGGGCTGGATCCGGCTGCAGCCTCCGAGGGCACGGCCTGCTCGTGATGGAGACGATAGTCCTGGACGAGCGTGGCCGAGTCGGGTTCTACGAACGGCGGAGCTTCCGGCATATGCTCGGCCAGGTAGGTGAACTCGCTGGGGTCGCTGGTCTCCATGAGCTGCTCGAAGGAATGAGCTAGCTCTGCCTCGAAAGCCTGAACGCGGTCCTGGACACGCTCGATCTCGCCTTCGACGGCGGCTGCGTACTCCTGCAGCTCCTGTTCGAGGAACTCATAGCGCCGCGAGGTTCGTAGCTCGGTCTCCTGGCGAGTCTTGTCCATCCTTGCCTTGGACCGGCTGCGAAGGGTGCTGATGTCCGCCACCGCGGCTTGCTGCAGGGAGGCCGATTCGCCGCTGGTCTGAGACTGCAGATTCTCGACGTACGCCTTCGCGTTTACCTGACACTGGTCGATCGTAGCCCGCCGTTCCGCCTCGGCGGTGACACGCATCGCCTGCGCGAGGTCCACCAGGAACTGCTTGGGGCGACCTGTGGCCGTATTGTTCACGCTCGTCTCCGTGCGCCTGACGCCGGACGCCAATGGGCGCCCCAGACCGTCGTTGCCCCGCGCTTGTCCATTGTGTTCGTGCCTGCGAGGACCCGTACCACCTCGATGTCATGATCGCGGATCCCCGAGCCGAAGCGCGCGGGACTCAGGCCTTTGGATCATGGCTCGCGTATCGCCGCCGGCCACTGCGCCGAACGTACTATGGCCCGTCGTCTTCGGTACCCCACCTCACCGCGTCGGCGGTGGTACGAGGGCGCTACGGCTCGGGCGCGCCAGCTCTCGCCGGTCGGGCCGGTTGCCCCTTGGCCTGCTCGGCCCAGGCCTCCAGCACTCTGTCCTTGTGCGGCCGTATGGGGCAATGCTCGTCCCGGTTGCCCGCTTCGTCACAGTAGCCGAGGGGCACGCATTTGGGAGCCAGGAAGCTCCCGAGGAACGGGCTGACGGCGAAGACCTCATGGCGGATGAGTTGGAAGAGCCGGCGGATCTCCCATTGGGCCATGGTGCAAAGGCGGAGCCCGGACATGTGGATCAACGCCCGCAGGTTGGCGGTCATGACCAGGTTCGTGCGTGTGGCGTTCGGGAAGACGAAGCGCGCATCTTCGCCCGGGATGCCGGAGTCTACGAGTTCGGAGTACAACTCGAGCGCGCCTTCGACCTGGTCCTCGTACCGAGCCAGCAGCTCCGGATCCGCGTCGGCTATCGTGCCGGGCAGCATCGTCGAGGCGCCTTTCTTGTACGAGACGTAGCGCTGGCTCTGCTGGTCGAATGCCACGCCGGCTCGATGGCGCACCAACTGGTGGCTCAGCGTCCGACTGACGCCGGTGATGGCGAAGGTGAAGACGACGTGCTCGATGGTCGAGCCATGTCCGGATTCGATCACCCGGCCGATCAGTTCGCGCTGCTTGGCCGGTGAGATTCGACCGTCTATCGCGCGCTCGAAGATGTCGTCCGGCGCCAGCTCCGAGTAGCACGTGCGGCAGGCGGTGTAGATGAGAGGGACGTAGTAGCGCTCGACGATCTCTCGCGTGGGGAACACGAGCGTAGCCCGCATCCCCAGATCGCGGCGCCCGGGGTTGAGCGGGATCGAGGGGTTTGGAGAAGCGCCGGGCTGGCCCGGAGCGGGGGTTTCGGCCGTCACCCGTCCAGGATAGCCGCTCGCCGGACCGCTGGGCCTGTGAGCTTGGCCTCGCCATGCACCGCGCGACGGTTCGACATTCGATGGCCCGGCCGAGGGCCGGCCCCGGGCCGGAGCGGGTGCAATCACTCGTCTGCGAGTGACCGCCAGTCTGATAGCCGTATTTGACTATAGGGGTCGATGATAGCCGTTGACGGCTATCATCGACGCTGCTAGCTTGATCGGGATGGACGAGCTTGAAGCGTGGGTGCTGATCGGCGCTCTGGTCGAGGCGAGGAGAGATCGCGCCGAAGCCACGGTCTGGCTGCGTTCATTGGTCACTGAGCTGGACGAGGCCTACGGCGGGCTGAAGCTGGCGCCATTCGGGGTCACTCAGGGCGATGAGGTACAGGGCCTGCTCGTGGCGACGGCCGATCCTCTCCTGGCCGTCCTCCGCGCGGCCCTCTGTTGTGAGCCGCGGCCGATCCGCTGGGTCTGTATCCAAGGCGCCGTCGACCCGGGCGAGGGTTCGGCCACGCAGCGCACAGGATCGGCTTTCCTGGCCGCGCGGGCGGCGATCGAAGCGGCGCGGGCCGGGCACGAGCGGCTCGTCATCAGGACCGGTCGAGCCGATGCCGACGAGTTGCTGGACGGCATGACTCCTGCCATGGCGGACCTGCTCTACGCCCTGACGCCCCGTCAGCAGGCGGTGGCCCGCCTGGCGCTCATCGAGGGCCTGCGCCAGTCGGAGGTTGCCGAGCGATTGAAGGTGCGACGGGCGACGATCTCGGTCTCCTTCGCGCGAGCGAGAGTTATGCCGCTGGCGCGACTGGCTGCGGCCATGCGCAAGGCCTACGCGGGCGCATCCACCGCCGCGACTCCGGCGGCGGCGTCCCCGCAAAGCGGGACGGACGTGTACGGACAGAGACAGACCTTCCGCTAGGAAGATCCGGCCGCGCGGCGGCGCCGGCCGAGGGTCGGCGGGCATCCAGTCGCGGTGCCGAAGGGCGGTCGGGGCGGCGCCAAAGGGCCTTGTCCGACCGGGAAGGGCCCGAAGCGTGTAGGCTGGCCGGACCGCCGGCAAGCCCGCTCGATGCGGCAAAGACGGTTGGTGTCCGGCCCGATGGCCGCAGGAGGAGCAAGAAATGGCCGACGCCCGCAAGCCTGTGACGGTCCAGTACTTCTACAAGATCCGCTGGGGCTTCCAGGACGAGTTCGTGGAGCTGTTCGAGCGAAACCACTGGCCGCTGCTGCGGGCCCAGATGGAATCGGGCCGGATGCTCGACGTACGGGCCTACGAGCCGCACTTCCACGGCGACGGCCGCCAGGACTGGACTTTCGAAGTGACGATCACCTACCGCGACTGGGCCGCGATGGAGGAGCACACCGATCCGGCGATCCTGGCTCGACTGTACCCCGACGCCGAGAAGCTCAAGCACGAGGAGCGGCGCCGCTTCGAGCTGATCGAGGCCCATTGGGACACGCCGCTGGAAGAGCACCCACTGCCGCGGTGACGAGGCGGGCTCGCCGGCGTCTCGCTTCTCCTTAGCCGCCGATCTTCCCGAGTGACTCGATCGTCTGGCGCAGGACGTCGGCCGACTTGCGCACGCCGCGAGCTTCGAGCGGGCTGAGCTCCAGGCGGAGGACACGCTCGATGCCGCGCCGGCTGACCACCGTGGGCAGGCTCAAGCAGACATCGTCGATGCCGTAGTAGTCCTCGACCAGACTCGAGATCGAGAGGACCGTGTTCTGATCGCGCAGGATCGCCTCGGCGATACGCATCAGGCCCGCGGCGACCGCGTAATAGGTGGCGCCCTTGCGACTGATGATCTCCTGGGCGGCGTCCCGGGTCTGGCGGAAGATCCGCTCCATCGTGTCCGCAGCGAGCGGGATCCCGTTCTCGGCGCAGAAGGTCGGCAGGCGCATGCCGGCCACGTTCGCGAGCGACCAGACGGGGACCTCGCTGTCGCCGTGCTCGCCGATGATGTAGGCATGGACGCTGCGCGGATCGACGCCAAGGTGCTCGCTCAGCATGTAGCGGAAGCGGGCCGTGTCGAGGATCGTGCCCGACCCGAAGACCCGGCGAGCGGGCAGCTCGGCCAGCTCGATGGTCACGTAGGTCAGCACGTCTACCGGATTGGTCGCGACGACGATGATCCCCTCCGGGTTGGCCTTCGCCACGCGCGGCACGATCTGGCCGAAGATGGCGGCGTTTCGCTTGACCAGATCGAGGCGTGATTCACCCGGCTTCTGGCCGGTGCCGGCAGCGATGACTGTGATCGCTGCGCCCTCGCAGTCGGAGTAGTCGCCGGCGCAGATCTTGGTGGGATGGGCGAACGGAACGGCGTGGTTGAGGTCCATCGCCTCGCCCTCGGCCCGCTCGTGGTTGACGTCGATCAGCACGATCTCCGACGCGATGCCGGACAGCAGCAGCGTGTAGGCGAAGGTCGAACCGACGAGCCCGACGCCCACGATGGCGACCTTTGTGGGGCGGGCGGTCTGGTAGTTCGGCTCGCGAGCCATCGAGGGCTCACCGGTGGGGCGACGGCGGTGGGCAGCGCTCTTCGTGGCTTCGCGGGCGAGTGCTGAGGTCGGGGAGTCGGTCTCGCTCATGGGCTCATCGTGACACGACGAGGGGCCATGTGCCAGCCGGGGCGTCGGTGCGGGCGCGCTCCTGCTCGATCGCGCCCCGCCGGCCGCTTGTCCGCCTCACGTCGACCCACCGGTCCAGTCGGCGACCGAACTCGGCTTGGACTCTGGGTCGAATCCCGGGACCGGGTCCGGCCCGTCCCGAAGCCACTCTCACAAGGGGCTACAATCCGGCCATGCCGTCGCCAGCGGCAGGCAACGGGCCAAAACACGAGGTCCGGTACTCCTTCCGCGACGGCCGGCCGGTGGCCGCGCTCTTCACCCGGCCTCGTACGAGGTAGATCGCACATGCCGGCTACCAGTCCAACCGACCGGCCGGTTGGCAACCGTCTGGTCTTTCTGGGTCACTCGACCGTCCTCGTCGAGATGGCGGGGACGCGGCTCCTCACGGACCCGGTCCTGGGACATGTTCTGCGGTCTCTTCGGCGTCGCGTCAAGGCTGTGCCCGCCGCCTACCTCGCGGACGTTGATGCCATCTTCATAAGCCACGGCCACTTCGATCACCTGGACCTGCCGTCCCTGCGTGTCATCCCGGGTCGACCGCAGGTGATAGTGCCGGCAGGGCTCGGCCACGTCCTGCAACGGGCGGATCTCGGACCGGTGCATGAGGTGCGGGTCGGCGACCGACTTCACGTGGGTGGCCTGGACCTCGAGATCGTACCGGCGGCGCACGGCGGCCGGAGATCGCCCTGGGCGGCAGCGGACGCCATCGGCTGCCTGGTATCCGCAGGCTCTGCCGTGTATTTCGCCGGCGATACCGATCTCTTTCCGGCCATGGAAACGATGGCGGGACGCGTGGACGTGGCCTTGCTGCCGGTGGGCGGATGGGGGCTTCGCCTGGGTCGCGGCCACCTGGACCCTCGCCGGGCAGCGGAGGCGGCCGCCTTGATCCAGCCGACGATCGCGGTGCCCATCCATTGGGGAACGCTGTCGCCAGTCTGGCTGCACCGCCTCTTTGGCAGGCGCTTCGATGCCCCGGGACCGGCGTTCGCCGAGGCCGTAGCCCGGTACGCCCCGGCCGTCCACGTTCGCGTCCTGGCTCCGGGAGCCTCGATCAACTTGCCTGACCGCGGTGTCGCGGCCGCGTAGGGGGAGTGGCGCAGGGCGGGCCAGCCCTGTGACCCGCTCGCTGGCCCCAACCGCCGCCCAGCACGGTCCGCGGGTCGATCCCGCCCGGCCACCGGATCCGATGGTCGAGGGGATGCGGCTGGAGCGCAATCCACTCAAGCAAGGGCTTCTGATTCTGGGCCCGGGACTGATCACGGGCGCGTCCGACGACGACCCATCGGGCGTCGGGACGTATGTGCAGGCTGGCGCCAGCTACGGCTACGCCACGGTCTGGACCACCATCGTCATGTTCCCGATGATGACCGCGGTGCAGTACATCTCGGCCAAGATAGGGCTCGTCAGCGGCCATGGTCTGGCCGGGGCGCTTCGCGAGCACTATCCGCGCTGGGTGCTTTATCCGGCCTTGCTCGCACTTGTGATCGCCAACACGCTCAATGCCGGCGCGGACATTGGGGCGATCGCGGCCGCCCTGAATCTACTGATACCTGTGCCGGCGCCCGCCTTCGTTATCCCGGTCGGACTGGGCATCGTGGCCCTCCAGGTGCTGGGCTCCTACCAGCTCATCGCCCGCGTGTTCATGTGGCTTGCGCTTGCGTTGCTGGCCTACGTGGCCGCCGCTTTCTTCACCCATCCCGATGTTGGCGCGGTGCTGAAGGGCAGCCTGGTGCCGACCGTCCGACTCGACCCGCAGTACATCGGCATCCTCGTGGCGCTGCTGGGCACAACGATCTCGCCGTACCTGTTCTTCTGGCAGGCGAGTCAGGAGGTGGACGAGCAGATCCTGATGGGGCGTCGACGGCTCTGGCAGCGGAAGGGAGCGAGCCGCACGGAACTTCGCTACGCGCTGTGGGACACCATGGCCGGCATGGTCTTCTCCGAAATCGTGGCCTATTTCATCATCGTCACCGCGGGCGCGACGCTTTTCGCCGCGGGCAACCACGACGTCATTTCCGCGACCGAGGCGGCATCGGCTCTGCGGCCGCTGGCGGGCGAGTGGTCGACGGCTCTCTTCGCGGTCGGGCTGATTGGGGCTGGGATCCTGGCCGTGCCGGTTCTGACTGGGTCCGCGGCATATGGTGTGGCGGAGACGTTCGGCTGGCGATCCGGCCTCAACCGGCGTCCGTCACGCGCACCGGAGTTCTACGCCGTCATCGCCGCTGCCACTGTTGTCGGAATGGGCATCAACTTCGTGGGCATAAACCCGATCGCCGCCCTGGTCATCGTGGCCGTCATCAACGGCATGCTGGCGGCGCCGCTCGTCGTCGTGATGATGCTCGTCTCGAACGATCGCAAGGTGATGGGCGAGCGGACCAACGGGCGGCTCCTGAACGCGGTCGGCTGGGTGACCGCGGCCATCATTTCCGTGGCGGCGCTGGCGCTCATCGCCACCACCGTGCTGGGCTGACCGATGTCCCCCGCGGGCGTCATCGCCGAGTACCGCCTGCAGGCGCGCCTGATCTGGGAGTGGCGGCCCACTCGGCTTGCGATCGTCCGGCGCACAATCCTGCAGTTCCTTGTGGCGTGCCTGACGCTAGCCACCGTGGACCTGGTGCTCCCGGAGTTCCACGTGCAGGGACTTGCCGCCATAGCCCTGGGAGGCGCCATGCTGGCCGCGGTCAATGCCGGCTCGCGCCTGCTGGGGCACTGGCTCCTGGTGGGGCTTCCCCTTCTCGCGGTCGATGGGGTCGCACTCCTCGCACAGTACGTGGCCATCCTCGCTTTGGGTCGCGTTGTGCCGGGCATCCAGGTGGACGGGCCCGGCACGGCGATCTGGGCGACCGTGTGGCTGACCGCACTCAACGGAGTCCTCGCCGAACTCGTTGCGGTGAGCGACGACGATTCCTACTACAGCATCCTCGTCCGCCGTCTCGTCGCCCGTCGCGGACGAGATGCCGTATCGAAGGGGCGTGGGCTCCTCGTCGTCCAGCTGGACGGAGTTGGACGTCCGGTCCTCGAGAATGCCATGCGGGCCGGCCACGTCCCGGTGATCGGGCGGCTCATTCGCACTGGCCGGTCAGCCCTGCATTCGTGGCAGCCGCTGCTCCCGCCCACCACCCCCGCGAGCCAGGCGGGCATCCTGCATGGTCGCGCCGATGCCGTGCCCGGCTTCCGCTGGTACGAAAAGGAGACGGGCCGGCTGTTGGTTGCCAACCATCCGGACGATGCGGCCGAGATCTTGCGGCGCATCAGCGACGGCCGCGGTCTGCTTGCCGACGACGGAGCCAGCATCGGCAACCTGGTCAGCGGCGATGCGCCACGGAGCTACCTCACCATGGCCACGGTTGGGCGAAAGGAAGCATCCGATGACGGACGCAAGCTGCGCGGCTTCTTTGTCGGAACGGTCAACTACCTGCGCCTCTTCATGTTGACCCTCGGTGAGATGGCCAAGGAGTTGTATCAGGCCGAGCGCCAGCGAAGCCGTGGCATCAGTCCGCGCATGCATCGCGGTCTGTTCTACGCGCTCGAGCGAGCCGTCACGAACGTGGCCCTGCGGACCGTGTCCACGTCTCTGGTGATCGAGGAGATGTATCGCGGCGCCCCGGTCATCTACGTCGACTACACGGGATACGACGCCGTGGCGCATCACTGCGGTCCGCAACGCCAGGAGGCCATCGACGCGCTGGAGGGGATCGACCGGTCCATCGGATCGCTCCTGAAGGCTGCTCGGCACGCCGCGCGCAACTACGACCTTGTCGCTCTCTCCGACCATGGTCAGAGCCTCGGCGCAACCTTTCGGCAGCTCTATGGACAGTCTCTGGAGGCAGTTGTTGCCGCGCTCATCGCGGGAGGGGCGACCGTGATCGGCGGGGGCGACTTGCACGAGCACGCGGGAGGCGGCCGACGCATCGCGGGCGAGCTTGGCAGAGGATCGGGGCTGGCGCCCTTCGTGGCTCGCCGCTTCTCCTCCCGACCCAGTCCGAGTCGGTCCGGCTCTGCCGGGGCTCCGGCGAGCTCAGTCACGCCGGACGTCGTGGTTTGCTCGTCGGGCAGCCTGGCTCACGTCTATTTCACGCAACTGGCCGGCCGGATGACGCGCGAGGCGATCGAGCAGCGCTATCCGGGGCTGATAGCCGGCCTGGTGCGCCACCCCGGCATCGGGGCGGTCCTGGCATACAGCGAGGATGGGCGGACGCTCGTCATCGGAGAGAGCGGGGAGCGGACTATTCACGGGACCTCCGGCGCCGCCCCGGATCCTTTGGCCCAGTTTGGGGACGGCGCGAGTGTCGCCCTGGCGAGCCTGGACGAATTGGCGCACCTGGGGGATCTCATTCTCCTGGGACGGGTCAACCCGGAATCCGGGGAGGTGGTCGGATTCGAGGAGCTCGTCGGCTCCCACGGAGGGCTCGGGGGGTGGCAGACACAGCCCTTCCTCATGTGCCCTGCCTCGTGGTCGCTCGCGGCCGATCCGATCGTCGGCGCCTCGGCGATGCACCGCCAGTTGCGCGACTGGCTGGTATGACCGCGCGGCGCCGGATGGGCTATCCCTTGGCCTTGCCGAGTTCCGTGATCACCGAACGGAACGGTTCGGCGTAGCCGGTGAAGCCGGCGAAGATGCGCCGAACCTCCTCCGGCGGGCGGCCCGACTTCAATAGCCCGGCGCTCCAGCTCTTCGCGTTGGCGTTGGCGCGCGGTCCGAAGCAGCCGTAGCAGCCGCGGTCGTAGGACGGGCAAAGGGCGTTGCAGCCGGACGTTGTCACGGGGCCCATGCAGGCTTCGCCCGAGGCGACGACGAGGCACACGATGCCCTTGCGCTTGCACTCGCGGCACACAGCCTCGTCGCGGATCTGGGGCCGGCGACCGACGAGCACCGCCGTCAGCAGCTCGGTCAGCTGGCCCGGATCGATGGGGCAGCCGCGCAGCTCACCGTCCACCTTGACGTGCTCCGCAACGGGCGTGGCCTTGGCCAGCGACTCGATCCACTCCGGATGCTCGTAGACGGCAGCCCGGTAGGCATCGTGGTCCGCCCAGTTGCGCAGCGCCTGGATCCCACCGGCAGTGGCGCAGGCTCCGATGGTGACCAGGATGCGGGCCTGCGTCCGCAGCTCTTTGATCTGGTCGATGTGCTCGGGTGCGCTGATCGACCCTTCCACGAAGACGATGTCATAGGGCCCGGGCGACCGGCGCGAGGTTGCCTCGGGGAACTCGACGATGTCGAAGCGGGAGACGATCTCGAGGAGCTCGTCCTCCAGATCGAGCAGCGTGAGCTGGCAGCCGTCGCAGGAGGCGAACTTGGCGACGGCGACGCGCGGTCGGGCGGTCCTGCCGGTGGTTGCCATCAGATCCCCTCACGGTTGAAGAGGTCCCCGAGCTCATTGAGCCGGAACACCGGACCGTCCTTGCAGACGAAGCGGCCGCCCATCTGGCAGTGGCCGCACAGGCCGATGCCGCATTCCATGTGGCGCTCCATCGAGACGCAGATGCGGTCGGCCGGAACGCCCTTGGAGATCAGGCCCTGGACGGAAGCCTGCATCATCCGCTCCGGTCCCACGACGAAGGCCGTGACCTTGGTGCAGTCCCACGAGATCATGTCGAACAAAGTCGTGACGACACCGACGCGGCCCTTCCACTCCGGTCCGGCCCGGTCCACCGTGATCGCGACGTCGATGGCCTTGCCGGCGGACCAAGCGGCGAGATCGTCGCGGAAGAGCTGGTCCTCGGGCGTTCGAGAGCCGTAGAAGAGCGAGACCGACTCGAATCGATCGTGGTTCGCTACGAGCGCGTCCACCAAGCCGTGGAGCGGCGACAGACCGACGCCACCGGCCACCACCACGGCGTGCCGGCCGTAGGCCTCCTCGACCGGCCAGAAGGTGCCCAGAGGGCCTCGCAGACCGACCTTGGCGCCCTGGTGGAGATTGGTGAGCGCCGTCGAAGTGGGCCCGACTGCCCGTATCGTGAGATCGATCCCGTTCGCCCGGAAGCGAGAGATCGAGATCGGCACGGCCGGGAAGGCGGGCAGGGCGATCATCACGAACTGGCCCGGCCGGCCGGCCAGGAATGCCGGGTCCACGTCCGTGAGCGTGAGCGTAGACGTGTCCTCGGTCTCCGGCCTGATCGCAGCGACGCGGGCGATCGAGTATGAGCCGGGGCTGGCGGCGACCGGTTCCACCGCCACCGGCCGGATCACCGGGGCGATGGGCGGCGCAATGACCCCGAGTTCCTCGCGGACGTCGATCGCGACCGGGCACCAGGTGATGCAGCGGCCGCAGCCGACACAGCCGCTGCTCCCGAACTGGTCGAACCATGTCGAGAACTTATGGGTTAGCCACTGGCGATAGCGATCGCGCGGGCGGGAGCGGAAGTCACCCCCCGCGACCTTCGCGAAGGCGACGTCGAAGCACGAGTCCCACTGCCTCTCCGTAGTACTGCGCCGGCCCTCCATGTCCGACCTCTCGACAACCGAAGTGCAGAAGCAGGTCGGGCAGGACATCGTGCAGTTGCCGCATTCGACGCACCGATCCGCGACCACGGCCCAGCGGGGGTGGTCCAGCTGGAGCTTGAGACGCTCGTCTATGCCGGCCATCGGAAGCGGCTCGCCCATTTGCGTCCGCACCGACTCCACGTTGTCGACGGCGGCGCCCGCCTCCGCATGGCTCGGGCGGCGCGTCGGCAGCTTGGCCACGATGGCCGCGCCTTCGGGCGAACCGGCATGCACGACGAAGCCTTCGTCGATCTCGGTCATGAGGATGTCGTACCCGCCGTGGACTTCCGGCCCCGTGCCCATCGAAGTGCAGAAGCACGTGCCCGACGAGGTGGTGCACTGGACCGCGACGATGAAAGCGGCGGCTCGGCGCGCACGGAAGTCCTCGTCCGTGAACTGGCCGCCCAGGAAGACACGGTCCTGGATCTCCAATGCCGCGATCTCGCAGGCGCGGACACCCAAGAATGCCACCGGTGGAGCCTCCGGCGTTGGCTGCTCGAAGCCGAACGACCCGGTTCTGTGGGCACTGGCGATGGGCAAGTTGGGAGGGAACGTGAACCGCTTCCACGAGGTGGGGCCCACGGTGTAGCCGAAGACCCGTTCGTCCGTCCTGCGCTCGAGGCGGTAGCGTCCGGCCGCCTGTTCGTCGCGCCAGCCTGCCGGAAGGTCGGCGGCCGATTGGATCTCGTCGTAGACGATCGCGTTCTCTCGGATGGTGGGGCCGATGACGCGCCGGCCGGAGTCGCGCAGACTATCGATCAACACGCCGAGGTCCGCGCGGGCCAGGAACCACTGCCTGGCCGCGGCCGCGTGGCTGGGGGCAGGTGAAGTGATCACGGAACGGGCGACCTCCTGGGGGGACTGCTGGCGGGACGAGCTTGCGAACGACCCTCAGCGGGCGAATAGATCGAGAAGCTGGAGCCGCGTCGCGCGAAGGCGTCGGGCAACAGCCTGGAGAACTCGCGGGTACAGGCTGGCTGCCAGGGCGTGGTCTTCCTTGAGGGCCGCCCTGAGCTTGGTTCCTTCTATGACAAGTGCCTGGCTCTTCTCGGTAGCCACGACCGTGGATTGGACCTGCATGGCGGCCAGGACGGCGGACCAGCCGAAGATGTCACCCGGCTCGACGCTCAAGATCGTGACCGGTCCACGTTCGGGGACGAGGGTTCGCAAGGCAAGTTGCCCCGAGATCAGGATGCCCATCTCGTTGGCTTCGTCACCCTCGTGGAGGATGACCTCATCCGCTTCGAAGTCCTGTATCACGCCCAGCTTGGCGAGGCGCTCCTGCGTCTCGGGCGCAAGATCGGAGCCGAACCAGGTGTGGTTGAGCATGGAGATGACCGTGGCGTGATCGTCCATGGGGGGAGCATGCCCGCGTGGCTCCCGACAGGGCGAGTGCCATCAGGTCGGCGAGGGTGGGCCATTCGGCCCCGTTGCTCGCCCGGAATGCCGTCCCGATGCCGGCGCCGCTAGACTGCACCGGGACCCAGGAACGCGGAGTTGCGAATCGATGGAACCCAGGCGACGCTTGGCGGCAGGACTGGCCGGAGCCGCCTTAGTGCTCATCGCGATCGGCGTTGCCGCGCTCGTCTTCGATGCGAGCTTCGCGAACAACGGCGGCGCAGGATCGAGTGGCGTGCCGACGGCGTCGGCGCATGCCGGCACTCCCGCTCCCAGCCCGTCACCGTCGCCCACTCCATCCGCGTCCCGAGGCAGCGGCATCCCGGTGACGCCCTCCCTTGTGCTGTCGCCCTCGCCGGTCGTCTCTGCCAGCCCGAGCGGGAATTCGGCGAGGTTCATCAAGGTGGGCGACGGCTTCGTCTACAACGCCGACGATGGAACGCAGGTGCCCGTTCCGCTGGTGCCGGGGCTCGGCGTGGCGATCAATTCCGGCCGGGCCACCTACTTCGGCCTTGCCTCCAACCGGTACGGGCTCAAGACCGATTCCTACGCCGGCGAGTTCATGCCCCTCGTCACGATGGGTCAGCCGGATGGCTCCAGCGCGCAAACGGGAGGGGTCGTTCTGGTCGGTCCGGTCATCAGCCGCCTGGTCCAAGACAGGCTGGCCGCCGCCCAGTCCGATGCGGATCGGTGGGTAGTTGCCCTGCCTATCGACATCCGGAAGAGTTCGGGATCTCCGGTGTCGGTCTCGTTCGACACGTTCGGCCTGGCCGGCTGGTCGAACACGCCGCGCGTCGTGGTGAAGTTCGCAGGCTCGCTGCCGATCGTCGAGGCCGTACCAGCCAACGGCGGCTTCCACGTCCTGGTAGAGCAGCTGGGGGTCACGCGCTGGCAGGTCATCGATCCGGTCCGCCTGGGCCTGCCACCGGACAGCATCGATCCCGGCCATGTCATGAATGAATTGCTCGTCTACGGCAGCGGCGCGCCGAGTGTCACTCGCGACAAGTTCTTCGATGTCAGGGCCGCCGTCGGGTCGCTCATGCTCACCGCATCCGGCGACGTGAGCGTCTCCCTCGTGGTGAATGGGAGTCGAGCGGATCTTGGCGCGGACAAGGTGCTCACCGTGGGCGACGTCCCGGTCTTCGTCGCCTCCCTCTAGAGAACGGTTCCATCAGCTCAAGAGTCAGACTTGGGGATGATCTCGACTTCGACACCCGTCGCTAGACTGGCCCGGTGACAGCGCGGCAGCGAGGTGGATGATGGACGGCAGATGGCTCGAACGAGATAACGGACCGAGGCGCGAAAGCCGGCAGGGGACGATCGTCGCGGGAGTGCTCTTGATAGCACTGGGCGCGGCGTTCCTGGTGAACAACCAGCTGAACCTGGACTGGGACCGCTACGGCTGGCCGGTCTTCGTCATCGCGCCGGGCATCTTCCTGCTCTTGATCGGCCTCGCCATCAGGAATGAGGCCGGGCTGGGCATGGCCATTCCGGGAGGCATCATCCTTTCGGTCGGCCTGCTTCTGGCCTTCCAGAATGCCACCGGTGCCTGGGCCAGCTGGGCCTACGCGTGGGCCCTCGTAGCGCCCGGGTCGGTGGGCGTGACGCTCTCCGCTTACGGGCTGCTCCATCGGCGCTTGGATCTGCTGGACGCCGGTCTCCGGACGGCGGCCACGGGCCTCGGGCTCTTCGTCGGGTTCGGGCTCTTCTTCGAGAACATAGTCGGCATCGACAGCGGCCACGAGAGCACGGTGCTCCAGAACGCTCTTCCGGTTATGGCGATCGTTCTGGGTGCGCTGATCGTGCTGGTGAACCTCTTGCCGCGGCCCAGGTCGCGGTCCGGAACGGCCGCATCGGACGAATGGAGCGCGGGTGGGGCAGCCTCCTCCGCCACGCCGACGTCGCCCGAGTCTCCGGCCGGACCGCGGGACTAGGCCCGACCTACCGAACCGCGGTCACCGTGTAGTCGAGCGTGCCGGCCGGCACCTGGACGCGAACCGTCTCGCCGGCTCGCCGGCCCATCAGCGCGCGTCCGATCGGCGACGTGTAGCTGATTTTGCCGGCCCTGGCATCGGCCTCGGCCGAACCTACGATCGTGAACGTCTCCTCGCCGTGGCGGTCCGTCTCGATCACGACGGTCGAACCGAGGACGACCACACTGCCCGTACCCTCGGTCTCGATGATCACCGCGCTCTTGATCATCTGCTCGAGTTGTTGCACGCGACCCTCGAGGAACGACTGCTCCTTGCGGGCGGCGTCGTAGTCGGCGTTCTCGCTGAGATCCCCCAACTCGCGAGCGGCCTTGATGCGGGAGATGACCTCCGGTCGCCCCCGATTGGCCAGCTCGTCGAGTTCGGTCTGGAGAGCGGCCAGGCCCACGGCCGTGACGTGGGTCGGGGCGGCGGACGACCCGCGCGAAGCGGCCGCGTTCTTCGAGGAACGGCGCACCGCCACGGTCTCGATCGCCGACGGACCGGTGGTGGCCATAGGTTTGGGGACCGTCTTGCGAGGGGTTGACTTGGGCTTTCGGAGACTCGCCGGCCTGGTGGGCCTAGGGGCCCCACCGCGAGCCGGGAGACTGCTGGCCGCCATCTCTTCTTCGTTCGCATCCGGCAGGACCGTAACCTTGGTGACCCTGGCCGGCCTGTTCGCTTCCGAGTCGTGGAGAGGCGCGGTGATGCCGTGCTCGTGGCGCTGGCCGCTGGGTGTCGCCAGAACGGCAAACGGGAGTGCGCCGACGCTCTTTTGGAACTGCTCGATCAGCGTGTCCTCGTACAGCTCCGGATCGGCGGTGGGTGCCCACCATATCCGGGCCTTGTTCAGATCGTGGAGCGTCTTGAGCCAGTAGCCGGCTGATTGCGGCCGGCGCTCACCGAGCTGGGTCTTGAACATCGCCGCCAGTCGCGCGGTCACGGACTTCTGGCTCGAGCCGATGTAGAGGATGGGCTGACCCGGCAGCCAGAACGACGCAAGGCGCGACTGCAGCTCGGCAACCGACGGTCGCTTGTCGTCGAGGCGGAGGTCAGGGGCGCGCTCGAGCCATTGGCGGATGGCGTTCGCTTCTATCGAGACTTTGGGCTGTGGAGCCGGCAATTCGACCACGAAGACGCCCGGGCTGCCGCCCGTAACGGGCCGACCCCACTGGATCGGACCCTCGACGGCCAGGCCGTTGGATCGCAGCAGGTCCCGGCCGTTGAGCGGGGCGGCGGAGGGGGATGAGGTCGTCACGTGTGAACCGTGCCTTGCTGAAGCCTGGCTTGTCAAACGAGGGCCATCCACTCCACCTTAATTGGGGAAGGAAGGCCCCGGCGAACGCCGGATCCTTCGATTTCCTGGAGGGAGGCCACTACCTGGCCTTGCCGAGGGTTGGGTCCTCAGGCACCGGGATGCCGAGGAGGAGCGGCAGTCCGATGCGGTTGGTGTAGATGGGCCGATAGCGATCGGTGTTGTACATCGAGGCGACGTCGATCGAGCGCGGCTTCTGATCTGGGTCCGGCAGCGGCGAGTGACTGTACTTGCCCCCTCGGATCGCCACCATTCGGCCGCTTACGCCCTCCGCCACCAGGTTCATGGCCACGTTCGCGAAGGTGATGCCGACGATGGAGTCGACCGCGTCCGGATCGCCGGAACGCAGGTCGTAGGTGAGCTCGCTGGCCAGGGTCTCCTCGCCGGAGACGGACTGGATCTGGGATGCCAGGATCTCGGCGATATTGGCCTTGTGCTTGTGGCCGAAGGAGTCGGGCGGGCCCCACTCGTCGATCTTGCCGCCCTCCCACATCGCGCCCTCGGCGGCGATGACGAGGGAGTAGCGGCTGGGGTTGTTCAGCTTGTCCTCCACGAGGAGCTCGACGAGGTGGTCCAGGTTGAACTTGTACTCGGGGATGAGACAACGGGCGCTGGTGACGTAGGCGGTGTACAGGGCGGTGAAGCCGGCGTCGCGGCCGAAGATCCGGAAGACGCCGATCCGCTCGTGCGAGCCGAGCGTGGTCCGCTGGCGGTTGATCGCGTCCTTCGCCCGGCTGATCGCGGTCGAGAAGCCGATGCAGTACTCGGTCCCCTGGACGTCGTTGTCCATCGTCTTGGGGACGGCGATCAGCTTCACACCGTTGTCGGCTAGTACCTGGCTGAAGCTCAGGGTGTCGTCGCCGCCGATCGGGATGAGGTAGTCGAGGCCGAGGCGCTCGATGTTTTCCAGGACGATTGGCGTGAAGTTGTACTCGCCATCCTTCGTTTCGAGCTGCTTGAGGCGATCTGGCCCGATGTGCGCCGGGAGCTTGGCCGCCTTCATCTTGCGGGCGTTCGTGCGGGAGGTGTGGAGCCACGTGCCGCCGGTCCGGTCGATCGCGCGGGTGTTGTTGCGATCGAGCGGGACGATGTAGTTCTCATCAAGGCCGGGACCGGGCTTCATGTTCGTGAGGCCTTCCCAGCCGCGCCGGATCCCGTAGACCTCGTACCCAATCTCGGTGGCGCGATACACGACACTTTTGATGACGGAATTCAGACCGGGGACGTCGCCGCCGCCGGTGAGGATGCCGATGCGCGGGGTTCGAGCCATTCCTGCCTTCCGTGGATGTTCTGGCGCAGCCGGCGAAGCGGCCGCATTGATGACGACTTCCATATCTTAAGGTGTGCGGGGCGATCGGCGGCGGTCCGAAGCGCACGAAACGCCGTCGTCCATGTCACGCCCGCCTGGGCCGCGTGGCCCGGAGCCTTGCGGCGCGGGGCACGCGTGGAGCGCGGAGGTGCGCAGCGCCGCCCCCGGCTGCGCCCCTGCTACGGCTCGAAGCGGTAACGGAGGAAGAGGTCGTCGCCGGCACGACGAGCCCAGGCCAGGCTGGCCCAGCGGCCCCGGCCGCCGCCCAAGCTCGTACCCTCGACGAGAGCCAGGCGCCGGGCGGTGGCATCCCGTCCGACGACTTGCGGCGCCACGGTCAGAAACAGCTCGTCGATCAGGCGGGCTTCCAGCAGCTCGCCAAAGAGGTGCGGCCCGCCCTCGCACAGGGCGAGGCGCGCGCCGGCGCCGCGGACTACTTCCAGCACTGCGCCCGCCGCGACCCGCTTCTCGTCGCCCGCGACCTTGACCTGCACATGCGGGGCCAGGGGAAGCTTCGCCAGGTGGTCCGCGCCGGCCGGGGTCGTGGCCACGATGACCGGCACGTCGGGATCGTTGAGGCCCGCGTGTGCGGCATCCAGGTCGCCGCTTGCGGTGACGATGATCGTCGTGGGCTGCGGAGCCAGCCGCATCTCGGAGCGCCACGCCGCGAAGACGCCGGCCAGCTCCGGCTCAACGAATCGAGCAGTCCACACGTGCTTCCGGCCGACGCGCACCGTTCCGGCGCCCACGACGACCACGTCCGCGAGGCCGCGCAGCAGGGACATCATGAATCGGTCGGCTTCGGAGAAACCGCTGATCTCGCCTCCGCCGGCGCTGGGCTCGCTCGGGCCCAGCGAGACGACGCCGTCGATGGTCGACACGAAGTTGGCCACGATGGTGGGGCGATCCGGCCGAAGCTCGACCGTCAGCTCGCCGTCGAATCGACTCGCCAGTCCGGGCGGCAGGGGGCTGCCGCGCAGATCGACCAGGCCGGCACGACCTCCATCGGGCGCCTGCCACAGCTTCTCGAGCGCGAGCCGCTCGCTTCGACCGGCCATCGACTACCTCACTCGTGAACGCCGCGCCCCAACCCAGATAGATCGTAGAACTCCGCCCGCAGCGCCGGGCTCGTCTCGTACGCACCGCGGAAGGCCGTGGTGCGGGTCATGGGATGGACCTCCCGGACGCCGCGCATCTGGGTGCAGAGGTGGTGCGCCTCCATGTAGACGGCCACGCCGTGCGGCTCGGTCAGCTCCGCGAGCGTCTCGGCGATCTCGTGGGTCATGCGCTCCTGGACGCCGAAACGGCGAGTGGCGATGCGAACCAGCCGCGTCAGTTTGCTGATGCCGATGATGTGCTCGTGCGCGATGTAGCCGACGAAGGCCCGGCCGACGAACGGCAGGACATGGTGCTCGCACAAGGCGGTGAATGGGATTGGCCCTTCGACCACCTGGGATAGCTCGCAGCTCGCGCCGCCATAGCACTCGGTCGGGAAGACGGTGACGAGCTTGGGGTCGCCGTCGTAGCCCTCGGTCGCGTCGTAGAGGGCGCGGACGAATCGTCGAGGCGTGTCGCGAGTGCCGGGCTTGTCCAGGTTCAGCCCGAAGGCGGTCAGCATCTCGGCCACGCCGGCTTCGAAGCGGGCCCAGTCGCCCGGGGCGAGCGCGGACCGGCGAAGGCGAACCGCCGGATCGTCTAGCTCGATCGGGATCCGGGCGCTCGATCGGTGCACCACGCCATCGAGGGCATCGTCGTGGCCGTCTCTGGCGCCGCGAAGAAGCGGTCCGTGGGTGTGCGGTTCGGTCGAATGGTGCTGATCCATGAAGACCTCCAGTTTCTGGGAGGCAACTATGAGGCCTGGTTTGGCTAGGTGGGCTGCAGGCAAGTATTCGAGTCGGTGCTGGGAACGAGCCCCGGCCGACGATCAGCGTGCGGCAGGGACCGTCTCTTCCTGAGGGTCCGTCTCTTCCTGCCCCGCCAGCGCGAACGAAGCGAGCCCGGCCAGGACCATGGCTGCGGCCACCACCAGTGCCGCGTTCGTTCTACCCACCGTGGAAAGCATCACCTGGGTCAGGAAGCTGGCAATGGGCTCCGGGGCAGCCGGCGGGGCTCCGTTGACGCTCACCGCGAGTCTGGCGACCAGGAATCCATCGAACAGGATGAACCCGCCCACGACGAGGTAGACCAGCCCGACTATCTGGTCTCGGATCCACCAGGCCACTGCTGCCACCGCCAGCGCTCCGCCTGCCGCGATCAGGTAGGCGACGGAATAGGCGAGGCTCGAGGGCGCGATGTCGTAGTTGCGCCCGGCCTGCGTCACGGCCTCGGTCACGACATTGCCGTCGAACCAGGCGGTGATCCACAACGCTAGAAAGGGTACGAGCGCTGCAATCGCCAGGCGCTTCGGTCGGCTGATCATCTGTCCCTCCACATCGTGCGGGAACGTAGTCCGAAGCATCGGACCCTGGCTGGGCGCGGTCAAGGCTCCGGCCGGCCGCATCCGCCTAGAGCCGGCGCAGCTCCGTGGTTTCGCTTTCGGCGATGGCGCGGGCGCACGTCGGACAGAACCAGCGCGCCTCGAGCGGTGTCCCGCAGCTCTGATGGCGCAGGACGTCGGCCGACTCGGCCCGCGACCCCCAGTCGGCCAGGAGCCGCAGCGCCCCGGCCAGCTCGCGCCCTTCTGCCGTCAGCTCGTAGCTGAGGCGGAGCGGGCGTTGCGAGTAGGGTCGTGCAACGAGGACTCGCTCCCGTTCGAGGCGCTTGAGCCGGTCCGAGAGAATGTTCGGGGCGATCCCGGGAAGCGCTGCCGCAAGGTCGTTGAAGCGACGCGCGCCGTCGAGAAGCGATTCCACGAGCAGCAGACTCCAGCGGTCGCCGACTCGGTCGAGGGCGGCCTGGAGCGGGGAAGGGGTGGGCTGGTCGGTCACGCCGCAATGGTAGCGAGTCCGGGGTTGCGCTGGTTGGGGTTGTGTTGTAACTTGCAACTCACTAGTTACCAGCCCGCTGCGGGCGACGAACTACCGGCCGCCGTGGGCGGGCAACACCGTTGCGAACCACGGACGGCGCGGCGGACGAAGAGATCAGGAGAAACGGAACATGGGCGCACTGGAAGAACTACAGCAGGCAATCGCGAAGGTGGCGGAGCGCACGGCGCCGGCCGTCGTCGGCATCGGCGGGCACTGGCGCCGTGGGTCCGGCGTGATCGTCGCGGAGAATCGGGTTCTGACCAACGCCCACAACGTCCACGGCGACGGCGCCACGTGCGTCTTCGCGGACGGCCGGAAGGAACGCGGCCGTCTTCTCGGCGAGGACATGGACGGCGACCTGGCCGTGATCGAGGTGGACACGGCCGGCGCGAAGCCATTGCCGTGGACGAGCGGGGCGCTCCCGGCCGTCGGGACCGCGGTCTTCGCCGTCGTCAGCGCAGCGAGCGGGGGCGTCCGGACGACCATCGGGCTTGTCTCCGGCGTGGAGCGGTCCTTTCGCGGACCGGGCGGGCGGCTCATCGGCGGCAGCATCGAACACACGGCCCCGCTCGCGTCGGGTTCGTCGGGCAGTCCCATCGTCGATGCGGAAGGAAGGCTCGTGGGGCTGAATACGCAGAGGCTCGGCGAGGGCTTCTACCTGGCACTCCCGGCCGACGAGAGCCTGAAAGCTCGAATCGACGCCCTTGGTCGAGGCGAATCCACGGTCCGGCCCAGGCTCGGAATCGCTGTGGCCCCCGGCCACGTGGCCCGGCATCTGCGCCGCGCGGTTGGACTTCCGGACCGCGAGGGCGTCCTCGTTCGCGGCGTCGAGCCGGAGAGCCCCGCCGATGCGGCAGGGATACGCGAGGGCGACCTCATCGTCGCCGCTGCCGGCGCGTCGATCACGGATCCCGACGAGCTCCACGTCGCGCTGGACAAGGCCGGCCCCGGCAAGAAAGCCGCCACGGTCAAGCTCGAGCTGGGCCTGGTGCGTGGCGCCGAGGAGTTGACGGTCACGGTCGATCTCGCGGCTGGATCCTCGAAACCGGCCGACTGAGACCGCCTGCCGGGCAATCCGGAGCCGACGCAGGCGTCCTGGGCGGCGCAGCTTCCGGCCGCATATCGGTCCCACGGTGGCTCCAGCGTGCGCCATGATTGGGGAATGGCAGCCAGAAGCGGCGCCGCCAAACGGAGCGCCGCCCCAACCTTGATCGGCGTCGACATCGGGACGGCCTTCATCAAGGCTGCGCTCGTGACCCCGGGGAGTGGCGTGCTCCACGTCGCTCGCCGGCCTACCGACGCTCACGCCGTCCGAGGCGGCGGGGCGTACCACAAACCCGGCGAGCTGCTCGGCGCGGTGGATGCGGTTATCGCCGAGTGTGTGGCTGCCGCCGCGCACTCGCATCTTGCCCGCCCGAGCGGCATCGGTATCGCCAGCATGGGCGAGGCGGGCGTTCCCGTGGACCGGCGGAACCTGCCCGTCGGCGACATCCTGGCCTGGCACGATCCCAGGCCGGAGCGCCAGGCGGCATGGTTGGAGCGGCAGATCGGCGCGCCGGCGCTCTTCGCCCGGACGGGATTGCGGCCGGATCCCAAGTACTCGTTGACGAAGCTGCTGTGGATTCGCGAACATCGGGCCGCGGACTTCACGCGGTTGCGCCGGTGGGCCGGCGTGGCGGAGCTGGCGGCCCTGACTCTGACCGGCAAGCTGGCCACCAACGCCTCCCTGGCCTGTCGCACGCTCATGTTCGACGTCTCCATTCGTGCCTGGGATGCCGAGCTACTGGCACTGGCGAGTCTCGAGCCCGAGAACATGCCGGAAGTGCTGCCGCTCGGCCAGGCGGTTGGCGGGCTCACCGACTCCGCCGCAAAGCGGCTGGGATTGCCGGCCGGCACGCCCGTAGCAATCGCCGGCCACGACCATTTGGCAGCCGCTCTGGGTGCAGGCGTCACGAAGCTCGGCGACGCGCTCGACTCCATGGGCAGCGCCGAGGCCACCCTGCTCGTGACCGCGGAACCGGCTCTCACCGAGGAGGTCCGGCGGGGCGGGTTCTCCACGGGCTGCCATGCCATCGACGGCCTCGCCTATGTGTCCGGCGGATTGCAGTCGTCGGGCGCCCTGGTGGACTGGTTCATCGACACGTTCCTCGCCGAGACGTCCGACGGGGCGGATCGATATGCTCGCTTCATCGAGCTGCTTGCCAGCGCCGCTCCAGGCCCGGTCGAGCCGATCGTTCGGCCGTACCTGCGCGGTAGGACGGCGCCCCATCGCGATCCGTCGGCAAGCCTGGAGTTCGAGGGGCTGCGCGAGGCTCACCGCCTGCCGGATCTGGCCGCGGCGGTGGTTGACGGCGCCGCGTACCACGTCCGTTGGATGCTCGACGAGCTTGCCCGCATCACCACCACTCGCTTGGATCGGGTGAAGCTGACCGGCGGCGGGGCGCGGAACCGGCGCTGGGTGGTCGCGAAGGCGGCCCTGGGCCCGGGCCGGTTGGAGATCGTGCGGACCGAGGAGGCAGCCGCTCTGGGAGCGGCTTTGGTGGCGGGTGTCGCCGCCGGGGCGTACGCGTCGGTGGCGGAGGCTCTTGCCGACGCCTCTCCCTTCGACCGCGCCACAGCCCCGGCCACGATCCGCGAACGCTACGACAACGCCTACCTGGACCGCTGGCTGCCGGCGGTCACGGCGCGGCTGCGTCAGAGCGGATCGGCCTAGCCGTCGGCGCGCCCTGGCTCCCCGCGCGGCTAGTGCCCTGGCACTGTCACTTGAAGGCCGCCGACTGCGATCCCACCAGGTCCACCAGGTTTCCGAGGGCTATGTTCACGTCGACCACGTGAAGGCCCCAGGCGGGACTCTGAGACCTGGCGACCCCGGGTCGATGGTCGTTCGCGCCGCCGGTCCGGTCGATCTGGAGCCACGTGGCCCCGCCCGTGCTCTGGCAGTGCGCTGAGTATTCGCCGGGGTACGAGACGAACGGAGTCGCGGCAAGAGGCGTGGCCGCAGCGCCACCCACCAGGAGGGAGAGTCCCGTCGTCGGGAAGTAGGGACGCAGGATCCCGCTCCCGCCGCCAGGCGCCGCGGGGTTCACGCACAGGATCTGCAAGGGGACAGTCGAGGCGGCGGGGAAAGGATTCAGAACGGAGCCGGTCCGCCCGAAGACGGCGTCGGCCGGCGGCGTCGTGTCGAAGCTCGAATAGGCGACCACGCAGCCGGTCTGCGTCGCCGAGCTGCAAGCCGGAACGTTCGCGAAGTCGCCGCCCACCAACTTGCCCACCGGCACCGTCACGTTGCCGCCCATGAGCAGCGCGGACACGAGCAGGCGGCGCGTGTCCGGGCTGGCGTCCATCTGGTACTTGATGAGAGCGGTCAGCATGAACGCCCCCTGCGAGTGGCCAATGAGCACGACGCCACGGCCATGGTTGTAGTTGGCCAGGTAGTTGCGCCACGCTGAGCCGACGCCGCTGTAGGCGATCAGTGCGGAAGCGAAGTTGATATCGGTCGGTTTCGCGATAGCGGCGAGGGTCAGCTGCGGGTATATCGGCGCGTAGACACGGCAGACCCGCGAGAAGAGGGCCGCCTGCGCGATCGCCACGGCCCGCTCTTCGGGGTCGACGGTGAGGTTGGCATTGGTCGTCGTCTGGCGGCTGACGGTGGGATAGACGTAGAAGCAGTCGATCGGTGGGTCGGTGGCCGGGGCAGCCGGTTCCACGGTCTTCGCCCCGGAGGCGTCGATCACGGTTGCGTCGAGGTTGCCGGCGCAAGGGTTGCCGGCGAGGCCGGGCTTGCAGAGCCAGACGGTGTCGTCAGGGACGGCGGATGGTGCGGCCGAAGCGGGGGCGGCCGAAGCGGGGGCGATCGAAGCGAACGGAGCCGAAGCTGGTGGCCCGACTGGTAGGGTCGATTGGCCGGCAGCCGTCTGGTTGATCGCCATCGAACCCGGCGTGGAGACCGCGGAGCTGCAGGCCGCCACCAGAATGGCCGCGATCGCGAGCAGAAAGGTCGTTCGTCGCATTCGAGCATGGTCGCCCCAAACGCCGATTCGCGTCGAACGGTTGCCGGTGATCTCTTCAGCGCCGTTCTGGGCAAGCCGCGACCGCGCTCGAGCCCGATGCGCCAGCCGGATCGTCCCTGGTCCCAGCCGAGAGCCACGCTCTACTCTTGTCGCCTGCATTCCGTTCGAACAGGAGCAAAGCCATGGCCCGCGTGATCCATTTCGAGATCTCCGCCGACGACCCCAAGCGAGCGGTCCGGTTCTACGAGCAGGCGTTGGGCTGGAAGTTCCAGGAGTACCCGGGAGGCGGGATGGACTACTGGCTCGCAAGCACCGGACCCACTGACTCGCCCGGCATCGACGGCGCGATCCAGGGCCGCTCGGCCCCCGGGGAGAGCACCATCAACACCGTCAGCGTGGAGAAGCTCGAGGCGTCGATCGAAGCCGTTCGCAAGGCCGGCGGCACGATCGTGGGAGAGATCATGGACATCCCTGACATCGGCCGCGTCGTCTACGCCACCGACACTGAAGGCAATCGATTCGGGCTGCTCGAGGCCCTGCCGCGGACTTAGCGAGGTCGCCCGGGTCGGGGGCTGTCAGGCTGGCGAGATTCCGCTTCGCAGACGCAGCCGGGGTCTCGCCGGAACCTCGTTGTAGAAGACCGCATCCGCCCTGGATAGCGGGTCCTCCAGTTCGAGGTAGAGCTGCTGCCCGGGGAGATAGCGGGCGGCGTAGCGACGCAGTACCTCGTCCTCGGAACCGCATAGGGCCAGGTCACGCACCGCGGCCCGGCGCTGGGTCTCGGCGAAAGACACGGCCACGAAGACGCTGAAGTCCCACAGCTCGCTCAGGTCGTGCCTCAGAAGGAAGACGCCGTCGAACAGCAGGATGGAATCGGGGAGCGCCACCTCGACCGGGGAGACGACGGGCTCGTCGGCCCGATAATCGAAGATCCGGCGCCGAAACCGGCTCCCGCCTCCGCGCCCCAGTGGCTCCAGCAGCGCGGCTCGGAGGGCGGCATAGTCGAAAGAGTCGTGGAAGTAGCCCTCAGGAGACTCGGCGCCGCGCGCGAGCCGCTGGGCTCGCGGCCGGTGGAAGCCGTCGATCGAGGCTCGGATGACCGGTCGCCCCGCGCCCTCGAGGATGGGCGCCAGCTCGTCGGCCAGGACGGTCTTGCCGGCTGCGTCTGGGCCGTCGATGGCGACGCGAACCGGGTGCGGCTGATCGATCTCGAGGATCACGTGGGCCAGACGCTCCAGGCAGCGCATGCGTTCCGGCGTCATCGCGGCTGCTCGTACATGACGAGTAGCCTACCCAGGCCTGCTCGCTCGCGTCGCCGAGTCGGGCGGCCTACGTCGACCCGTCGCTCGAGACCACTCGATCCGCCGCGTGGCCCGACCGGTCGGGGAGCGGACTCGCGAACGCCTCAAGCGTAGGATTGGCCTATGAACTGGTTCGCCGATCCGCGCAAGATGCGCATGCCCGCTCCAAACGAAGTCCTTCCCGGTCGCACCGAGGCCATGCCCGTCCCGGAGCGACACGCCGTCCTCGGCTCGTCCCTTCGGCCGCCGTATCCCGCCGGCAGCGAGATCGCCGAATTTGGAATGGGCTGCTTCTGGGGTGCCGAGAAGCTTTTCTGGCAGACTCCCGGCGTCGTCTCGACCGCAGTGGGTTACTCGGGCGGTTCCACACCCAACCCGACCTATGAAGAGGTCTGCACCGGTCGGACCGGACACATCGAGACCGTCCGCGTCGTGTTCGACCCAAAGAAGGTCACATACGGCGAGCTGCTCAAGATCTTCTGGGAGGAGCACGACCCGACGCAGGGGATGCGCCAGGGTGGCGATAAAGGCACGCAATATCGTTCCGCGATCCTGACCCACGACGAGGCACAGCAGCGAGAGGCCGAGGCGTCGCGCGACGCCTTCCAGGAGCGACTGTCCGCCGCCGGCAAAGGCAAGATCACCGCCGAGATTCGCCCGGCCCCAGACTTCTACTTCGCCGAGGACTACCACCAGCAGTATCTGAAAAAGGTCCCGAACGGCTACTGCCCGAACCACGCCACAGGCGTGAACCTGCCTGCAGACTTCTTCAAGTCGGAAGGGGTGGCGCAACGGGCAGGCGACGCTGCGAAAGCCATCGAACAGGCTCGCTGACGAGCCTGCTTGGGGGGTCTTCTGAAGCTGCAAGGTGGGGGAGCTGGAGAGCGAGGCGACTCACTGACTGGTTGAAGGGACGGCCGCAGAACTCCCTATCGGAGGCCGGTCACGACGCGGTTGCGGCCCGCCCTTTTGGCCGCGTACAGGTAGCGGTCGGCTCGCGTCAAGAGGTTGGACGGCGTGTCGGTAGCGAACGCGGCCACGGCGCCGGCGCTGACCGTCAGCTGCAGGTCGCCGATGATCGGGCGCCATGGGTGGGCCTCGACGGTGCCGCGCATCGTCTCCAATACGGTCGTGGCTGCACTCAACTCCAGCCCGGGCAGGACTGCCAGGAACTCGTCTCCCCCGAGACGGGCGACGAAACTCGGAGATTCTCGAGGGGCAGCGTAGCCGGACGCCAGGGTGGTCTCGAGCAGCCTGCCGAGTTCGCGGATGGCGATATCCCCGACCTCGTGGGATAGGGCATCGTTGACGTCCTTGAAATGGTCGGCATCGAACGCGGCCACGACCATTGGGACGCCCGCGAGCACGTCCTTGAGCCGTCCGGGTAGTTCCTCGTTCACGCTGCGTCGGTTCGGTAGCCCAGTAAGCGCATCTGTTCGAACCTGGAGCCGGAAACGGCGCGCCTCTTCATGTCCTTCCTCAGTGCCGAACATCGCATCACGAGTGCGCGCGGCGGCCTCGTGCCGGTTCGAATTGAGGCTCAAGACCTCGGCGTGGAAGACCTTGTACGTCTCGAGCGCCTGGTCGAAGCGCCCGACGGCAGCATGGAGCTCGGCCTGCTCGCGCAGTACCTCGACCTCGACCCCGGTGAGGAATCTTTCGACGCAGATCGCCCGGCACCGATCGAGGGTTGCCTGTGCCTCCTCGAACCGGCCTTGCCTGCGCTGCGCTTCGGCCAGGGTGAGCATGAACTCGGCCGGCGTTACCGCCTGAACGTCGCCGCCGCTGGCAAAAGCGGCCAGAGCATCCTCGAGCCCGCTTTCGGCCTTGTCGTATTCGCCCAACAGGATGTGGATCCGCGCCAGCGTATCGAGGAAGGTCGGGTTGAGACCCAGCCCGGTGCTCTCGGCCAGGTTGCGCATCGCCTCGGCGGCCGGCCCGGCACGCTGCGCGTCGCCGGCCTCGTACTCGGCATAGGCCAGGTTGTTCAGGAGGTTGAGTTGCCGCTCGAGGTCACCGATGGCCTCAAAGAGCCTTCTGGCGTCGCCATAGCGTTCGCGTGCCTCGTCGAAGGATCCTGTCACCGCATAGGCGTCGCCCAGCCGCACGAGGAAGTTGCCTCGCGTGCGCAGCGGGGTCGTGTCGTCGAGGAGTTCGACTGCGCGCAATGCATGGTCGAGACAGGAGGCGGAGTCGCCGACGCTCTCGTAAACCGATGACAGGACCAGGTGGCTGCGAGCCAGCAGCATCTGAGGACCGTGCTGGCGTGCCCACGTGTTCACTTCGCTGGCGAGGCGGGCACCGGCGGTTACCCGCCCGCTGCGCTGGAGCATGTCCGCTTGGACGAGCCGGGCCCGCATCTGAAGGTCTAGCTCTCCGGCGACGACGGCTTCCTGCTCGGCTTGTACCGCACGTTCCAGCCGCGAGGCCACACCAAACGCCCGGTGATACTCGAGGTCGTCCAGGAGGTCGGAAAGGCGCGCCGGTTCCGGGTTAGGCGTCATGTCGCTGCTCATCGTAGGGGTATCGGCACCCGGCCCTCTTCCCCCAGCACGACTGCCCGCGGCGCCGGCCCCCCCGCGTCGCCCTATCAGTCTAGACCTGCCATGTTACGGCAGAACCCACGCCGGGAGGATAGACGCGGGTAGCCAGCCCTGGCAAACCTTGGCGATGGCAGCAGTACATGCGCTGTTGAGAACCCCAACGCTACATGTACTGCTCACGGAACAGGGGTGTCGTGCCCGGTGGGGTCTTCAGGAGCGAGTAGGCGGCCCCGGCACTTGGTTCGAGGCGACGGGGCCCATGCTGGGCTGGCTTCGGCTCCTCTGAACCTAGGGGTGAGATCGTACTGCGTATCATTTCCCTGCAATGAGCTGGGCAAATCTCGGCCGTCGAGCCAGGGCGTTCCGCGTCGTCCACACCGCGTGGTCCGTGGTCAGCCTCGCGTGCCTGGGCTACATCTGGGCCTGCGCGGTGACGGGTCGCCGCGATCGACGTCTGTGGGCAAGCGTCGCCTTTCTCTCACTCGAGGGAGCTGGACTTGCCGTGGGCCGGGGCAACTGCCCGATGGGGCCGCTCCAGGCTCAGTGGGGTGACCCCGTGCCCCTATTCGAGCTAGTCCTGCCGCCTCGCGCGGCGAAGGCTGCGGTCCCTGTCCTGGCCGGGATCACGGTCGCCGGCATCGCACTAGTCGTCGTGCGCCGGCCGCGTCGGGGGTAGGCTGCCGAACTCATCCAGGCATTGAACCCCCATGGCGGGTCACCGTTCGCAATCGCCGCAAGCTCGGGCAGCGGCTCCGGCTGCGTTCTCCGAACGCGCGAAGCGCCGTTGAGCAGGGATTGGCAGGACGACAGGGGGGAAGTAGCCTGAACACAGGCTCGAATGTACGCGGGAGATTGGGCAAACTGCAACAGAGTCCAGGGAGGGTCCCGACCATGGGCGCAGGGGGTTTGGCCAAGAAGTTGGGTGGCTGGCCTATATGTCTCATCTTCCTGGCCGGGTGTTCGAGCGGGTCGGGCACCGGCCCGATCACCACGTCGGCATCCGCCCCGCCCGCGTCGGCTCCGCCCATCTCCGCGACCCTCACGCCTGGCGTTCCGATGTGCATCCTGGAACTACCGGCGCAGGTTGCGGGTGACGAGACCCCGATAACCTTCGTCTACTTCGGCCGTGATGCTACGAGATGCGCCCAGGACCTGGCGATTCTCAACGACCCGGTGACGGGTTCGCAAGCACAGCACCCCGCGAAGATAGTGACTGCCGTGCCATCTGGAAGCCCCGTGTGCTCTGACACGGCGGCAGACGGCACGCGATACGCGATATACGGAACGCTCGCGGCGCAGCAGGCCTGCGGAACGGCGGCGCAGGGCTCCTAGAGGGAGCGGCGTGTCGGCCCGCCGGGAGGCTCAGTCTTTCGACAGCCAGAGGGCGATGTCTCCTGCGGACGGGATGCGCCCCGCGGAGACAACCTTGCCGTCGATGACGAGACCCGGCGTGCTCA
>DATEXG010000041.1:0-11368 GCA_035257225.1 Candidatus Limnocylindrales bacterium
CCCGGTGGTCGCGGTCGCGGGTCGGGGCTAGCGAAGGCCTACGGCTCCTCGAGCTCGTCTGTCTCGTCTTCGAAAGCTTCTTCGCCGGTGACCTGGGCCGGCAGGACTCGATCGAGATCCTCGATCTCGTCGTCCTCTTCGTCTTCCTCGAGGTCTTCTTCGATGAGTTCCTCTTCGCGCAGCAGGGTGCCCTTGGTGTAGGGCCGCAGGTCCGAGGAGCGGGCGGCGGTCGGGAAGCTGACCTTGCCGTAGTTGCGCGGGTCCTGGAAGATCTCGCGGATCACGATGCGGACGTCACGGTCGCCCAGCGAGGTGATCCCGGCCAAATACTTGTTGCCGTCGGCCAGAAGCTTGAGCAAGCGGGCGGCCACGCGCGGTTCCACGATCCCGATGCGCGTACCGTTGGCTTCGGCGAAGAGCCGCCTGCCGTCCGGAATCAGCTCCACGGCATCGCCGGGATTGACGTGGGCCAGGGTGCGCGGCGCCGCCAGGTCGGTCAACATGGCGAAGCCGGTCTTCCCGGTCTCCTCGACGAAGATCGCCACGGGGGCCTTTTCTGCCTTCTCCGCGACCACGGTCTTCTCGCCGGCTTCGCTCATCAGGACGCGCAGCCGCTCGATGTTCCTCTCCGCGATGCGGTTCGTCGGGTCCAGTGCCAGCGCCACCTGATAATGCTCGCGCGCCTCACCCAGCTCGCCCTGCTCCCAGAACGCTTTGGCGAGGCGGTTCTCAGACTCGGCGTCCGCGCCCATCTCCAGGATCTTGCGGTTGGTGTCGGCAGCGTCGGCCCACAGTCCCTGGGCGGCGTAGGCGATCGCCTGCTCCACCAGCTGGCGCTTGATCCGGACGGCGTTGCCGCCGGTGCCCTTTTCGATCTCGGGGAAGGCCAAGGATCGGGTCCCTTTCGTAAGCTGAGCCAGACCGGCGCGGTGAGCGGCGAGACGGCGGCGATCGCCGGCCCGCGGAAGGCATGCCAGTCCCACGGGGGACGCCGGCCCGGACAATGCTTTTAGCATCCAGGGGCTGGACTGTCAACGCAAGCGGATTTTCGCCCGGGTCCTGCCCTGACCCGGGAGGTGGCATCCGGGCACCGGATGTCGCGCGTCATGGCGCCGGGCGACGCGCGTCGTTACCTGACCAGCAGGCCCCACACGACGGCCAGGGCTCCTGCCAGACCCAGCACCGCGGCCTCCTGCAGCAGGCGGCGGTTGTAAAGGACCGGCTCCGGCGACTCGCGCACGACCGTCACCACGTAGACCACGAGCGTGAGCAGCGCCGGACCGAAAAGCCGAGGAAGCGCCAGCGCGCGCAGCAAGGCACCGGCGACTCCCACCGGGACGGCGTATTGGCCCACGGCCAGCATGCGCACGATCCGGTCAAACCGCGAGGTGCAGGATATCGATGCGATTCTGTAGCCCACGAAGCCGCCGACGAGGACGTCCAGTGCCACAGTGGCGGCGAACGCGGGTCCGCTGAGTGGCCCGCCGGCGCCGGCCAGGCCGCCCGGAACGAGGCCTCCGATAGCGGCGAAGGCGACGAACGCGAGGCCCAACGAAGTCGCCCTCACGGCGACCGGCCGTGGGTGAGCCGGCAGCTCCGGGCCGCTCTCGATGGGCTCGGCGACTATCTGAGGCAGGTCGAACTCGGCTCGCCGCCTGGGCCGCAGGCGGACCGCCGGGGTCGGGGTCGAGGACGTGGCCGCGGACGTGGATCCCGTGGCGACGTCGGTATCTGCCACGGCTGGAGCCAGTTCCAGGCCGACGACCCAGGTCGCCGCTGCCCAGGCCGCCACGAAGACCGCGCCCAGCCATGGCCCCGGCTCCACGAGGCGGGCGATCCCCACGATCGAGAACGCGGCCAGGGCCGGCAGAACGAGCGGGATGAGCGGCATCCGCCACGGCCGCGCCTCTCCAAGCAGAAAGCCCGTGCCGAGTGCCGCTACGGCGGCGACGAGGACCGTGGCGCCGGCCGCCGGAGCGGGATCGACGAAGTGGACGAGGACGCCGAGCGCGGCGACGATAAGCCCGAGCTCGCGAGCTCTGGTGCGTTGGTGCATTCGGGCATGGTACGCAACCGAGCCGAATGACGGGCGGCCGGGGCCGTGGCCACGCGTGACGGCGATCTGGCTCAAACGCGTCCCGGTTTGCCGGCGGCCCATTCGATGAGCTCGGCCCGCGACCTGGTGTTCACGACCCGATCCGGCCCAAGCCAGGCACGGCGAGCCATCGCGGTCCCCCACCGCAGGTTGTCCAACTCCTCGGTTCGGTGTGCGTCCGAGTCGATCGCGAAGACGCAACCGATCTCCGCCGCGCGGCGCGCCCGAACGTCTGAGAGGTCCAGGCGCTCGTCCGAGCCGTTGAGCTCAAGGGCAGTGCCGGTCCGTGCCGCCTCTTCATATATGGTGTCCCAGTCCAGGTCGAGATCCTCGCGGGAGCCGATATACCGACCGGCGGGATGAGCGATGACGTCCACGTGCGGGCTTCGGAT
This sequence comes from Candidatus Limnocylindrales bacterium, assembly GCA_035257225.1. Classification (GTDB taxonomy): domain Bacteria; phylum Chloroflexota; class Limnocylindria; order Limnocylindrales; family CSP1-4; genus Fen-1039. The sequence goes on from DATEXG010000041.1 coordinate 2,488, forward strand.
CGCCGCCAGCGTCCGGGCGGTCAGCTGCTCGCGGTTCTGGCGCCGGGCCACGTGCACGGAACCAACGACCAGGTCGTAGGTCGCCAGCAATTCGTCGGGATAGTCCAGGGTGGCGTCCGCCCTAACCTCCAGCTCGCAGCCATGCAGGAGCCGGAAACCCTCCGGCGCCGTTTCGGGCGGCGCGGCGCCGGCCTCCTCCTCACGTGCGAACCGCTCGTTGAGCGCAGCGACGATCCGTCGTTGCCGCTCCACCCGCTCGAGGTCGAGGCCTCGGGCGATGGCGAGGCTGACGGTGTGGTCCGTCAGAACCAGGTACGCATACCCGCGGCGCCGGGCCGATTCGGCCATCTGCTCAATCGCGTGCACTCCGTCCGACCAATCGGAGTGACTGTGGCAGTCGCCGCGCAGGTCGGTCCGAGCAACGAGTCGGGGCAGCTCTCCGGCCAGCGCCGCTTCGATCTCGCCGCGGTCCTCGCGCAACTCGGGCTCGATGAAAGGCAGGCCCAGGAAGCCGTAGGCCTCCGCTTCGTTCGGGAAGATTCGCAGGTCGGCCGCGTCTCCGGTGGCGGGCTCTCCGTCGTCGCCCAGCCGAAGATACCCCTTCTCCGAGAGGCTCCAGCCCCGGTCTCGCGCCATGCCGCGGAGCCGAACGTTGTGCTCCTTGGACCCCGTGAAATGGATCAGGTACGTGCCGGCCTCGCCGGGCGGCATGACCATCAGGTCCACCTGCGGCCCGCGCAGGAGCCGGACGGCCGCCTTGTGCGGCCCTTTCGCGATCACCGACTCGACCGAAGGCAGCCCGACGAACCGGTCGACGAGCTCGAGCGGTTGGTCCGTCTCGGCCAGCAGATCCAGGTCGCCGACCGTCTCGCGGCGTCGACGGAACGATCCGGCCGGCTGGATCGAGCGCAATCCGGGCGTGTCCGCAAGCTCGGCCAGCAGAGTCTCCACGATCGCCTCGGCCTGGCCGAGGCGCATCCGGTCCTTGCGATTCTCGAGAGTCGCGATCCCGGCCAGAACCTGCTCTTCGGTCTTCTCGGACATGCCCCGCAGGCCACGCAGCGTTCCGGCCTCCGCCGCCCGCCGGAGATCGTCGAGGGTCTCGACGCCAAGCTCCTCGTGCAGTTGCTTGACGGTTCGCGGCCCAACGCCGGGGATTCCCAGCAATGCCACCAGGCTCGGCGGCACTTCCTCGCGCAGGCGCTCGTAGAAGGCGAGGTGGCCGGTCCGGGCAAGCTCCTCGATCTTCCGGGCTATCGCCTCGCCGACGCCGGCAATGCGCGGAGGGTTGCCCTCTCGGTACGCACGTGCGACCTCGACTGGCGAATGAGCGATCGCGTCGGCGGCCCGATGGTAGGCGACGGTCTTGAAGACGAGCTCGCCCTTGACCTCGAGCATGTCGCCGATCTCGTGGAATATGCGCGCCAACTCGCCGTTGGAGAGCGGCGCCTGAGCGGACTCGGGATCGTCCATCACCCGAATGTTAGCCGGGGCGCCGGCCGAGTCGGGCGAGGCCGCTACTGGGTTGCGCGTGCCCGGGACTCTCGGGCTACCTGTCCACCTCCGATACCCAGGCTTCCACCACGCGGTCCCGACCCGTGCGCTTGGCCGCGTAGAGGGCCTGGTCGGCCCGCTCCACGATGCTGTCCACCGTCTCGCCCTCATCCTGGCCCAACGCCACGCCCACCGACACGGTGACTCGGTCCGTCACGCCGGCCTCGGTCAGATCCAGGTCGTGAACGCTCTGTCTGATCCGCTCTCCGATCTCCAGGGCGACGCCGGCCGAAGGATTTCGAAGCAGGACCATGAACTCCTCGCCACCGAACCGGACCGGGACATCCTCCTCGCGCACGGAGACCTGGATGGCGTTGGCGATGGCTCGCAGCGCCACGTCCCCTACCTGGTGCCCATACAGGTCGTTCAGGCGTTTGAAATGGTCCACGTCCACGGCCAGGATCGCGACTCTGTCCGTGGATCGCCGGCGGCTGGCAAGCAGCTTGCAGTACTCGTCGAAGTAGCGGCGGTTCGGCAGCTGGGTGAGCTGGTCCGTCCTCGCATCCGATTCGGCCGCTTGAAAGGAATACACGCGTGCGAGAGCCGCCGAGGTCTCGAAGGCGGCACTCCTGAGCAACCTGACTGCCGCGTCCGGCCAGACCTCGCCGGTTCGGCGCGACAGCACGATCGCGCCCGCGAGGGACTGACCCGCCTGAAGCGGAGCCGCCAGCATGTTGCGCAGGCCATACGCGTCGCGCAGCCGGTCGGCAATCCGATCGGCCACTTCTTGTGCCTCCGCCTCGTTCCGGACGAGCCCGGGAGCGCGCGATCGCGATCGGACGTTGCGGCGCAAGTCGTCGTCGACGCCCGCCCCTTGGGAGCCATGGTCGTGGTCGTCGAGCCACACCGCCTTGGGCTCGCCGGCGAAGATCCGGAGTGGTGTATGGCTCGAGGGCGTGCGCGGGACCTGGCGCACATTCCATGTCTCGGCCGGCTCGATCTGGCGCACCGGCATGACCGTGTTGGAGGTCGGAGCGCCCGGCAGCATGGAAACGAAGGTCACGTCAAGTACGGTGCCGCCGGGGCGAAGCCTGACCACGGCGACATGGTCGGCCTCGGTTGCCGCACCGAGCTCGTGGACGATGGCCTCCACCACGGCATCCGGCGAGACCGATCGGGACAGGGCCCGCACGATTCGGCTGAAGCTCTCCGCCTCGGAGTGGCGTCGCTCGACGAACATGCCGGCAGCGCGGGCGTTCATCACTGCCGAGGTGACGAGCGCCGAGATGGCCACGGCCAGGGCGAGGTCCATAGCGCCGGTTTGGCCCTCGACGAACTCGATCGCGGACCGCCCGACCAGCATGACGACGGAGAGGCCAAGCAGCAGCCACGTCAGAAGAACGCGCGGTTGCGTGCCGACAGGCTGTTTGCCGGCCGATTCCGGCGGAATGGGCGCGTTCATCAAGAAAGGATGCCCCCAACGCGCACTTTGTCTAGGTCGGGAATCGGACACATGCTGGCTACCAGAGACCCCGTTTCCGGATCGGAGCTGCCCCAGCCCCGATGCCCCGGCATCGTTGACCCACAGGCTGGGCGCGGGCTAAACTCCGAACTGCTGAGAGGGTCAGTGTTCCTGCGCCCTCGAGGATCGTCAAGTCCCGCTTTCGGAGGATCTCTCCCTCAGTGGAGCCCGGACCCAGTACCCCCGGCGCACGTTGCGCCAACATCCTCCCCCGGGTCCTCTCCGCTCGCTAAGCGGTAGCGCCATCGGGCGCGCGCCACTGACGGGCGGCCGGACCCCCGTCCCAGAGACGCGCTGTCGAGGTGGCACATGCTCTACCTGAGCCAGGCGATAGGCCGACCCGTGCGCGACCAGGCCGGAGAGCCGATCGGGACCGTTGCCGACCTGATCGTCGCAATCGGCGATCGCTACCCGCCCGTGACCGGCATCGTGGTCAAGACCAACGGTCGCCAGATCTTCCTCCAGTGGAGTTCGGTGGCCTCTCTGGACGCCAGTGGCGCCGTTCTGGGCACCACCGCGATCGATATTAGCAAGTTCCAGCAACGACCCAACGAGATCGGTCTCAAGCAGGACTTGATGGACCGCCAGATCGTGGACATCGACGGCCGCAAGGTCGTGCGGGTCAACGACCTGCGGCTCGACGAAGTCGAGGGCGCCCTGCACCTGGTTGCCGTAGACGTCGGGCCGTCGGGCCTGCTCCGCCGGCTCGGTCTCGAGGGGTCATGGCGGACGATCGCCCGAGGCTTGCACCGGGAGGTCCCCGAGCGCTACATCGACTGGGAAGACGTGGACCCGGTCGAGCGCACCATCGCCAGCGTCAAGCTGAGGGTCCCGCACAAAGGCCTGGCCGAGCTCCATCCGGCCGACCTGGCCACGATCATCGATCAGCTGAGCCGCAGCGATCGCGTCGGCGTCATCACGTCCCTGGACGATGAGGTCGCGGCTGATGCCATCGGGGAGATGGAGCCGGAGACTCAGGCCGACATCATCGAAGACCTCGAGCCGGAGCGGGCGGCCGACATCCTCGAGGAGATGGACCCCGATGAGGCCGCCGACGTGGTGGCGGACCTTTCCGAAGAGACTCGCGAGGAGCTTCTCGGTCTGATGGAGAAGGACGAGGCCGAGGAAGTCCAGGAGCTGATGACGTACGCCGAGGACACGGCCGGCGGCATTATGACCACCGAATACGTGGCCGTCCCCGCGACCCTGACCGCCGCCGAGACGATCGACAAGCTGCGCGAACTCGAGCCCACTGCCGAGACGATCTACTACGTCTACGTGACCGACGATGCCAACCGGCTGGTGGGCGTGCTGTCGCTGCGCGACCTGATCGTGGCCAAGCCGGACACGTGCATCTCCACGTTCATGCTGGAAGAACCGGTGGTCGTGGCGACCACCGCCAGTCAAGAGGACGTGACGGAGGTCGTGGCCCGCTACAACTTGCTGGCGGTGCCGGTCGTGGACTCGGAAGGGCGCCTCGAGGGAATCGTTACCGTCGACGACGCGATGGATACCCTGCTGCCTCAGCCGTCGTGGCGGCGGCTTCCTCACATCTTCGGCCGCGGCGGCTCTGAACGGTGAGGTCGCCGGCTCTGAGCCTGACTCCGCGGGCCGTAAACCGCGTCCGTCTTGCGGCGATCCTGGGCGTCTTGGGCCCGGGCCTCGTGAGCGGCTTTGCCGACAACGACGCGGGTGGGATCTCGACCTATTCGGTTGCCGGCGTGAAGTACGGCTACGACCTGCTATGGGTTCTGCTGGCCAGCCAGATCGTCCTCTTCTTCACTCAGGAGGTGGGCGCACGGCTCGGGCTCGCCACTGGCCAGGGCCTGGCAGGGCTCGTCCGCGAGCGATACGGCGTGCGGTGGGCCACATTCATGATCAGCACCATGCTCGTGGCCAACGTCGGTTCGATCATCGCCGAGTTCGCCGGTTGCAGTGCCGCCCTGGCGCTCTTCGGCTGGCCAAGCTGGGCCAGCGCCCTGCTGGCGGCTACGGTGGTAATGCTCCTCCTGACTCGCGGCAACTACAGCAAGGTCCAGTACCTCTTCGTGGCCGTCGGCATCGGAGTCTCCCTCTCCTACTTCATCTCGGCGCTGCTGGCTCATCCGGACTGGGGTCGCGCCGCCTCCTCGCTGGTGATACCGCACCTGGCCTCCTCGCCGGCGTACTGGGTCGCGGTCGTGGCCACGGTGGGAACGACGATCACGCCCTGGGGGCAGGCCTTCATCCAGTCCTACGTCGCCGACAAGCGCCTCGGACCGGAGGATCTGGTCGGCGAGCGGCTGGATGTAGGGCTGGGTGCGCTCCTCACGAACCTGATTGCCGGCTTCATCGTCGTGGCGTGCGCGGCCACACTGTTTTCAACGGGTCAGACGAACGTCACGGACGTTGGGTCGATCGCCCTCGCGCTGCGGCCGCTCGCCGGGCCGGCAACGACCGTTCTATTCGCGGTGGGCCTGCTGGCCGCTTCGTTCCTTGGGCTCGGCGTCGTGCCGTTGACGAGCGCCTACGCCACGTGCGAGGCATTCGGCTGGGAGACCGGGGTGGACTGGCGGTGGCGCGAGGCTCCGGCCTTCTACAGCCTGCTGACCTTCTTCGTAGTCGTGGCGGCCCTGTTCGTCCTGGTCGTCCCCTCGAGCGAGTTGATCCAGGTCATGATCTCGGCCCAGGTTGTCAACTGTCTCCTGCTGCCCTTCGTGCTCGTCTTCGTCATGCGGCTTTCGATGGACAGGCAGCTGATGGGCCCGCTCGCCAGTGGTCGATTCCTGCTGACCGTGGGCTGGCTCGGAACCGCGCTGCTGATCGTGCTGTCGCTGACGCTCGTCGCCACCTCCGTCCTGGGGCTGTAGCGCACCGGAGAGGGTCCACGCGACCTCGCTCCACGGCCCGCCAGGGCAAGCATCCCCTGAGCTGCTGGCGCCGTCCGGCGAGAGCTTGACGATCCGCTACGGCCGGGATTGCGCCTGCGTGGTGGGCTTGTGCCCCTCGTCTGGCAGGCCGCGATCCAGAAGCCCTCGGATGAACCCCAGGCCATAGGCGGCGTGGACGACGGGGAAGACCAGAACCGTCCGCCAGGTGCTGGCGCCATGCTTAGCCGCCATCTTGCGACCCGTGTAGATCGCGATCGCGCAGTAGGCGATAGCCGCGCCGGCGGTGGGAATGGCTATCGGGCGCCAGATGACCGAGGCCACCAGCCCGATGACCGCCCCGGCAACCGCAAGCGACGGAATCGCGTGGTGCACTCTCAGGTAGGCAGGCAGGCCCAGCCTTGCCACGGCCACTTTCCACCGACCATAGCGGAAGTACTGGCGAAAGAGCCCGCCCAGCGTCTCGCGCGGCCGATACGTCACTTCGACGCCAGGGTCGTACCAGACCAGGCCACCGGCGGCGCGAACACGGGCATTGAACTCGTCGTCCTCGTTGCAGTCCAGGGCGGTGTTGAAGCCGTCCAGCCTCTCGAACATGAGCCTGGCTATGAAGCCGGGGAAGGCCGAGTCCGCGGGGCCCACCTCCGCGCCATGATGCTGGATGCCGGAGCCAACGCCGAACGGGCTGGACGTGGCCGCGGCAATGGCCCGACCCCAGGACGAGCGAGCCACCTTGCGCACTCTCGCGCCCACGTTTGCCGCGCCGGTGACGTGGGCAGTGGCCACCATTCGATCGAGGTAGTCGTCGGGCAACCAGGTGTGCGCGCTGACGATGGCCAGGTGCTCACCTCGAGCCTGGCGCGCCAGCATGTTCAGGCCCGGGCTCATGGTCCGGAGCTTGTTGAGGTAGATGTGAATGTCGAGCCCGACCGGGAAAATGACCGGGTCGACCGGCCTGTCCGATCCGTCGGCTATTAGGATCTCGAAACGGCTGCGCGGGTAGGTCTGGCGCGCCAGCGATGCCAGACACTCGATCAGCTCCTCCGACTCACCGCGAACCGGCAGAAGGACGGAGATGAAAGGGCGACGTGACAACGCCGAGGATTTGAGCTCCTTGGTTTCCTGGCCGAGCCGGACGCGTGGGTGAGCGGGAGCGCGATGAGATCCGATCTCGGATTGGCGGCCGACGGTCAAGAACCGGGGCTCCCCCAATCTTCGTAGTGCGTCCGCGTCAACAAGCCCATGCTCCTCGCCGACGCCACCCGCGCCCTGGCCCATCACGGCTCCATCCCTCCAGTGCGCTGATCCCCTTCGCACTCTGCTGAAGGCCCGCGCAGGATCGCGCCAGTATATGCGCTGGCCGCACCCGTGGCCCGCCCTCTCTACAATGGCCCGATGCGCCCGCTCCGGATCACGATGCTCCTGTACGGGGAGATCGAGCACGACTCCCGCGTCCGGCGCGAGATGGGCACGCTGGTCGAGCTGGGTCACGAGGTTACCGTCGCCACCCTGTACGGCACATCCCGCCCTCCGTTCGAGCTGGACGGCGCGCGAATCGTGCCTCTTCGTCCGGCCCATCGGGGTCTTCTTCCCGGCGCCGAGAGCCCGTTCCTCGGCGATCCCAAGGTGAGCCGGGTCGGCCGCCTCGCGGCTCGTGGCCGCTGGGCAGCGAGCTATGCCACGACCTTCCAGTACTGGCGCCGGGCAGCCGGCCGGCAGCTGCCGCCCGCGGACGTCTGGCACGGCCACGACCTGCTGGGCTTGCTCGCCGCACGCGATATGCAGCGACGGCACGGTGGCGGGCTGGTCCATGACAGTCACGAGCTCTTCCTCGAGGCCGGCTCCGCTGCACGACTCCCCTCACCCGTCCGGAAGCTGCTCTTCAGGATGGAGCGCGGCGCCAGCCGCAAGGCCGACTCGGTCATCACCGTGAACGCGTCCATCGCCCAGGAACTCGATCGCCGGTACGGCGTGCAGCCCGTCGTCGTGATGAACTGCCCGCCACTGGGGCCGGCCCGCAAGAAGGGCCAGCTGCGGGACCATCTGAGCCTCGGGTCGAGACCGGTGGTTCTCTTTCACGGCGCGCTCAGCGCCGGGCGCGGGGTCGAGCAGCTCGTCGACTCGCTGCCGCTCCTCCCGGCGGAGGCGGCCGTGGTGCTGCTCGGTTACGGAGAGCTCACCGCTCCCTACTCCGCGCTGTCGGCACAGGACTCGCACCGAGGCCGGCTCTTCGTGGTGCCGGCCGTGCCGATCGCCGATCTGCCGGACTGGATCTGTGACGCCGACGTGGGCGTGATCGCGTTTCAGCCGGTCGACCGCAACAACGTCCTGGGCACCCCCAACAAGCTCTTCGAGTACTTGGAGGCCGGCGTGCCGATGGTCGTGAGCGACTTCCCGGAGATGCGCCGCCTCGTGGATGAGACAGGCGCCGGGATAGCCCGTGACACCTCGACGGCCGCGTCACTTGCCGCTGCCGTTCGCGAGCTGCTCGACGAACCGAAGTCCGTGCGCAAGTCCCGAAAGCTGCGCGCTCGCCAGGCGGCGGAGACCACGTACAACTGGGCGGTCCAGTCGCAGAAGCTGGTCGAGGTCTACGACCGACTGGGCGAGAGATACGGGACGAACGGCTCGTCCACGCGGTAGCCTTCAGGTCATCCACCACCGCTCCGGAAGGATCCGTGGACGCCTACACCTCCCCGCCGACCGAGAAGGAACCGCTGACGATCGGCATCGTCGGCGATCAGGCAAGCGTCCACATCGAACGCTGGTCCACGGCTCTCCGGGGTCGGGGTCACACCGTCGTTCCGATCGACCTCTCTGGGCAGGGTCGCTCGCCACTGCGACGCGTGAGTGCCTTCCTCGACCTGAGGCGGGCGATGGCTGCCGTCGCCAACACCAGACTCGGACTCGTCGCCATCCACGGGGTCTCGGACGGCGTCCTCGCCACAGGGATGCGAGGCCTGCACCCCATCGTCCTGCATGCCTGGGGCAACGACGT
>DATEXG010000042.1:0-14314 GCA_035257225.1 Candidatus Limnocylindrales bacterium
GGCGGGCGTTGCGGCGCCGGCGGTGGGCGTTGCGTTGCTGCTGCCGCATGCGGAGACGGCCAGGGCAAACGCCGCTAGAACCAGCGGTAGTTTCGTTAAGGGTCTAGACATTCCTCTTGCACTCCTCAAGGTGACACGGGATATTGAAACCGACTGGCGGAGTCCGACCAATTGGGCGTCGGGCACCGCCTCATCCTACGCAGGAACGACCTCCCTTCTCCGTCGAGTGTCGGCGGCCCTGCAGGGGCTCGAACCTTCATGACCGAATGATCGGCCGTGGTTCAACAGGAACCAACAGGACACCGCGATTGTCGGGCGGCGTCGGCTTCCATGTCAAGGGGATACCCTCAGGGAGTGTGCGATTGTGGTGGAAAACGTTGACTTACGCATTTGACTGCGGCAGGATTGAGAATGCGTAGTAGGTCGGAGAGACACGCCAACGACCGGACCAGATGATCCCGTACCAATGGAGCGAATGGAGCGAGTGATGGAGGAGACGCCGGGTCTGGATGCGGGCAGCAAGAGGCCCGCCCTGGCCAGGCAGCGCCAGAGCCTCATCCTCGACCGCGTGCGCGAGCAGGGTGCGGTCCGTGTCGCCGATCTCGTCCGCGCGCTCGGCGTGTCGGACATGACCATCCGGCGCGACCTCGAACTCCTTCAAGATCGCGGGCTGATCGAGAAGGTCCACGGGGGCGCCGCGGCGATCGAAGGCAGCTCGCGCTTCGAGCCCGGCTTCACTGTGAAGTCGTCGCTGATGCAGAACGAGAAGTCGGTCATCGCGGTGAGCGCGGCCTCGATGGTCGCACCGGGCACCGCGATCGCCATCTCCGCCGGCACGACGACATATGCCCTCGCCAGACGGCTGATCGACGTCCCCGGCCTGACGGTCCTGACCAATTCGATCCCGGTTGCCGACGTCCTCTACAGAGACGGCCGCCCGGACCAGACCGTGATCCTGAGCGGAGGCGTGCGCACCCCCTCCGATGCTCTCGTCGGGCCTTTCGCCGTCGAGGCCATCCGGTCGCTGCACGTGGATACCGTCTTCATGGGCAGCCACGGCATGGATTATCGGGCCGGCTTCACGACGCCGAACATCCTCGAGGCGGAGACGAACCGCGCCCTGATCGAGGCAAGCCGACGACTGGTCGTTCTGGCCGACCACACCAAGTGGGGCATGATCGGCATAAGTTCGGTGGCGCGGCTAGGGGATGCCGACACGGTGGTCACCGACAGCGGCCTCGATCTGGCAGCCCGCAGCCAGCTGGCCGCGGCGGTTCGAAGGCTGATGCTGGTGGACGTCGCAACCGGCGATGTCCAAACGTTCGAGCGCGGGGATGGCCAGTCCGCCGGTCCGCTCAAGCTGGGGGAGCGTGCGTGAGCAAGGATCTCACCCCGCCCATGCTCCTGTCGCAACCGCACCGCCGCTACAACGCGCTTTCCGGCGAATGGCTGCTGGTTTCGGCTGAGCGGACCAACCGACCGTGGCTCGGTCACGAGGAGTTTCCGCAGCCTGATGACCTGCCGATCTACGACCCTTCCTGTTACCTGTGCCCGGGCAATGTCAGGGCGAACGGCGAGCGGAACCCGAGATACGACTCCACCTTCGTGTTCACCAACGACTTCTCCGCGCTGCGGCCGGACTCGCCGGCGGCATCCTTTAGCGACGGTCTACTGCGGGCGGAAAGCGAACGGGGCGAGTGCCTGGTCACCTGCTTCTCGCCGCGCCATGACCTGAGCATGTCACGCATGAATGCGGCCCAAGCCCGCACCGTCGTGGACCTCTGGGCGACGGAGACGGCGTCTCTGGGAAGGCGTTTCGAGTGGGTCCAGGTCTTCGAGAACCGCGGCTCGGCGATGGGGGCGTCGAACGTTCACCCGCATGGGCAGATCTGGGCCGGCAACGCCCGGCCGCGCGAGGCGGAGCGGGAGGACGCGACCCAACGCCGCCACTTCGAGACCACGGGGCACAGCCTCCTGATCGACTACGCCCAACAGGAGGCGGACGGGCCCAGGGATCTAGGCAGCGACGATAACTGGCTGGTCGTCGTCCCGTTCTGGGCCGCCTGGCCCTTCGAGACATTGGTAATTCCCCGGCGGCCCGTCTCGCGCCTGCCGGACCTCGACGATCGCGCGCGCAACTCGCTGGCCAATCGGCTGATAGGGTTGCTGCGCGGCTACGACGAACTGTTCGACGAGCCGTTCCCGTACTCGATGGGATGGCATCAGGCGCCTTTCGATGGCATTGAGAGACCGTACTGGCAGCTCCACGCCCACTTCTATCCGCCGCTTCTCCAGGCGACCGTTCGGAAGTTCATGGTGGGTTACGAGCTTCTTTCCGAGCCGCAGCGCGACATAACCGCGGAAGAGGCCGCGGAGCGACTACGCTCGGCGATCAACGCCGCAGATCCAGCTGTTGCCCAACCGGGCGGCTGAAGAGCACGCGGCTCAGGCAATGACCGAGGCGAGAGCTTGTTCCACGGCTCCCGCACTGGGACGGGAGCTGTGGCCGGGGCCGGTTCAGTTGTAGCCGGCGAGCGCAGCTCCACGGAGCGAAGGGGCCGATTCGATGAGTGACGGACACAGGGGCAACCCTTCGACCGCAGCGCGGGCCGTCGCCCTGACGGCCCGGTTCGAGGCGTTGCCCGGCGCGCGCGGAGCCGGAGCCGGGGCATCCGGGCCGGTTGCGCTGGTCCGTGCCCCCGGACGTGTCAATCTCATCGGGGAGCACACCGACTACAACGAGGGCCTGGTCCTTCCGGCCGCGATCGACCGTGAAGTCTGGATCGCGTTTGCGCCGTGGGATCGCCCGGAGGTCGAGCTGACCTCCGCCGTGTTCGGCGACACCCGCTCGTTCTCCTTCAAGGGCCTCTCGCCGGAAACCCGAGGCACCAAGTCCTGGATCGACTACGTCGCCGCGACCGCCTGGTCTATGCGCGACGCCGGCCTGCCGGTGCGCGGCTTCCGAGGGGTGATCGACTCCACCGTCCCGATCGGGTCGGGGCTGAGCTCGTCGGCCGCGCTCGAGATGGCGTCCAGCTGGGCCCTCGCCGTTCCCGGGGCTCCTCGACCGGACGCCGGCGCGATGGCCGCCATCGCCCAGCGGGGCGAGAACCGCTACGTGGGCGTGAACTGCGGGATCATGGATCAGTTCGCCAGCGCCGCCGGCCGGGCCGGGCACGCGCTGCTGATCGACTGCCGGATCAACCAGTTCGAAACCGCGCCGATGCCGGCGGGTCTTTCGCTTGTCGTCTGCGAGACTGGCTCGTCGCGCAAGCTCGAGGCCTCCGCCTACAACACCCGCCGCTCCGAATGCGAGCTGGGCGTGAAGCTGATCGCCGAGCGCGAGCCGGGCGTCAAGGCCCTGCGCGACATCGATGAGGCGATGCTGGAGCGCAATCGGGACCGCCTGCCCGAAGTCGTGGCACGCCGCTGTGAGCACGTCGTCCGCGAGGACGCGCGCGTGATGGCAACCGTGGCCGCGCTTGCGGACGGAGACCTCGAGGCGCTCGGGCGACTGTTCGCGGCCTCGCACGCGTCGTTGCGCGACCTGTACGAGGTGAGCTCCGCCGAACTGGACGCCATGGTGGATATCGCCGTCGCGGTCCCCGGCGTCGTGGCCAGCCGGATGACCGGCGCGGGCTTCGGCGGCTGCACCGTCAGCCTCGTCAAGCACGGGGCGGAGGAAGCCCTCCGAGACGCCGTTCTGGCCCAGTATCAGAAGCGCACCGGGCTCGAGCCCCGTGTCTACCTCGTCGCCGCCGTCGACGGCGCAGGCGGGGTCAAGCAGGGCGCATGATGCGTCGCGGGCCCATCAGGATCGGGCCGACCGGCTGCTGCGCCGCAGGGGCGCCATAATCCCATCCACCAGCAGGATGGGGAGAAGGAGCATGGCCGAGCACGAGACAGGGGCGCGGGTGGGGATCGTCTGCGGCAGCCGGTCGGATTTCCCGATCATGGAGAAGGCCGTCGAGCTGCTACGCAAGCTGGGCGTCCCGTGTGAGCTGCACGCGATTTCGGCCCACCGAGCCCCGGACCTGCTCGTCCGCTTCGTGGGCGAGGCCGAGGGTCGTGGCATTAGTGTCTTCATCGCCGGGGCGGGCGGCGCGGCGCATCTGCCCGGCGTCGTAGCGGCGAAGACGATCCTCCCCGTTATCGGCGTCCCGATCCCGACGGACGTAGTGGGCGGACTCGATTCGCTGCTGTCCATCGTCCAGATGCCGAAGGGGATCCCCGTGGCCACGGTGGCAATCGGCGGCGCGGAGAACGCGGCTCTGCTTGCGGCCGAGATCCTGGCTCTCGCCGATCCGGAGCTGCGGGGGCGGCTCCTGGCCTTCCGCGAAGCCCAGGCCCGGGCCATCGAAAACGACGAGTCGAACGCCGATCTGGGGGGTGCCCGGTAGGCCGCGGCCGGCAGCCAACCCGCGGCCCCATGCCCAACCCCGATGAGCGATCTCCGATCCAGCCACGACGAGGTCCGACTCGGCTCCGGCGGCATTCCGGACTGGCTCGAGCCGATGGTGCGCTTCTGCTCCCGGTGCGGCGGCGCGCTCAGTTTCGGGCCGATCGAAGGCGAGGAACGCGAGCGGCTCTCCTGCTCCAAATGCGGATTCGTCTTCTACGTGAACCCACGCCTGGTCGTGACCACGCTGCCGATCACCGAACGGGGCGAGGTGATGCTCATCCGGCGAGGCATCGCGCCCGGTTACGACCGCTGGGCCCAGCCCGGCGGCTTCCTGGAGATCGACGAGACCGTCCGTGACGCCGCCATCCGCGAGACCCTCGAGGAGACCGGCCTGATCGTCGAGCCGGGCGAGATCGTGGGTCTCTACTCGCGTGTGCAGGCGGCCGTGGTCGTCGTCGCTTTCGAGGCGCGGATAGTCGGCGGCGCGCCCGTCGTCACCCGCGAGTCGCTCGAGACGCGGCCCTTCGCCCCCGACGCGATCCCCTGGCCCGAGGTCGCCTTCGAGACGAGCATTCGAGCGCTGAGCGACTGGGTATCGCGCGTCCGGCCTGACCTGCCGCCTCCCGACCCCGCGGCGATACACCGCCCGTTCGGCGCCTGACGCGACCAGGCGACCCAGTAATGTGGCCGCGATTCGGCGGCCTCTTCGGTCCTACTGGAGCGGCTCCTGGCCGAGTTGGGCCAGAAGCTTGTTGACCGATTCCTTGGCCCTCTTCCGAGGAATCCTTCCCCGGAAGCCGCCGCCGTCCACCGCCATGTTCGCCGGCATCGTGCCCAGAACGGCTATCCGATCGAGCAGCGTTGCGTGGGTCCAGGCTTCGAGATGGACGTCCGATCCCGACTGCCGAAGCGACGCATGTTGGGCGTTGACCATCAGCCCTTGACCGCGCTGGTATCGACGCGTGCCGTCCGGATCGACGACCCGAAGCTTGAAGTTGTTTGCGCTGGCCCAGGCGTCCGCGATCGCCGTAACATCGCCGTTGACCTGAAAGTCGCGAACTGTCTTCGATTCCATGCGCTCCGTCCTCCTGCGCGCCGAAGTCGATCGAACGACCCGACAAGGCGAGTGTAGGGAAGGCCCTGGGTCCGAATCGGGCCGCCGTACGCCTCACCAATGCAGGGCGCCCGCTAGCTTTCGGCCGGCTCCACGTGGCGGGGCAGCGTGACGGTGAAGGTCCCGTGGGGCCCTCGGAGCGATCACCTTCCAAACGTATCCCGATCAGATCGAGGTACCCGTCGTCGTAGCCGGCGCATCCCACCGGCGTCACGACAAGATCCTTTCGGTCGACGACCCCGACCCAGCTCATGAGAAAGCCGCCAACCTCGACGATGACCTCGCACGCACCCTTGAGCAGCGCCGGGCCGTCTTGCGCTTGTTCAATGGCACGGTTGGTGCGGGACAGCACGACGTACATGCGAGCCAGGCGATCTGCCTCGCTCTCACCCTGTCCGGATGGCATCGTGACCTCGGCGTTTGCCAACGCTGGGCTCTCCGGATTTCTCCCGACGCCCGTCCCATTCCCGTAGACAGGCGCCTCGTGGCTAGTTCCTCAGTTCGATCCGCTGGCCCGCCGGGCTTGCGACCTGCCTCGCGCCAAGTCTACGCATCGCCGCTCGGCAGCAACATGAGCTGTAGTGCGAGACTAAGCGCCATGGATGCCCCGACGATCGCCCTGGTGTTGGTGCCGCTCATCATCCTCGAGCTCAGCCTGATGGGCTACGCGCTCTACGACCTCTTCCAGGAGGACCGCCGCGTCAGGGGAGACAAGATCATCTGGGCCCTGGTGATCGTCTTCGTCAACGTGATCGGGCCGCTCATCTACCTCTTCGTGGGCCGCGACGAATCTCGCGGCACCGAGACGGGCGGCGTGGGCTCTGCGCCGTCGGCGTCGATCGCCGCCATCCTCGCCACCTGGCCAGCTCTCTCCGCGACCCAGGACGCGTCCGTCACCATTACCAACCTGACCAAGCGGTACGGCGCGGGTATCGTCGCGCTCGATCACTTGAACCTGGCCGTCCCGAGCGGCAGCATTTTCGGCTTCCTCGGCCCCAACGGCGCGGGCAAGACGACCACGCTGCGCTTGCTCACCGGCTTGGCCACCGCCACCGACGGAACCGCGACAGTGGCCGGGGTCCGGACCGGCGGGACGGATGGCCGGCTCGCCCGCAACATCGGCTACCTGGACCAGGACCCCCGCTTCTACGGCTGGATGCGCGGGCGCGAGCTCCTGGACATGGTCGCGCAGTTGCATGGCCTGCATGGCGCGGCGCTTCGGCAGCGGGTCGGCGAGGTCCTGGAGATCGTGGGCCTGCAGGATGCGGCGAACCGGCGGATCGGTGGCTACTCCGGCGGCATGCGCCAGCGCCTCGGCATCGGCCAGGCGCTCATCAACCAGCCGCGGGTCCTCTTCCTGGACGAGCCGGTCAGCTCGCTCGACCCGGAGGGCCGCCGCGATGTCCTGGAGATCGTCTCCCGTCTCCGCGGCACGGCCACGGTCTTCATGAGTACCCACATCCTCAACGACGTGGAACGGGTCTGCGACCGGGTCGCGATCCTCCATCTCGGCCGTCTGGTCGTCGAGGGCCCGATCGACGAGTTGCTCGATCGATACGCCCAGCCGATCTACGAGCTGGTCCCGGAGCCACAGCAGCCAGGCGCCATCGAGCGACTCGCCGTCGTCATGCGCGGGCAGCCGTGGACGCACGAAGTCAGAACGACGCCGGACACCGTCCGCGTCTTCGTGAACGACCCCAAGGTCGCCGGCCCGGCGATATTGCCGCTGGTCGTGTCGAGCGGGGTCGGCCTGGTGCGATACGAACGCGCTCGGCCGAGCCTCGAGGACGTCTTCCTGCGCCTGGTTGCCGAGAGCGGTCTATCGATCGCGCCACCTGTCGAAATCCCGGTGACCGGTCTGGACGGGAGGGGCCGACGATGATGGGCTTCACGGTCCTGCTGAAGAAGGAGCTGCGCGAGCAGTTCCGCACAGGCCGGCTGGTCGCGGTGGCGGCGGTCTTCGTCCTGTTCGGAATCGTGGGTCCGTTGACGGACCGGTTCATGAAGCAGCTCTTCGACGCGATCGGCACCCAGGGCGGCGGGATGACCTTCCAGGTCCCGGCGCCTTCGCTGGCCGGCGCTTCCGTGCAGATCCTCAAGAACCTCTCGCAGTTCGGCATCATCTGCGCCCTGCTGCTGGCGATGGGGTCCGTGGCCTGGGAGAAGGAGCGCGGCACGGCCGGGATGATCCTGACCAAGCCGGCCTCGCGAGCCGCGTTCTTGGCCTCCAAGCTGGTCGCGATCTCGATCACCCTCGCCGTGTCAGTCGCCCTCGGTTGCGGACTGGCGTACCTGTACGTAGCCCTGCTCTACCCCGCGGCATTCCCGATCGGGGGCTACCTTGCCATGTCTGCGCTGCTGTGGTGGATGCTCGTCATCTTCGCCGCGATCACGATGCTGGGCAGCACCATCACTCGCTCCGCCATCGCCGCGGCGGGGATCGGTTTCGTGGCGCTTCTGGTCCTTGGCATCCTCGGCGCCCTGCCGCTCATCGGGCCGTGGATGCCCTCCTCGCTCGGGATTCCGGCCTCGGACCTGGTGCTGGGCAAGGATCCGGGCTCGATCCTGGGCCCGGTCCTGTTCAACATCGCGCTGGTGCCGGTGCTATTCGGGGCCACCTGGCTGACCTTCCGCCGCCAGGAACTATAGCGAGAGGCCGGGCCGGCCGCGGGGCGGCCCTACCCACTTGTCCCGCTCCGATCCGCTGGACCGTCCCGGTAGCAGAGACGCCGTTGCGGCCTGCAGGCGAGGGCTGGATTCCCGGCCGCAAGTGAGTCACGATCTGCGGCCAACCATACCCGTACGAGGACTCACCCATGCTGCGTGACCTCCCTGTCCACACGACGCTTCCGGTCAGCGACCTGGCCCGGGCTCGCCGCTTCTACGAAGAAACCCTCGGATTCGTGGTCGATCGCGTAGCAGCCGGGGGTGTCGCCTATCGCGCGGCCAACTCCTGGATCCTGCTCTTCCCGTCTTCGAACGCGGGCACGAACAAGGCCACGGCGTGCGGCTTCCAGGTGACGGACGTAGCTGCGGCCGTTGCCGAGCTGAAGGGTCGCGGGGTCCGCTTCGAGGAGTACGACATGCCGGACTTCAAGACCGTGAACGGGGTCGTCCAGACTCCGGACGGCAAGGCGGCGTGGTTCAAGGACACCGAGGGCAACATCATCGGTCTCGTCCAGATGGACGAGCCGATGGCCTGACGCCGCGCCGGCCTCTGAGCAGGGCCGCCGAGAACAGGCGCGCAAGGGTCGCTCCCACTTCAGCCAACGCTTGAGACCAGGACCCAATCGGCACCACCGCTATCGGTTCGGTACAGGTAGAAGTGGCCTTTTTCGCCGTTCGGTTCAAAGAGCCCGTATCCGTGTTGGGGGTCGAGGAACTCGAGCTGGACGAAGGCGCCGATTCCGATGGTCGGATCGAGGACCGTCTTCCAGGTCTTGCCGCCATCGGCGGTTACCGCGACCGAAGAGTTGCCTGGGGCCAACCAGTGGCTCGTGTCGAGGAAGTCCAGGTGCAGCACCTCGAAGGGCACGTGCTGCCTCGTCCAGGTCCGTCCGCCGTCGGTCGTGATGAAGACGTCGGAGAAGGTTTCCCCCCGGCTGTTCAGCACATTCACGATGCCGGTATTCGCATCCAGGAAGACCGGGGCCTCTTCCATGAACACGTCGAAACCACCGACCAGCCCCTCGTTGCCGGGCAACGGTACGTCCGACCACGTCCGCCCGGCGTCCCGGCTCACCGCCAGGAGCGGATGCCCATGCCCGACGGCTTCGCCCTGGGCGCCGGCCCACAGCGTTGAAGCGTCACTCGCAGTGAACATGCCGCCGAGGTTGGCGCCGGGGGGGACGGGCCCCACCGTAGCGACGACCGTCCAGGTGGCCCCACCATCGTCGGTTCGCAGGATCGTCGAGGTCATTTCTGGACTGCTGCCGGAGCACATCAAGAAGCCGTGGAGCTGGTCCACGAATGACAGGGTCAGCAAGCTGTCCGGGTAGTCGCCGGGCACCTGCGCCTGCTGCCAGGTCAGGCCCCCGTCGGCAGTCCGGTTGACGACGGCCTTCAGGTGGTCGACATCCAGCCCCTGGCCTCCATACGAGTTGAACGATCCGGATCCGAGCGTGACCGTCCAGATGTCCTTCTGGTCCAGCACGAAGACTGTCGGGGGAACGGTGTCCGACCCGGGCCACGGGGAGAAGCCGACCGCGTGCGTGGCATTCGGGGCAACCCAGAATCCGTCGCCCTGGGCCCACCAGGCTCCGCCGTTGCGCACCGAGCCGAAGCCCGAGGTCAAGGCGCCTGCGAGGACGGCAGAGGGATCGGCCGGGGGCATCTGGCCCGGGGTCTCCGAACCCTCGGCCGAGGGCGCCCCGGAGAGGGCCGCCGACCCGTTCGGGGGTCTGCTGGCGCTGGCGTCGGGCCCCGCTGGGGATTTCGATCCGAGCAGCAGCGGGCTGAGAGCGAGCGCGAGCAACACCAACGCCGTCGTTGCGGCAAAGGCCCCGGCGAACGCCCGCCGACCGGTCAGGATCCGCATCCGCGAACTGGGGACCGGCCTGCGATCCAGCGCGTCTGCCACTCGAGCGGCGAGGAGCGGACCAGAGCCGCTCTCCATTGTCCGGTAGTGGGCTCGGAGCTGCCCCTCCAGCTCGCGGTCCGGTTCGTGGATCGATCGGCGGTCGGTCATCGGAGTGACTCCTCGACGCGACGCCCGGCATCGAGGGCGGCGCGCAGATGGTGCAGAGCGGAGTGGAGCCGCGACTTGACGGTTCCTTCGCCCATGCCTGTCGTTGCGGCGATCAGTGGGACGGTCAGGTCGTGGCCGAAGCGCAGGGCCAGGAGCACCTGCCCGTCAGCGGTGAGAGTGAGGATCGCCCGCGAGAGCTCGTCACGCCGCCCGAGCGACTCGGGCGCGCTGTCCGAGGCGGGCTCCATTTCGGTGATGGGCGCCCAGCGAGCCCGGCGACGCAACTCGGCCCGGCAGACGTTGACGAGGATGCGGTTGAACCAGGCTTCGACCGAGTCCGCTTCGCGCAGGCTGCCGCGCCTGTCCCAGGCCAGCAGCGCGGCCTCCTGCACGGCATCTTCCGCCGCCACGGAATCGTGGAGGATCCAGGTGGCCAGGCGATGGGCCCGGGGGATGCCAGCCAGCAGCAACTCGCGAACAGCGTGCTCAGTACTGGTTCGGGTCGCCGTGGCCACGTCCAGCATTCTCTCCCTCCGGCGAGCAGCCTAGCGCCGCTCCTGCACGATTGATGCTGGTCGCGGCCGAATCGTTCGGTCTTCGCCGGCGCCGATGGGCGCCCCTTGGGGCCATGGCCCAGCCCAGCTCGCGCCGCTCCTCTATCCGAGCTTCTGGCTTCGCCCAAGTCTCGCCGGCTCTAGCGCAGTCCGGCGACCGCGGTTGGCCATCGCCTTGGCCAGGGCCACGTCGTGGGCACGGCGCTCCAGCTGGTCGTCGAGCGGCGCCAGGGGAACGTTGGCCGCAGGAACTCCCTCGGCCCGACCCACGGCGATGCGGATCAGCTGGTCGGTCAGCCACGGGTTCTTGGGCAGACACGGGCCGTGCAGGTACGTGGCGAAGACGTTCCGCCACCGCGCGCCCTCGAGCCCATCTTCGCCGTTGTTGCCCGCCCCGGCGATCACTCGACCGAACGCCTCGCTGCCGGGCCCGAGCCGCGTAAGGCCGGAGTGGTTCTCGAAGCCCACCACCGTCTCCGTGACCCCGTCGATCGTGACCTTGCAGGCGGCATGCTGCATGAAGCGCTGCGGCCCGCCGCGCGTCTCGAGGTCGAGGATGTCGGCGCCCATCATCACCTCGCCGGCGTTCGAGACGTAACGATGACCGAGTAGCTGCAGCCCGGCGCATACGGCAAAGACGACCACGCCCTCGGCCGCCGCCTCCCGCAGCGACGGAGCTTTGTGCGCGAAATCGTCCGCGGCGACCGCCATCTCGACATCCTGACCCCCGTGGAACAGGACGATGTCGAAGCCGCGGAAATCCGGCGTCTCGCCCTTCTCGACCGCCACGATCTCCACGGGGATTCCCCGCCACTCGGCCCGGCGCTGGATGGCGATGAGGTTGCCGCCGTCGCCGGCCACGTTCAGAAGCGACGGGTACAGATGAGCGATGCGCAGTGGCCTGTGGTCGGCCGATTGGCGCGTCCGGCCCGGATGAGGAGCCGGAGCCTCGACCGGAGGAGCCGGATCGACCGGAAGAGCCGGAACGGTCGACGGAGCGAACCTGGCCGACGGAGCAGCCTTGACTGACCGTGGCGGCCGGGCGTGCGGGACCGAATGGGCCGGAGCGTCCGGGCGGAGTGCCTGGACAGGCGGGACGGGCTCAACCGGGTTGGCCGTCCTGGATGCGGCGGCCTGCTTCGGGGCCATGCCGGCCGAAGTCCTCTCGGCGGGCGGGGCCTTCGCCGCGGGCTTCGCGCCCGATTTCGGCGCGGGCTTCGGGCCCGACTTCGGCCCGGGCTTCGGGCCCATCTGTTCGCTCATACGGCCCAGTATCTCCCGGCCCAGCCCCGCCGGCTCATCTCGTTGCGCAGCTCGATCAGGGGCGTATAGCCGGACAGGACCACCAGCCGGCCGTTCATCGGCAAGTGGCCCAGCGCCGCGTCCAGCGCCGCCGGCCGGTCCTCGATCACGGTCAGCTTCCCCGACGCGACCCCGGCGTAGTGGAGCCGGTTGGCCAGCTCGTCGGCGCGAGTGCCCGAGACCACCACCCGCTCGACCTTCGGCGCCATCGATTCGAAGTCGACGTCCCATAGCCAGCCGAAGTCCTCGCCGTCGACCAGGGTGTTCGAGGCGGCGATCAGGAGCTGGCGCGGTTCATCCTCGGTCGCCAGCGCTCGAAGGGTCGTGTTGTAGGAGGTCGGGTTCTTGGCGAAAGC
This sequence comes from Candidatus Limnocylindrales bacterium, assembly GCA_035257225.1. Taxonomy (GTDB): domain Bacteria; phylum Chloroflexota; class Limnocylindria; order Limnocylindrales; family CSP1-4; genus Fen-1039. The sequence goes on from DATEXG010000042.1 coordinate 12,416, forward strand.
GAGGAGGATCGCGACACCGTCTGCGTCGATTTTCTCGAGTCGCCCGAATGCCGGACCAACCGAAGCCACAGACGCGGCGGCATGCTCGAGCGAGACGTCGAGCCCCACGAGGATCGCGATCGCCGCGGCGACGTCGTAGGCGATGTGCACGCCGGACTGCGGGATCTCGAGCGTCAGACTGCCGACAGGCGTTCGGATCTCGCAGCGCGTCCGATCGAGGCCCAGCACCTCGAGCGCGGTCACGGTCACGTCCGTCTTTGGGCGGGCGAAGCCGCACTTCGGGCAGCTGTAGTCGCCCATGTGGCTCAAGTAGACGTAGCGGTACTTGAGGTCGGCTTGGCAGCGCGGGCATCGGATCGTGTCGGCGGCACGAGTTATCCGATCCGTGGAGCGCTTGATAGCGAGGCCGAACGTGACGCGCCGGCCCTCCCTCTTCTCGGCCAGCGTCGCGACCATCGGGTCGTCCGCGTTGACGATAAGGGCCGAATCGTCGGGCAGGGCCAGGGCAACCGATTCGATCGCGTCGGCCACGGCGTAGATCTCCCCGAACCGATCCAGCTGATCGCGGAAGAGGTCTGTGACGAGGAGCGCCCGCGGCATCGTCTCCGGGGCCACCTTGGGCAGCGCACCCTCGTCCACCTCCACCACCAGCACGCCGTCGGGGAGACGCCCGCGCCAATCGGATGCGCCGACCGCGAGGCTGGTGACGCCCTGGACCAGGTTTGCGCCGGCGGAGTTATGGCTGACGACGATCCCCTCGCCGCGCAACAAGGCGGCGGTGAAACGGGCGGTGGTGGTCTTGCCGTTGCTGCCGGTGATCGCCACGACTGGCACGCCCGCGCGCCGGACCAGCTTGTCCAGGATCTCCGGATCGACACGACGGGCGACCATCCCGGTGATTGCGGTGCCGCCTCCACGCCCTATGAGGCGGGTCGTGTAGGCCGCGGCTTTGCCCGCAGCGACGCTCAGAACGGTACGCAAGGAGAAAGGTTCCGGGGCGCCAGCGGGACGCCGGCTGATCTGGCTGCTCATCGCCGGGGCAGTGTAGCGGGTTGGCGAAATGCGCTGCGGCAGGGCGGCTGGAGCGGGCGCGTCGCGCATCCTCGGGACAGTACCGGCTCAGGCGCGCGCGACCCGAGAATCACGAAACCCATCCCGTCGGAGGGGCTCGCGGAGGCGGCGGCGTGGGTTACGGCATCCTCACGGTGATCGCCGCCGACGTAACCCCGCTTGTGCCGCCGGACGGCGTGCACGTTGCAGTGATCTGGTACCTGCCCGCCGGCCAGGCCGAGTAGCCAGAACGAGTTCCACCCCACACAACGACTATCTCGCCCTCCGGACTCGGGATCGTGAAGCTGTTCGGATGGTTCTGCGTGTACACCCTGGTCTGTCCGTTGCCAGTTCTGGTCAGGAAGCAGCTCGCCCCCGTCAGTGATTGCACCTTCAGGTTGGCATTGTCACCGTGAACGGCTGGCATTGGCTCCACCAGGGTAACCGTCGTGAACATCGGCGGCGTCGGAGTCCGGGTCGGCGTCGGCGTTGGAAGCGGCGTCGGTGTCGGAACCGGCGTGGGAACCGGTGTCCGCGTCGGCGTCGGGACTGGTGTGGGGACCGGCGTGGGCGCCGGAGTCGGGACCGGCGTTGGCTTAGGCGTCGGTGCAGGCGTGGGCTTGGGTGTCGGTGAGGGTGTCGGCTTGGGCGTAGGGGCGGGCGTTGGCGTGGGCGTTGGTGCGGGCGTCGGGGTCGTGGTGACCAGGGCCACGTCCGGGGCGGGCGTACTGGGCTGAGCGCTGACATCGGGGCTGACCTCCGCGCCGGACGCGGGCGTTCGGTCGAGAGTCGGTGCCGGAGTCGTCGCATCCGCCAAGGCGATCGGGCTCGAGGCGGCTGAGGGCCCGC
>DATEXG010000043.1:0-5742 GCA_035257225.1 Candidatus Limnocylindrales bacterium
GTCCATTTCGCGCCTGCGGGCCCCCCAACGATCCGCCAGCCACAGAATGGCGGCGCCGACGCACAGCATCACGGCGATGGGGGCCGGTTCGCGAACGAGTTCCTCAAGCTTCGACTCGAAGACGGGCCCGACCAGCACGGCCGGAATGGTGGCGACGACGAGCAAGAACGCCATCTTGCGATCTTGATCGCCCTTGAACGAGCGGTCCCAGATGGCGGCCAGACCAGCAGGAATGAGAGTCAGCCAGTCGCGCCAGAAGTAGACGAGCAAGGCAAGCAGGGTGCCCATGTGAAGGACGACGGTGAAGGCGACCGAATCGATGAACGGATCCTTCCACCCGAAGAGCCACGGCACCAGCACGAGATGACCCGAGCTCGAGATCGGCAGGAACTCGGTCAGACCCTGCACGATCCCCATGACCAGCGCCTGGATGGACAGGTCCACTGGACGTCTCCTCGGTGCGGTGCGTAGGGTCCGGTAAGTGTGCGGGCCGGCGATCGAATGACCGCCGGCCCGTCGCGTCAGAGCCGGACTAGCGAATGAAGAGCGGGGCCATCACCAGGGTGATGGTGGCCAGCAGCTTCACCAGAACGTGGAGAGAGGGACCGGCGGTGTCCTTGAACGGATCGCCGACAGTGTCGCCGACGACGCCAGCCTGGTGGGCTAGGGACTTCTTGCCGAGGACGTTGCCATTCTCGTCGAGGAGGTGGCCGGCCTCGATGTACTTCTTGGCGTTGTCCCACGCGCCGCCGCTGTTATTGAGGACGGTGGCGAGCAGGACGCCGGCGATGGTCCCAACCATCAGCAGACCCGCGACGGCCTCGTAGCCGAGAAGCAGGCCAACGATGATCGGAGTGGCGACGGCGACGATGCCGGGCAGCATCATCTCGCGGAGGGCGGCACGGGTCGTGATGTCGACGACACGTGCGTAGTCCGGCCGGCCGGTGTAGTCCATGATCCCGGGGATCTCTCTGAACTGGCGGCGGACCTCGACGATGATCGCCTGTGCGGTCGTGCCGACTGCCCGGATCGCGAGAGAGCTGAAGAAGTAGACGAGCATCGCGGCGATGAGGGCGGCCACGAAGACATTGACGTTGGCCAGGTTGACCGAGGTCATGAGGCCCTGGGCGGCGGTTCGAGTGCCGGCCGCGATCTGGCGGCCGAGGATCAGGTTTACCTTGTCGATGTAGGCCGAGAAGAGAAGGAAGGCGGCCAGGGACGCCGACGCAATCGCGTAGCCCTTGGTGAGCGCCTTGGTCGTGTTGCCGACAGCGTCGAGGCGATCGGTGATGTCACGGGCGCCAGCCTCGGCACGGCTGAATTCGGCGATGCCGCCAGCGTTGTCCGTGATCGGGCCGAAGGTGTCCATCGCGAGCACGTAGGCCGTGGTCATCAGCATGCCCATCGTTGCGACCGCGGTGCCGAAGACGCCACCCACCGAGCCCAGCCCGGAGTGCGCGCCGAGCCAGTTGCTGGCAAGGAGGGCGAGGCCGATGGTGATCGCAGTCACGGCGGTCGTTTCGAAGCCCACCGACATGCCGGCGATGATGTTGGTTGCCGGGCCCGTCTTGGAAGCCTCTGCGATCTCCTTGACGGGACGGAACGTTCCGGCGGTGTAGTACTGGGTGATGTAGACGAAGGCGATGCTTGTAGCCAGGCCGACGCAGCCGGCGCCCAGGAAGTAGATCCAGGTGGGGATGCCGTTGTCCCCGGTTGCGCCGTTGGTGTTCATCATCGTGTAGGTGACGAGAACCAGCGACAGCGCGCTGAGGATCGTCGTGACCCAGTAGCCGCGGTTGAGGATGTTCATCGGGTTCTCGGTCTCCTTGCCGCGGATGAAGAACATCGCGACGATCGTGGAGACGAGACCGAAGGCTCGGACGACGAGCGGGAAGAAGATCCAGGCGGTCGGGTTCGGCCAGCCGGCCTTGAGGGCCAGAGCGTAGACGCCGACGCCCAGGATCATGGCGCCGATGTTCTCGGCGGCGGTGGACTCGAAGAGGTCGGCGCCGCGGCCGGCGCAGTCGCCGACGTTGTCGCCCACGAGATCCGCGATGACACCCGCGTTGCGCGGGTCGTCTTCGGGGATGCCGGCCTCGACCTTGCCGACGAGGTCTGAGCCCACATCTGCGGCCTTGGTGTAGATACCACCGCCGAGCTGGGCGAAGAGGGCCACGAAGCTGGCGCCGAAGCCGTAACCGACGATCAGGAACGGGGCGTCCTTGGTGCTATCGCCGCCGGACAGACCGCCGTTGATGGCGAAGATCGACCAGACGCCGAGCAGCGACAGGGCGACGACGAGGAAGCCGGAAACCGCGCCACCGCGCATCGCCACCTGGACGGCTTCGACGAGGCTGCGCCGGGCGGCGGACGCGACGCGCACGTTCGCCTTGACGCTGACCAGCATGCCGATGATCCCGCAGGCCATCGAACAGGCAGCGCCCAGCAGGAACGCTCCACCGGTGCGAATGCCGATGTCGATTCCGACGTGCGACGTATCCGCGACGCTCGCCGTCTCGAGCACAGAGATGATCGCGAAGATCACGACTGAGCCGGCCAGCGCCAGCAGACCGATCGTCGTGTACTGGCGCTTGATGAACGCGACCGCGCCCTCGTTGATCGTCGCGGAGACGTCCATCATCGCCTGGGTCCCGGTGTCGCGAGACAGGACGTCGCGGGCGAGGTAGATGGCGAACCCTACCGCGAGCAATCCGGCGATCGGGATGAACACCTGGAGCAGGTTCGGGTCCATGGGGGGCGAGGCACTCCTTCTCTCTGGACGCGGAATTGGCGCGGCGGGGACGAGCGCGCAGCCTGGGGCGTGACCGGGATTCGGTATCGGTGTGTATTCTCGGGCCGGGCGGAGTGTATCAACGGCCGAAAGGGCCGGTCAAACTGCGGAAAGACTTTCGAGTATGCATCGCGGAGTCCCGAAGCGAGGCGATTGGTCCCGACTTCCCGGGACCTTTGGCACCGGCGCCGCGGAACGGCCACTTGCCGTCTAGGGCAGCCAGCGAGGGAAAGCGCCGTCGAGCGAGAGATTGGTCAGGCCCGTACCGTCCGGCTTGACGATCCAGATGCCGGCGGAGAGCGTCGGATCCTGGGTGCGGACCCGCCCGAAGACGACCATGTTCCCGTCCGGTCGGAACGACGGCGACATCTCGCTGAACGCAGGATCGTTGGTAAGGGGCTTGAGCTCTCCGCCAGGCCGGGCCGCGTAAGCCAGGTGGGTGGACCCGTCGCCGGCACGCACGATGCGGGCGACGGCTTGGCCGGCGGTTTGGCCGGCGGCTTGGCCGGCGGTGTCGATATCGCTGACAGCCGGCCCGATGCTTGTCAGGGCGCCGTCCATGGTAACCCGCCAATAGAGCCATGTCCCGCCCCTGTCGGCGGTTCCGGCCACGAAGAACGCGGCGTCGCTCTGGACCCAAACCGGCTGCGAGTCCCCCACGATGGTCAGCTGCCGAGGTGGCGTGGCGCCGGTCATGTCCACCAGCATGACCACGTCGTCGGAGCCGCGGACGACAAGCATTGTCGACCCATCCGCGCTGAAGGCGGCTCGCGACGCCCAGGGCGACAGTCCGGGCTTGCCGGTCAGACCGTCACCGGTGACGCTTGTGCTGCCGAGGTTCGGGGCCCCGTCCGTCGCCACCTGCTCGGGGTCCGCGCCGGAGATCATTGGAATGCGCCAGTAGCCGAGGTCGGCGCCCGTTCCGTCGCGCCGGCCGACGACGAGACCGGTCCCGTCGGGCGTGAACGTCGGGGCGTACTCCAGGTCGGTGCCGGCCGTCAGAGTCTGCAGGCCGTCGCCGCCGATCGACATCTTCTTGACGACTCCGCCGGAGCCGTAGGCGATGGTGGAGCCGTCGCCACTGACGTCGAAGCCGCTCACCCGCGAGAGCTCCCAGGTGACCTGGCGCGGGTTCGTGCCGTCCGGGTTCATCAGCCAGACGTTGGCCACGCCGCCCCGGTCGGACAGGAACGCGATCTGGTTGAGAGCATTCACCGGCGGTTCGCCGGTGATGAAGCTCCAGGCCTGCTGTGGGGCAGCCTGGCCGTTCGTTTGCCGAACCGTCGAGCTCATGGTCACCGAATAGGTCGTGTGGGCGGCCAGCGGGTTGTCAGGCGTGAAAACGAGGACGTTGGCGCCCGAGCCGGTCGGCGTCGCGCCAGGCGTCGCGGTTGGATTCGCGGGCGGGTTGCGATCGTCAGGCAGGGAGACCATCTTCATCGACCCCGAAACGGGCGGCGTCAACTTGATCGCTCCGTCGATGGACGAGGGATCGATCGGGCCGTCGAAGACGACCGCAATCTGGCTGTGGACGTTCACCCCGGCGACGTCCGCCGCGGGAACCCGAGCCGTGACTCGCAGGCCGATGCCGAGGGTTCGGAAGCTCGTCGTGTAGTCGGGGAGCCGGCTGCCGTCCGTGTCGACCGCCGGGTCGCCGATGGTGAGCTTGTACTCGGTATCCGACGCCAGCGGAAGCGACGGCGTGAGCGTCAGGACCGCCTCGTTCCACGAGACCTGATAGCTGAAGCTCGGTTCGACCCTCAGTCCCGCGATGACCTTTTCCGGATCCATGAGTCGGTCAAAGGTGATCTGGATGGGCGACTCGATCGGGACCGACTGGGCACCCGGCACCGGCGATACGGCCGTCACCGTGGGCGCGTCCACCGTCGTGAACGTCATGTCCCCGGTCCCGCCCTGTGTGTTCCCAGCCTTGTCTTCGACCCCGGCCGCCATGTGGACGTGGAAGACGGTCGACAGCGGCAGCTTGGCCGACGGCGTCACGATCAGCTTGAGGCCTTGCCAGTGGAACGCGTGGGGAAGGTTGGGTGACAACGAGAACGCCTGCTCGGCCGTATCGTGCTTCACGTCCTTGCTGAAGTCGACGTCGATCGCCGTCAGCGTCAGAGCCCGGCCGCTGGCCGCGGGGCTGCTAACCCGGATCGTATAGGTCGGCGGCAGCCTGTCGACCGCGGCGGCGTTGTAGAGAATCGCCGCCAGGATGACCAGCCCGGTGAAGGCAGACAGGAACCTCAAGAACCGGCCGCTCTTGAGCCAGCCCAGACGTTTTGGGAGTTCCACAGGGCAGGACGATAGCACAGCCCCTATACTCGCGGACTTGTGAACCGTCGAACGCTCGGTTGCCTCCTCGAGCTCCTGGAGACGCTGCTTCTTACCGTCGTCATCTTCCTGGTCGTCCAGCTCGTCGCGGCTCAGCCGTACCAGGTCCAGCAGGAATCCATGGAGAACACCCTGATGCCGAATCAGTACGTTCTCGTGGACAAACTGACTCCGCGCTTCGACGCCTACCACCGAGGCGACGTCATCGTCTTCAACCCGCCGACCGGATGGATCGCGGATCCGTCCGGCACTCCGTACATCAAGCGGGTCATTGGTGTAGGAGGCGATACCGTTGATATCCACGGCGGCCACGTCTTCGTCAACAGCGTCCAGATCAGCGAGCCGTACGTCTTTGAGGGCCAGCCGACGCAGGTGTCCGGTGGCGGTAGCGAGAAATGGACGCTCGGTCCGACCCAGCTCTTCGTGATGGGCGACCACAGACAGGCGTCGCAGGATTCCCGCGAGTTCGGTCCGATCGACAAGTCTGCGGTCATCGGTCGAGCGTGGATCCGCTACTGGCCGATCAACCAGTTCGGATTGCTGCCGCAGGCCAAGCAAACGGCAGCCCCGAGCGCATCACCGGCGTCGTCCCCGACTCCATGACCGGTCCGCGC
>DATEXG010000044.1:0-2459 GCA_035257225.1 Candidatus Limnocylindrales bacterium
GGGTACTGCCACTCGGCAACGACGATCTTCTTGGTGGAAGTGCTGGATGAGCAAGCTCCTGCCACCAGCACACCTATGGCGAGAACGCCAAATAGACGTCTATACATCCATCCGCCTCCAACTCATTCCTGCGCTAGTTGAGAGAGGGCCCCATTGTTCCCGCCGCGCGGCCGCTTCGCGTCTGGGTCGGCGGCGAGAAGTGGGCTCTTATCCTGGTGCTAGGCTGGCGATACGCGCCCCTACTATGGAGAGGCACTCCGGGGGTGTCAATCAACCGCCGGCGACCGCCACCACTCAAGTGATCCGTCGTCCTGCCGGCACCTCCTCGAACACAAGGCATTGGGAACCTTTACTCGGCAGCCCCGTCTTCCTCCCGGGACGCGCTCCCTTGATCCAGCTGCTCCCGGAACGGGATTGTCATGCTCATCGGCCCTGGTGGCCGGACCTACCGGCCCTCGCGAAGGCGACCACACATGTCGAGCGCGCAGCGCGAGCGTCAGATCTCCGAGCTCGCCCCTGCACCGGTCGCGAGAGCTATTGGCAGTCCTTCTCCAGTGCCCGTGCGCGTACGATACACCTTGAATAACCTCCCGGATGACCCTCCTACCAGCAGCGTGGTCGCCGTTTCCGCCGAGGCCGTGCACCTGCCCTCCGGTCATCCTTCGCTGCCGTTCGAGCGGCCCGTGCAGAGCCCCAGCCGAACGGATCTCGTAGTAGCTCACCGCCGGACGACGTGCAGGTTCCGCAGGGACCCGGCCTGAGGCCGACCCAGCCCTGGCGAACGCGACCGCTCGCAAGAACGGCACCGCCGGGCGATCAGTCCACCCACCAGTCGCCGATGTTCCACTCGCCGCCGGCAGAGGTCGGGTTGCCCGTGAAGTTGTGGATCCGCGGGCCAACGAGCCAGGCGTCCTTGCGGAAGTAGAGCGGCAGTTCGTAGGTGTTCTTGTCCGAACCGTAGATGTCCTGGATCGCGGACATGGCATCCCGAATCTGGGTGAAGTCCACGCTCGACCTGACGGTGCCGTAGGCCTTGTCGAGCGCCGGGAGGGCCACGCGAGTCACGTTCTCGCCCGTGTTGGGTGGGTTGTCGGGGATTTCGTCCGACCGGTACGCACGAGATTGAAGGAGCGGATCCACCCCAGACCAGTCGTATGAGAACTCGGCCACGTCGTAGTTGCCGTGGCTGAGATTGCACGCGGTATCGGGCTTGCTCGTGTTCCACAGGCCGAAAACGGCCGCGGTGGGCTTCGTGTTCAGGTCGACCTTGATGCCGATCGCCTTGAGCTGGAGAGCCACGAGCTTGAGCGTGTCCACTCGGACCGAGGGATTGTCCGAGCAGTACGACAGCTCCAGGAGCTGGCCCCCCTTGGACAGGTAGCCATCGGCGTTCTTGCTCCATCCGGCATTCGCCAGGAGCGTGGAGGCCGAGGCCGGATCGGCGATCGTGGAGCCGCCCAGATCCTTGTAGTACCAGGAGAGCGGCGAGATGAAGTTGTTGCTCACCGTGACGTTGCCGTCCAGAGGGCCCTGGGCGATCGCCTGGCGGTCGGTCGCGAGCTTGATGGCCCCGATGATGATGGGGTAGTCGGTCCCGAACTTGTCCTTGAGACTCGCGTTGTTGAAGGCGTTGAGCTCATAGGCCAGCGAGTCGTGGATGATCTGCCGGCTCGCGTCGATCCCCGTCAGCGCGGGGATGTCGTCGTTGCCGAGGCCCTGGCCGACGTCGTAGCCACCGGTCTTGAAGGCGGCGATCACCGAGTCCGGGCCGCCGAAGAACTTCCACGTCACCGACCCGAGCCAGGGCGCGTGCCCGCTGATGGTCTGCCACTTGGGGTTCGGAACCAGGGTGATCTGGGCGCGAGCCTTGGTGGCCGTGGGGATGTACGGGCCGCTGTAGACGCCGGTGCTGGGATTGTTCAGGGGATACAGCCTGGCCGGAGCCTCCCTGACTGGGATCGTGGCGAGGTAGTGAGCGGGCAGGACCGGCGAGAACAGGTTGAGGTAGCCCTCGTACACCCTGGAGTAGTGAACCACGCAGGTCGTGCCGATTCCGCCGTCGATGCCGGAGATGTCCTCCCAGCCGGCGGTCCCGCCTACGAGGCCGGCGTTGGCCGGATCCATGTTCCACGTCCACGTCGCCTTGACGTCGTCGCAGTTGATGGGCTCGCCGTCCGACCACTGCATGCCGGACTTGAGCTTCCAGGTCACACTCATGCCGGCGTCCTTGAGGACGACACCGCCGTTGTCGACGGTCGGGACGTCCTGGGCCAGGTCCGGGGCGTAGCGCAGGTCTGGGGTGACGGTGAGCAGGCCGTCGAACATGCTGCCGGCGACCTCGAAGTCGGACCCGAGGCGCGCGAAGTAGGGCACCAAGGTATCCGGATACTGCCATTCGGCGAGAACGATCTTGCCGCCGGTGGCGGCGGCGGGCGTGGCCCTGTAGGCAGAACCCGTCA
>DATEXG010000045.1:0-6475 GCA_035257225.1 Candidatus Limnocylindrales bacterium
ATCCATGATCTGGAGCACGCTCAGCACGCGGCCCATGATGCGGGCTCGGTACACGCCGAGGCCAAGGCATTCAAGGAGAAGGTCATTCCGGCCCAGGACAACCTGCGCGCCGTGGCCGACGATCTCGAGTCGCTGGTCGCCGACGAGCTCTGGCCGCTTCCGAAGTACCGCGAGCTCTTGTTCCAGTACTGAGCTCATGGCTGAGTAGGCGGGGGGCGGAGTAGGCGGGGGCGCGTGGCGGGAGCTACCGCGTAGCCGCCGCGGAAGCCGCGTGCGGGCGTTCGTGCCCGGCAGTCTGGCGACCCGTGCGTGCGCTCGTCCCTCGTGGGTTCGTGCGCGGAATCACGTATTACCAGTAGTGGTAGTGCTAAGCGGAACCGCCGCTCCTTCGGCGCCCTATAACGGCGCGCTGAGGTCTAGGGTCCGGCTTCAGCCGCGGCCGCCGAGCGTGGGAGCGGGCTCGGACGAGCGCAGAATCAGTTTCTCGCGGCCTCGGATCGCCCGCGCCGACCGCGGGCTCAACTTAGTACTACCCGGGCGGGTATTGAGAGGAAACGTCGCCGCCCGCCCGGCCGCCCCGTCCCATCCATCCCGCTCTTGAACGCCTCGTCCCATCCGGCCGGCCCCTCCGAGCGGCAGCTACCGAGTGGCCGCCGCGGCTGCGGCAAGGCCGAGTTCGAAGTCCTCGCGCAGGTCCTCCACGTCCTCCAGTCCGACGGAGCATCGCAGCAGCCCAGGAGCAATGCCGCTCGCACGCAATGCCGCGGCGTCGAGCTGCCTGTGAGTCGTCGAAGCGGGATGACTGGTGATGGTTCGGAAGGCGCCCAAGGAGGCCGTTCGTTCGGATACCCGCATGGCGTCGAGGAAGGCCTGGCCCGCCTCTCGGCCGCCGGTCAGCTCGAAGGCGAACATGCCGCCGAACACGTCGAGTTGCCGGGAGGCCACCTCATGTCCCGGATCGCTCGGAAGGCCCGGATAGTGGACTCGCTCGATCTGGTCCTGACCCTGCAGCCAGGCCGCCAGTTCGAGCGCGGTCTCGCTGTGTCGCTCCATTCGAAGGGCGAGGGTCGGCAGGCCGCGTAGGACCAGGAACGCCGCCAGCGGCGCCAGCGCCGCGCCGACGTCCACCAGGATCGGGCGCAGGGCGTCGACGCGCTCGCGACTCCCGACGACGACTCCCGCCAGTACGTCGGCATGGCCGGAAAGGTACTTGGTGGCCGAGTGCATGACCAGGTCCGCGCCGCGCTCGATCGGCCGGCAGGCGTAGGGCGAGGCGAAGGTGTTGTCGACCAGCAGCAGCGCGCCGTGACGGTGAGCGATCCCAGCCAGGGCGGAGATGTCGGAGACGATGATCGTGGGGTTGGAAACCGTCTCCACGTACAGCAACGGCGAGCCGGTCCTGACCATGGCAGCGTCGACCGCGACGAACTCGGTCGGGTCGACGAACTCGGTCGTGACTCCAAGCCCGGCCAGCACGCGGACGAGGAGGTCGCGCGTGGTGCCGTATACCGCCTGCGTGACCACGATCGTCTGGCCCGCCCTCACGACGGAGACGATGGCGGCGTGGATGGCGGCCATGCCAGTGGCGAACGCGAGCCCCGCTTCGGCGCCCTCCAGTTCTGCCACCGCTTCAGCAAGGGCGGCTGTGGTGGGGTTGTCGATCCGGCTGTACGCGTAGCCGGGCGTGGCACCGGTCAGGACATCGCCGAGCTCGGCCGCGGTGGCGCTCGAGAAGGCTGCCGCTTGATAGATGGGGACCGCCGACGGAATCTGATGGACCTCGCGTGAGCGAGTGGATGCCAGGATCGCGCGGGTGGTGAATCGAGCCATGCGGAGATGCTAGCCGATCGCCGCCGGTAGGTTGGCGCTGGTCGCGCCGCGGGCCCTCGGGCGCGACCCCGGCGCGGCCGGAAGCCCGGACCGGCGCGGCCACGCCATATCTCGTATGAAGCCGGAACGACTATCTCAACGAGTGGCATCCGATCGAGTGTTGCGGCCGTCCCCGGGCGGGAGTACGGTGTATCGGTCTCATCCGCCAAGGGTTTCCGGAGGCATGATGCAGGCAGCGACGGCGGCTCAAGGTTCGCGACTCATTCGCGGTAGCGGGTTGATCCCGCTCACGGCCGATCCGGATCGCGGCGCGTCCAACCTCCTGACGAGGCCCCGGGCGGGCAATCTCAGCGGTGACACTCGAGCTGGCATGCCCGTACGGTAGGGGCCGACGCTTCTGCCGCACTCGCGACAAACCGGGACCGACGCCATGTGAGCGCCGGTCTTGTGCTATCCGGAGGCAGCGAACGGTTGCTGCCGGGGCGCCTAGGAGTCGGGGAGCGTCAGCTTGTTGGTCCGGGCGATCCGGCCGAGGAAGCGCGCGGAGGGCTTCATCGTGCGCTCCTGGGTGGCCCGATCCACCTCGATCAGCCCGAATTTCATGCCGTAGCCGTACGCCCATTCGAAGTTGTCGAAGGCGCTCCAGTGGATGTAGCCGCGCAGGGGAATGCCCTCGCCGATGAGCGGGTGAAGGGACTTGAGCCCTTCTGTGATGAACTCGATTCGTTCCGCGTCGTCGGAAGTGGCCACGCCATGCTCGGTGACCAGGATCGGCTTGCCGGGCAGGAGCTGGGCGACCCGCCGAACCGTGGCGGCCACCGCCTGTGGCCGGAACTCGTAGCCCATCTGGGTGCGGCGGATCGGCTCGGCGCCGTCGGCCGTGGCGTCACCGGCGGTCTGCCGACCGACCACCTGCGAGACCAGGAGCTTCTCGATGGCATCGACCGATAGGGCCGCCTTGGTCAGCCAGCCGAACGCGCGCCGCATGTCGACTCGGGCCCGCGTGTATGTCTGGACGCCGACGAAATCGTCGTCGGCCGCCGCTTCGAGATACGAGTCCTCCGTCAGGCTGCGGGCGTAGTTCATGATCGGGGTGCCGCCGGCGTTGGCTTCCCACTCCTGCATCGAATTGGTCAGCCCCACCTTGGCGTTGGGACGTAATTCCTTGATGATCGCGCGGCTGACCTTGTGGGCCTCGATGAGCTTGGCCGTTGCCCCTTTCCAGTTCTCCGCGCCCTTGAGCCCCGGAGGGAAGGCGAAGCCGCCACCGTAGCCGCCAAACGCCACCACGCCCGGCTCATTGATCGTGCAGTACCACTCGACCCGGTCGCCGAGCGCCTGGACGACGTGGCGGGTGTATTCCTCGAACAAGTGCACGATGGAAGGCGACAGCCAGCCGCCACGATCGGCCAGCCATTTCGGCAGGGTGAAGTGGTTGAGCGTGACCATCGGCGTGAGGTTGCACTTGCGACAGAGCTCGACCATCTTCCGGTAGTGATCCAGCTGGGTCTCATCGAACCGGCCCTCGACCGGCTCGATCCGCGCCCACTCTACGGAGAACCGGTACGTGTTGAGGCCCAGGCCGGCCAGGAGCGCTATGTCGCGCGCATAGCGCAGGTAATGCTCGATCGCATTGCCGCTCGGCTCCTTGCATGGAGTACCTCGCGCCAACTCGAAGGCCCACCAGTCGCTGTTGGTATTGTCGCCTTCGACTTGGTGCGCGGCTGTGGCGGCACCCCACAGGAAGCCAGCTGGAAAGACGAGTTCGCTCACGTTGGGAGGATAGCGGCTTGGCCGACCGCTTACAGGCACATCGCTGCAAGCAGTCCGACGGCGCCGGCTCGGCATACCGCCCGCTCGGCCTGATCCTCGCGTGTCCCGCCCAGTAGATCGGCGTGACGGTGACTCATCGACAGGCGGGACATTCGTAGCTTCCCCGGTTGAGCGTTGGGCCTCGGAGCCATACTCCGGGCTTGCCGGCGGGCTCTTTTGCCCTGCATCGCAGGCCGCGGGCCGTTGGACGCTCGTCCGGCACGATCCGCTCTCTGGTCGAGCGGCATTCCAGGAGGAATCGTAGTGGTGGCCGCCTTCTCGCAGGTTCGTCCGGCGATCTTCGCAGCCAAGCTTGCGGCCCTCGGCCTGGTCATGGCGACCGCCTGGGCGTGCAGCTCTGCCACTCAGTCGCAGCCCCCGCCCACGCCGGCGGCCATGCCGTCCCTCTCGTCGGCAGCGGCCTCGCAAGAGCCCACGATCCCCGACGCTACCGCCACGCCGCTGCCGAGCGCCACCGCGAAAACGACCGTCACCACGCCCAAACCCGGGTTCATCCCGGGACCCGGTATGGCGCCCGTGCCGCTGCCGCTGGCCCCCGGCCCGCCGACACCCGCTCCGAGCCCCACGACCGTCACCATCGTGGCGGCCGGCGACATCGCCTGCGACCCGGCCACGAACGTCAACCAACCCGCCGACTGCGACCAGGCGGCCACGGCCAACCAGATCGGTCAACTCGCGCCGACGGCTGTTCTGACCCTCGGCGACAACCAGTACGAGGACGGCACGCTGGCCGCATTCCAGAGCGTGTTTGGCTCCACCTGGGGACGTTACCTCTCGATCATGTACCCCGCCATCGGCAATCACGAATACCTGACGCACGGCGCGGCGGGCTACTTCACCTACTTCGGATTTCCTCCGTACTACAGCTTCAACCTGGGCGACTGGCACATGATCAGCCTCGACTCCGAGTGCAGCGCCGGTGGCGTGGGCGGCTGCGGACGGGGGTCGGCGCAGGAGAAGTGGCTCCTGGCCGATCTGGCGGCCCACCCGTCGCCATGCACCCTCGTCTACTGGCACGAACCGCGCTGGTCGTCCGGTGAGCACGGAGATGCCTCGCAGATGACTACGATTTGGGCCGATCTGGTCGCCGCCAACGTGGACGTGGTCCTGACCGGACACAACCACGACTACGAACGCTTCGTCCCTCTCGACGCAAACGGCAAGCCCAGCCCGACCGGCACGACGGAGTTCGTCGTCGGCACCGGAGGCAAGAACCACTACGGCTTCACCACTGCTCCTCTGACGGGCGAGGTCGTGCGGAACGACAAGTCATTCGGCGTCATCCAGATGTCCCTCGGCCCAACCGGCTACAGCTGGAAGTTCGTGCCTGCCCCCGGCTACACGTTCACCGACTCCGGATCCGCCAGCTGCCACTGAGGGGCGCCGGCGCTTCGAACATTCGGTCGAAAACTCCGAATGTGGTATGGTGAGTACCTTCGTGAACGAATGGGCGCTCCGGTCTGCGCCCCGGTTACCCGCCGAACGATCCCGATCCACTCCAACGCCCTGACCGGTCCCCGCTGCAAATACCGAGCGGGTGGGCCATCTCAGGAGCGCTCTCCCTATGCCATTCGAACAACTCGGGCTGACGCCCGAGCTCCTCCGTGCCGTCGCCGCGCAGGGCTACACCACTCCCACGCCGGTCCAGGCCGAATCGATCCCGATCGTACTCGCCGGACGCGACCTCCTCGCTGGCGCCCAAACGGGCACCGGCAAGACTGCCGCCTTCGTCCTTCCGATCCTCCAGATCCTCAACGCCAGCCGCCCCGAGCCACGCCGTCTGCCGGTCGGGCAGACCCGCGGCCGTGGCGCGACCGGCCTTCCGATCCGCTGTCTCGTCCTGACCCCGACCCGCGAGCTTGCGCTCCAGGTCGAGGAAAGCGTCCGCACCTACGGCTCCGAACGCCCGATCCGCTCCACGACCATCTACGGCGGTGTCGGGTTCGATCCACAGGCCCGCGCTCTTCGCGCCGGGCCGGAGATCGTCGTCGCCACTCCGGGCCGCCTGCTCGACCACGCCGGGCAGGGCACGATCGACCTGCGTTCGGTCGAGATCCTCGTCCTCGACGAGGCCGACCGGATGCTCGACATGGGCTTCATCCGCGACATCCGCCGCATCCTCGCCCTCATCCCCGCGCATCGCCAGAGCCTGCTGTTCTCGGCAACGTTCTCGGACGAGATCCGCGAACTGGCGGCCACGTTGCTGATCGATCCCGCGTACGTCCAGATCGCCCGTCGCAACGCCCCGATCGAGCTGGTTCGCCAGGTCGTCTACCCGGTCGACCGGGAGCGCAAGCGCGAGCTTCTCAGCCACCTCGTCCGCGGCGGCCGAATCGACAAGGCGCTGGTCTTCACGCGGACGAAACACGCCGCCAACCGGCTCGCCGAGCAGCTCGGCAAGGACGGCATCGCCGCCGCAGCGATCCACGGCAACAAGAGCCAGGGGCAGCGAGTCCGGGCGCTGGACGACTTCAAGGCCGGGCGCGT
Source organism: Candidatus Limnocylindrales bacterium (assembly GCA_035257225.1). Lineage (GTDB taxonomy): Bacteria > Chloroflexota > Limnocylindria > Limnocylindrales > CSP1-4 > Fen-1039. Next base: position 6,151 of record DATEXG010000045.1, read on the forward strand.
CGACATCCTCGTCGCGACCGAAGTCGCGTCCCGAGGCCTCGACATCGAAGCTCTGCCGCACGTGGTCAACTTCGAGCTGCCGATGGTGGCCTCCGACTACGTGCACCGGATCGGCCGGACGGGCCGCGCCGGAATGGAGGGCGACGCCGTGTCGCTGGTCTGCGTCGACGAGCTGGGCCTCCTGAGCGAGATCGAGTCGCTGCTTCGCGGACCAATAGCGCGCGAGACGATTTCCGGTTTCGAGGTCGACCGCTCGATCCGGCCGGAAGCGATCCGCCAGCGATCGATCGGCGGGGGACGACCGATGGGCGGACGATCGATGGGC
>DATEXG010000046.1:0-5552 GCA_035257225.1 Candidatus Limnocylindrales bacterium
TGGCGGCCTGGGCCGTGCCGGATCCGTCGCAGCCGCCGGTCGCCAGCCTCCCTCCAGGGCTGGGGCTGGTGGTGGAATCGCGAATCGACGACTGGGCCCTCGTTCGGGCTGCCGGCGGGTGGCGGGGCTGGGTCGACGGGAGGTTGCTCGTCGAGCGTTACTGACCTTCCGGTGGCGCGGCCGCGCCCGGGTTCGAGCGTCGCCCAGACACGCACGTCGGCCGGGCCCCGTCCGCCAACCGGACCCAAGCCCCTGCTGGAGCGGGCTCTGGATGCCTCACCCATAAGTCGCATGTGGTACATGACCTTAGTCCGCGCCTGTGCAGGCCACCTGGGCGGTAGTAGCGCGCAGGTCATGGGGAATACGGTCGATATCAACAAGGCGCACAGGCCGACATGCGGGCGATGCGCTGGCGGCCGTTCCTCGGAGAGCCTATCGTGGCCTTTCGCTCCATTCGCCTTCTGCGAGTCTCCGCTCTTCTGGGCATCGCGGTGGACGCCTTCTTCATCGCGGGCCTGGCGTTCGCCGGAGCCGCGACTTCGACGGTCCCCACGGTGAGCCTCAGCGCCACCGCCGACTCATATGTCGACGCGACCGCAGCCTCGACCAACTTCGGGACGTCCACTCAAATCCGCGTCGACGGAGCGCCTCTGGTGCGCGCTTACCTGCGATTTGACCTCCGGTCTCTCGGCGGTGACGTCGCCAGCGCCAAGCTTGAGCTCTACGCCACCTCCGCCTCCAGCGCGGGCTACGACGTCGTCAAGACGGACGGCGCCCCATGGATCGAGACCGAGCTCACCATCTCCAATGCCCCGGGCGTCGCCTCGGTGCCGGTCGGGTCCGTGGGGGCCTTCACAGCGGGCGCGACGACCACCGTTGACGTGAGCTCGGCCGTCCAGATGGGTGCGATCGTCGAACTTGCAATCGTGGACCGCAGCGCAACAGCTATCAGTTTCGGCAGCCGCGAATCCACCCATCCGCCGATGCTGCTTCTGACACTTAGCGACGGCTCGACGCCTCCACCAGGAACCGCAACTCGGACGCTCACGCCAACCCCGACTCAGCTGGCCGCCGGCGGGGATCCGGTGCTGATCGGCGCGGGCGACATCTGCATCACCTCGGGCATCGCCAACGCCCAGGCAACCGCGGCGATCCTCGGGGCCAACCCGAGCGCGGCGATCTTCACGGCCGGCGACAACTCCAACGAGAGCGGGACTTCGGACCAGTACAGCGACTGCATCGCGAAGACCTGGGGCGTGTACAAGGACCGGACCCATCCGGTGCCCGGCAACCACGACTACGCCACGTCTGGTGCGGCTCCCTACTACGCTTTCTACGGCGCCGCGGCCGGCACCGCCAGCAAGGGCTACTACAGCTACGATCTTGCCAACGACTGGCATGTCATCAGTCTCAACGCCATGTGCGCCGAGGTCGGCGGCTGTGGAGCCGGTTCGCCGCAGGAGACATTCCTGCGTAACGATCTGGCGGCCAACGCAGGCAAGCACATCATCGCCATCTGGCACATGCCGTCCTTCAGTTCCGGTGGCGCGAACGGGAACAGCACCGCATTCCGCGCCTGGTGGGACGACCTGTACGCGGCTCACGCGGACCTGGTCATCAACGGCCACGATCACGACTACGAGCGCTTCGCCCTCCAGTCGCCGGCCGCCGCGGCCGATCCGAACGGCATCCGCGAGTTTGTCGTCGGCACCGGCGGAGCAAGCCAGATACCGATGGGTACGATCCGGGCCAACTCGCAGGTGCGCAGCACCGGCACCTTTGGGGTCCTGAAGCTGACGCTTCACGCCCAGAGCTACGACTGGCAATTCATCCCTGTGGCGGGCAGGACTTTCGCCGACTCAGGAACGCAGGCCACTCACTCCTGACGACGGAGGCACCGAGGCGTAGACCTCGGCGCTTGCGGATGGCCCAAACCTACTCCTGCACAGCCTCGATCCGGATCCGCGCATCCACGATCACAGCGCCTTCGGGGCGGACGATGACCGGGTTGCAGTCCATCTCCGCGATCTCCGGATGCTGCTCGACCATGGCCGCGACTCTGAGCAGCAGCTCCTCCAGGCCGGCGACGTCGCACTTGGGCGCGCCGCGGAAGCCATCGAGGAGCGGGAACGTGCGCAGAGACGTGACCATTTCGTGGGCGTCTCGGTCGGTCAGCGGCGTGATCCGGACCTTCACGTCCTTGAGGACCTCGACGGCGGTACCGCCCGCGCCGCAGGCCACGACCGGGCCGAAGAGCGCATCGTGGACGACACCCACGAGCATCTCAACGCCACCGGACGGGACCATCTGCTGGACGAAGAACTTCTCGACCTTCGTACCCTGGGCGGCAATTCGAGCCGACATCTCGACGGCTTGCTGCGTCACCTCGGCCGCGCCCTCGAGATTGAGCACGACGGCCTTGGCCTCGGTCTTGTGGATCAGCTTGGGAGCGACACCCTTGAGCGCCACTTTGCCGCCGATCTCGGCAGCGGCGGCGCCGGCCTCCTCGGGCGTGGCCGCCAGGCGCCACGCCGCCATCGGAACGCCGTAGCAGCCAAGCAGCTTCGCCACCTCGTCAGGGAGCAGCCAGCGCGACTTCTCCTCGCCCGACTTCTGGATGGAGGCGAGGACGTCGGCGATGATGGCCTTGCCCTCGGAGGTGCGAAGGTCCCCGTACTGCGGTACCAGACCCTCGGGCGTCTCCGCCCAGATGCCGTATCGAACGGCGTGGGCGAGGGCGCGGGCGGCATCCTCGGGGAACGGATACGACGGCAACGAGAGCCCGTCCGTCTTGAGAGAGTCCGGCGTGCCCTTGGACGACAGGAAGACGGACAGGAGCGGGAGCGGGCGCGGAAGATCGAGAGCCGCCTCGCGGATGCCGAGGGCAATCTCCTCGGGCTTTGTCACGAGCACCGGAACGTACAGGATGATGATCGCGTCTATCCCGTCCCACTCGGCCAGGATCTTCAGCGCCTTGCGGAAGGACTCCGGCGGCGCGGCGGCGATCATGTCGACGGGGTTGTTGTAGCCCGCCTCCGGCGGCAGGAACTCGGCTAGCTTGGCCTTGATCTCGTCGGGGACCTGCGGCACGACGAGGCCGTCCGCCTCGCAGGCGTCGGCGCAGAGGATGCCCGGGCCGCCGCCGTTGGTCAGGATCGCGACGCGGTTGCCCTTCGGCCGTGGCTGGTTGGCTAGCAAGGTGGCGACGTCGAAGAACTCGCCCAGGGTGTCGGTGCGGATGACGCCGGCCTGCTTGAAGAGGGCGTCGACGGTCACGTCGGAGGCGCCAAGGAGAGCGCCAGTGTGGGACGACGTGGCGCGAGCGCCGGCCGTGGAGCGCCCGCTCTTGACGACCAGGATCGGCTTCTGGCGGCCGACCCGCCGCGAGATCCGGGCGAACTTGCGGGGGTTGCCGATCGACTCCAGGTACAGGGCGATCACGTCGGTTGCCGGGTCGTCGGCCCAGTACTGGATGAAGTCGTTGCCGGAGAGGTCGGCCTTGTTGCCGACGGAGATGAAGGTGGAGAGGCCCAGCGAAAGGCTGTTGGCGTACTCGATCACGGCCAGACCGAGCGCGCCCGACTGCGACAGGAAACCGACGTTGCCCTGCATCGGGGCGTTCGGCGAGAAGGTCGCGTTCATGCGGACGTCGTCGTGGGTGTTGATGACGCCCATGCAGTTGGGGCCGATGACTCGCATACCGTGCTCGCGGGCGATCCCCATCAGCTCGCGCTGCATCTCGCGGCCGGCCGGGCCGGCTTCGGCGAAGCCTGCCGTGATCACCACCATGCCGTGGACGCCCTTCTGGGCGCATTCCGTCGCGGCGGCCATCACGAGCTTGGCAGGAACGACGATCACGGCCAGATCGACCGGACCGGAGATGTCGAGGATCGACTTGTAGGCGTGGACCGACTGGACGACGTCGGCGCTGGGGTTGACGGGGTAGACGGGGCCGTTGAAGCCGCCGTCCATGAGGTTGTGGAAGACCTCGCCGCCGATGGTGCGGCGCTTGCGCCCCGCGCCGATCACCGCCACGGAACGCGGCGCCAGCATGCCCCGGACCGCGTTCATCGACGCGATCTGCTCGCGGGCCTCGAAGCGCGCTCGCGCCTCGGGCGTAATGGAGGTGGGGAACCCGATGCGGACGAGGCCCGGCTCGCTCTTCATCGTGATCCCGAAGCCGCTCTCCCGGAAGACTTCGAGCATCTTGTGGTTCTCGGGCAGGACGTCTGCCTCGAAGACCGCGACGCCGTCATCTTCGGCCGCCTCGGCGAGGCGCTTCAGCAGCAGCGTGCCCAGGCCTCGACCCTGGAACGAGTCGGTGACCGTGAAGCCAACCTCGGCCCGGTCCGTGTCCGCGCGATCGTCGGCTACGCGGTCGTAGCTCGCCTGACCCACCACATCCTGGCCGTGGACCGCCAGTACGCAGCAGTCCTCGCAGCCCTCGACTCCGGACCAGCGCCGGGCCGTCGCCTCCAGGTCTACCGAATCGGAGCGGAAACGGAGCCGTCGGGATTCGTCCGACAGGCCCCGCAGGAAGGCCAGGATCGGGGCTTCGTCTGAGGGGTGAGCCCCCCTGATGCGCACCGACGAACCGTCCCGGAGGACCACGTCGATGTCGCGCGGGGAGTAGGTCGTGCTCATGCTGCCGCCTTCGTTTGTTGCTGAGCGTGGCCCTGTGGGGCTCGGCGTGTGGCTACCCTCCGCACCGGATGGCGCGTGGAGGCCTCAACTCTATTGGCAAGGAGCTTCCGCGATCGAGCGTGCCGCCAGTAGGGCCAATGGGTGCGCGATGCGGGCCGTAGGTCCCGGGTTCGATGGTCGGTGAAGGCTCGAATCGCCCCTGGCGGCCCGGTCCCGTTGCCGGTTGCCGCCAGGTCGAGCTCGTTGGCGCCGGGCGTTCGGCGGCTCCCGCCTCCGGGCCGGTGTTTGGCGGCAACGCCCGCAAGGTGCCCAGGGCGCAAGTCCCTGGGTGCCATGACCGCCGTACCATTGCCCGACCCCCTCTGCCGTCCCATCCTCCGTGCTATGGAGGGCGTAACTGTCCGGCTCACTCTGGGACGCCATGCCAGCCTGCTGGCCGCGTTTCCGCTCGCTCTGCTGTTGCTGGCCGCCGGCGGTATGGCCGCGACCACGAGCGCGAGGGTCGGCACCGTGAGTTTCACCGGGACCACGAGCCACAACGTCACCCAAGGTGGCTACGCCGACTACACGATCAGCGTTCAGAACAACAGCACCGGCACCGACCGCTACTTCAAGGTGTCCTCGATCTCCTACGCGACGCTTTCTGCCGCGTTCACTCCTACTCCCTGCGTGCAAATCACCCACCAAACAGCGCCGACCCTCACCATCAGGGTCCAGACCACGGCGTCGACTCCTACCGGCTCGCACAACTTCACCGTGAACGTCAGCGACTACGGCGCCGCCGGCTGCGGTGGCACCGCGTTCAGCAACAACACCAGCAACAACTCGGCCACGATCGTCGTGGCCGCACCTCCGACCCCGACCCCGACCCCGACTCCGACGCCGAAGCCCACCCCCGTTCCGACGCC
>DATEXG010000047.1:0-18065 GCA_035257225.1 Candidatus Limnocylindrales bacterium
GATGCTGTCTGGGACGGTGGCCGCCGATGGTACCGTCACGTCAGTGCGGGAAGTCGGATACGACAGGGGGCCGGCGGCATGGACCAAGGCGTTCGACTCGGCCGCGCCCTTCGGAAAGGCGATGGGTCAGGTGTGGATGCCCTGAGGCTCTGGCTGCGGCCCAGCCGATCGTCATCGCCGCTGCTTGAAGGGCTGATGCGGTCGGCAGGTCAATGTCAGCGACCTCTGGTCAAGATCAACCATTGTCCGCGACCCTAAGGGCCGCAAACGATGCTGCCTTGAACCGGAGGCACTCCTGGATCGACCCAGACGGAGGTCGCCACTGGCGCAGCCTTGGAGTCCCGAGAAGCCATGATGACGACGGCCCCAAGGTCCGCCACCACTCCGTAGTTCCGGGCAATTGCCTCGTCCAGGATCGTCGAGCCTGGTAGGGCGCTTGCATTCGACGGTTCATAGCATCCTGACCAGGTCTTGTCGAGAACGAGGTACCTCACGTGATGCGAGGCCAGATCGTCGACCATCCTCTGCTGCGTCGCCGCCGTTGTGGTAACCCCCGGGTTGTACATGGTGTCAAACACACCGGCCGGTCTGTCGGCGAGGAAGTAGACGATGAGCGGATTAGCCAACACCCGGGAATTCGTGGCTTCGCCGACGAAAATGGGTTCGTCCGGTGAAGTGCGCGATCGAATGATCGACGCTGCCTCGGCCAGTGCCCGATCGTAGTCACTCGGGGGAGTCACGACCCACAGAAGCGGTAGGGCTGCCACGGCACAGAGAAGGCCGGCCGGAAGAGCCGATGCGAGACGTCGGGGGAATGAGGACGGTTCGCCCATGACGTATGCCGCGAGGAGCAAGCCGGCTCCGAAGGCTTCGACGGCGTGAGGCGGATCTGCCCGTCCAAAGGTCTGCAGTCGAACCATCAGCGCCAGCACGGTCAAGCCGACGAGGGACGTCATGGACGTGCCAATCACCAATCGCCGCACAACCGCGGCGCCAAGCAGGAGAATCGGCACGTAGTAGAGTCCCCATGCCATGGGCTCCTCACCTGTGAGGAGGCCGAAGGGCGTAGGCCCCGGAAGCTTCCGGAACACCTGAGTGCCCACCAACGGATACCAGATCACTTGTTCCCACAAGGTCTGCAGTGGGACAAGAAGCACGAAGACGAGTGCGACGGGAGCAAAGACGGCCGCGGATCCAATCACCGGCCGAAGGCTGCGCGACTGCACAACGAGAGCTACGAGCGCATACGCCCCCAGGTCCAACCTCGCCAGTGCGGCAAGACCCACGATCCCGCCGGCGACCAGTTGTGAGCGTGGGCTCCCGCGCAGGCCGACATCGAGGGCCAGCAGTGCGAGAACCAACGAGAGTTGCCAGGATCCGAGGTTCAACCCAAACCAGAACGTAGGGATCGTCGCAGCGACGACGGCAATGAACCCGCCCCGTATGCCCGGCGCATAAGCACGGATCAGCCTGTAACCGATGGCGGCCGTGAGCATCACCAGGACCAATCCGGCCAGCTGCATCACCAGGATGCGGCTGCCGAAGATCGTAGTCAGGACCGCGCCCAGATAGCCAGCGAGCGGGCCGTACAGCAGCCAGAAATCCCGATACGGAAGTTCCCCGTGCCGGATGAAAGTGGCCGCGGACGCCGCGATGCCACCGTCGTAGAAGGAGAGCGGCGCTGCAAGTTCCGGAGCTGCGACGATCCCGGCTGCTCCAGCGACGATGAGCGTTCCACGGGCCCGATGGAGCGTATTGGAGACTCTGTGAGCCCCCGCGATGAGCGCGGCAAGGACGAGATGCCTCGGCGAAGCGGTCTGAGACATGTCCGTCACTTCGCCGGGCATACCGGGTCGGTGCGAAACAAAGGTGTCGATCACCATACGGTCCCGGGCTGGGGATCGCGGGTAGCGGCGCGGATCACACCGGCCGGCCGGGGAGGAGCGCCGAGATCATGACGCCCCGGGGCGAGGTGGCGCCGCAGCGAGCCGCTTCGGTCATCGAGTATGTCGGCCGCCCGGCCGTGTCGGTGTCGATCGGCATAGCCCGCTCCTCCGAATCCTCACGGTATCACACGACCGGGGGCCCAAGACGGGTCCATCGCCATGAGTTCATCGTCATGTCGATACCGCCCCGGGCGTGACCGCGCCCGTGGGTGGCGCTGTGCTACGATCCGGGCCGCTCGGGCGGTTAGCTCAGTTGGTTAGAGCGCATGCTTGACATGCATGAGGTCAGAGGTTCAAGTCCTCTACCGCCCACCATTCGGGGCCACGCAAGTGGCGCTGGCCAACTCCATAACCAAAGCGATGAGCGGGACACGCCGCGCCGGATCGATCCAAGAGAGCCGCCGCCGCGACAAGCGGCTGAGAGCGACGGCATCCCACCCGGCCACGGCACCACCCGCGAGCGACCGGTCAACCGGTCCGGGTCCGCCCGTTAGCGCGGACAAGAGCGCGCGGCGACGCCAGAATCCAATGGCGCCGGTGCGAAGGCGGGTGGAACCGCGAGAGATGCCTCTCGTCTGTCGGACGGGAGGCTTTGTATTCGGCGGGGGCGGCGAGAGCCGCAAGCGGCGAGTCGGGAGACAAGATGAGCAAGGACGATCAGACAGCAGCGCAACCCGCGGCCGTCCCGGGCGGCGCCGCAGCCGAGCCGGACGAGCAGTTCGAAGCGGCCGTGCGCGGCTCGGTCGAAGAGCTCCTGGACGCCGGCGCCCATACCGACTTGGATGCTATGCGCCATTCCGCCGCTCACGTCATGGCGGAGGCCGTCGTTGAGCTGTTCCCGGATGCGCAGCTCGGCATCGGGCCCTCGATAGACGACGGTTTCTACTACGACTTCCTGCTCTCCCGCCCTCTGACACCGGACGACCTGGCGGCCATTGAGGCCGGCATGAGCGCTTCGATCGCCGCCGACCGCCCCTTCGTCCGCAAGGAGGTCCCATTCGCGAAGGGCCGCGCCTTCTTCGAGAGCCACCGCCAGCCTTTCAAAGTCGAGATCCTGGACGACTTGGCCGCGAAGGCGAAGCAGACGGGCGAGCCACTGGCTCCGACCTCGACCTATGAGCATGGCCGGTTCATCGATCTGTGTAAGGGACCGCATGTGGCCAGCACAGGCCATATCGGCCCCTTCAAGCTGATGACCGTCGCCGGCGCCTACTGGCGCGGCTCCGAGAAGCGGCCGATGCTGCAGCGCATCTACGGCACGGTCTGGCCCACCCAGGACGAGCTGGATGCCTACCTGCATAGGCGTGAGGAGGCCAAGCGGCGCGACCACCGCCGCCTCGGCGTGCAGCTGGATCTGTACAGCTTCCACGACGTCTCGCCCGGGGCCGCGTTCTGGCACCCCAAGGGCTGGACGCTCTACCGGACGCTCGAGAATGCCATGCGCGAACTGCAGGCGGGCCGCGGCTACCAGGAGATCTACACGCCGCCGATGGTGGCCAAGAAGTTGTGGGAGCAGTCGGGCCACTGGGATCTCTATCGTGAGCACATGTTCCTGATCGAGGCGGAGGAGCAGACGTTCAGCCTCAAGCCGATGAACTGCCCCGAGAGCACGTTCATCTACAAGAGCCGCACCCGCTCGTACCGCGATCTGCCGCTGCGCCTGTCCGAGTACGGCAAGCTGCATCGCAACGAGCTGTCGGGCGTGCTGGCCGGGCTCACGCGCGTGCGCCACTTCGTCACGGACGATGCCCACATCTACGTCCGGCCGGACCAGATCGGATCGGAGATCGAGGCACTGTTGGGTGAGGTGCGGACGTCCTACTCGTGGTTCGGGCTGGAGCCCCAGTTCACGTTCGGCACGCGCCCTGAGAAGGCGCTGGGCGACCCCGCGCTGTGGGAACGCGCCGAGAAGCTCATGCGTGAAGCGCTCGAGAGTTCGGGTATGCGCTACCGCACGAAGGAAGGCGACGGAGCCTTCTATGCGCCCAAGATCGACATCCAGGTCGAGGACGCCCTCGGGCGCGAGTGGCAGACGGCCACAATCCAGGTGGACCTGGTGATGCTGCCCGAGCGCTTCGACCTCACCTACGTGGACGAGAACAGCGACCACGTTCGGCCGGCGGCCATCCACCGCGCCATCTACGGCTCGCTGGAGCGCTTCATCGGCGTCCTGGTCGAGCACTTCGCCGGTGCCTTTCCGATCTGGTGCGCTCCGGTCCAGGCCATTGTCATTCCCATCGCCGACCGGCACGTCGAAGCGGCGGTCGAACTGGCCGGCCTCCTGACGGCTCGACAGCTTCGCGTCGAGGTCGATGGCTCCGACAGCCGAATGCAGAATAAGATCCGCCTCGCCCAGGAGCAGAAAGTCCCGTACATGCTCGTTCTGGGCGACCGCGAGGTGGAGGCCCGAACGGTGGCGATCCGCAATCGCGCCGGCGAGCAGGAGAACGGCGTGACGTGGGACGCCTTCATCGACCGGCTCGCCGAGGAAACCGCCGCGCGCCGTCCATAGCGCCGGGCGGGCCCAGCCGCAGCTGTCGACGACTCAGACGCCCTGCGCCTGGCTCGCGGCAGGGTCTGAGATCGGAACCATCAGGGCAGCACGCCGCCGCGCCCTGAACAAGGCGATCGCACCAAAGGCAACAGCCGTGGCGACCATGCTCGCCAGCACCAGCTTTGTCATCGCCGCCGCGCCGGCCCGTTCCATGAACAGCCCCGTCAGCCCGGGCAGCACCATCCCGCCGATGCTGTCGCCGAGCATGATCACCGCACCGAGGCGGGCTGTCAGGTGAATTGACTGGACGGCAAGGTTGTAGCCGCTTGGCCACATCGGAGCCATGGAGAACCCAACGCCAGCCACCGCAAGCCACAGGACCCCGGGAGAGGCCGCGAAGACGACGAGCAGGCCGAGGAACGCGGTGCAGCCGATCAGAGCCGCTACGAGTACGTGGGCGGAAGAGATGCGGACCGCGACCGGGATGGAGATCAGCCGTCCCAGAGTGAAGGCCAGCCAGAACAGGGAGGTCAGGTAGGCCGCTCGCGCGGGATCCGCAAGTCCAAGCGTCACCGCGTACGTGTACACCCACCCGCCGAAAGTCAGCTCGGCGCTGACGTAGAAGAAGAGGAACAACGTCGCCGCGACCACAATCGGCGCCAAATACGAGCTGTGAGTCCCCGTGGCGCCGGCCTCGCGATGCCCCATCTGCGGTGCCTGCGGCGCCGATAGACGGACCAGGACGGCCGCGCCGACCGAGATGTCGAATAGCGCCAGCAGGGTGTAGACATCCGAGTACGCCGCGCCGGCACTCAACATCAGCCCGAGGAGGAGGGGACTCAGGAACGCACCCAGGCCGAAGAAGAAATGGAGTGCGTTGACGAAGGGGGCGGCCTTCGCGCCGTGCGTCCATTGGAGGAGCGTGTTCGCGCCGGTTCCGACCACGCCGCCGGCGATGCCCTTGAGCACGAAGAGCGCCAGGAGGGGCACATACCATCCGACGTGCGGGACGAGGAAGAGCAGCGAACCCGAGATGATCTGCGCGGCTCCCAGTACCAAACGGCCCGAGGTTCTGTCCAGGGTCCAGCCGCCCAGGAGTGTGCCCAGCGAGACACCGCCGGCCCCCAGGAAGAAGACCATCCCGATCTCGCCCAGGGTGCTGCCTGTCTGTCCGGCGAGATCGGACAGGGTTGGGCCGATCACCGCCATGTCCAGTCCAAGACACAAGAACAAGGCGAAATACCCGACAGACCGCCGAAACGCGAGGGGCATTCAGTCCTCCGAATTGGCGCGTTGATGGGTAACCATGATCGCCTCTACCGGAGACGCCGCCGCAGCGGCGGCAGCGTCATAGTGGCATCGCTGGAAGTACCCAGCTTGCCGAAGCTGGCCTGCAATCCGCCCTCCAAGCCACCCAGCGGGGGTTTGCCGCTCGCGGAATCCCTGTGCTATAGTCCCGCGGGCGACCGCCCGGTGCACCAGCGCGCCGAGTTGGGCCGCTCGTCTGCTTTCGGAGTCAGAATCCCGAATAGCCGGCAACTGGATCACAGAGAAGGGATTCGCCATTAGCCGAGACCTGCGCATCAATCAGATGATCCGCGTTTTCGACGTTCGGGTCGTCGATGAAGACGGTAGCCAGCTGGGTGTCATGCGAACGGCCGACGCCCTGCGGCTTGCGCAGGAGCGGGGGCTCGATCTGGTCGAGGTTGCACCTCTGGCCAGTCCCCCGGTGGCGCGCCTCCTCGACTTCGGTCAGTACAAGTACGAGCTGACCAAACGCGAGAAGGAAGCCAAGCGAAAGCAGCGCTCGATTACCTTCAAGGAAGTCAGGCTCAAGCCGAAGATCGGCGTCGGCGATTTCGACACAAAGGTAAGGCGGGCGATCGAGTTCCTGGAGGACGGCGATCGCGTCAAGATCGCGGTCCAATTCCGGGGACGGGAACTGACCCATCCACAGATCGGGCGCGATCTGCTGGACAAGTTTGCGGATCAAATCAAGGAACATGGCGTGGTCGAGCGGGCTCCGATGCTCGAGGGAAAGTCGATGCACATCAGCGTCGCCTCCACCCACAAACCGAAGCAGCACGAGCCGACTCCTGCCGCCGCGGCAAAGAGCCACGCCAGAACGGTTGAAGATGCGGCACCCGAAGACGGGGCCGCACAAGAAGATACGAACGAGTCGCCGCCGGCTCCACCGGCTGCGCCGAGACCCGAGCCGGAGACCGGCTCGGCGTCGACTGGAGTGTGAGACCGACGTGCCGAAGATGAAGAGCCACAAAGGTGCCCAGAAGCGGATAGGGGTCACCGGCGGTGGCAAGGCGGTTCGCGTCAAGTCATGGCGCGGCCACCACCTGGAGCTCAAGTCCTCGCGGCGAACTCGCCGCTATGCCGGCAAAGCCATCGTGACCGGGGAGTCCCTCGATCAGGTGCGCCGGCTGCTGCCGTACCTGGGAGCCTGATCGTCGATGGCACGCGTCAAGCGGGGCGTAACTGCCCATCACCGTCACAAGCGCCTACTCGACAGGGCGGAGGGCCGCGAAGGCACCAACTCGCGCCTCATCAGGCGAGCGCACGAGTCGGAGCTCCATTCGCTGGCCTACGCGACACGAGATCGCAAGCAGCGCAAGCGCCAGATGCGCCAGCTCTGGATCATTCGCATCAACGCTGCCGCTCGGCTGAACGGTCTTTCCTACGCCAAGTTCATCGCGGGACTGAAGACTGCCCGGATCGAGCTCGATCGCAAGGTCCTCGCGGACCTTGCGATTCGCGACGCGGCCGCCTTCGCCCGGGTCGCTTCAATCGCCGGCAAGGCCTAACAACACGGGCGACCGGCGGCGGCTCTTCCGGGCACCGACGGCCGCGATCCGGCCGGACCGTGGGGTAGGGAAGCGGGGCGGCACCAGGAACCCTCGAATCGTCTGCACGCCCGATGGGACGCGCACGGTCGAGGGTTCTAGATTCACAGCGGACGGAATGGCGGGCCAGACCCGCACCTCACGAGGAACCGAGGCGTGGACTTCGAAAGCCTGAGCGCAGATCTCAGGGCTCTGCAGCAACGAGCGCTGGACGAGGCCTCCGCGGCACCGGACCCTGCGTCGCTCGAGCTGCTGCAGATCCGGTATCTGAGCAAGAAGGGCGAGATCACCACGGTGCTGCGCGGTATCGGGACACTGCCCGCGGAGGACCGCCCCCGCGTAGGGGCCATTGCCAACGCGGTCAGCGAGGCGGTCAAGGCCGCGCTGGCGCATCGCGAAGCCGAGTTGCACGCGGAGGTTCAGACTCTTCGACTCGCCGCGGAGCGAGTCGACGTGACGCTGCCGGGAAGACCACGTGCGCGTGGCACGCTCCACCCCATCCCCGAGACGATGACCGCCATCGCTGAAGTCTTCGGCCGCTTCGGCTTCGTGGTCTACGAGGGCCCCGAGGTCGAAGACGACCTGACCAACTTCCAGATGCTGAACATGCCGCCGGACCATCCGGCTCGGGACCTGTGGGACACGCTCTACGTCGACATTCCGGGGCACCTGCTGCGGACTCACACGAGCCCAGGCCAGATCCGCGTGATGCAGTCGACCAAACCGCCGATCCGCGCCCTCCTACCGGGCCGTTGCTTCCGCTACGAGGCGGTCGATGCCAGCCACGGCTTCGAGTTCTTCCAGGTCGAGGGCTTGATGGTCGACGAGGGGACGTCCCTGGCGGACCTCAAAGGCCTCCTGGACGAGTTCGCCCACGCGTTGTTCGGACCGTGCAAGACCCGCTTCCGTCCTGGCTACTACCCGTTCACCGAGCCTTCGGTCGCCTTCGACGTCGAGTGCGTAGTCTGCGGCGGGGTCGGCTGCCCGGCGTGTTCCAGGTCGGGTTGGATGACCATCCTGGGAGCGGGCATGGTCCACCCGGTCGTGCTCCAGTACGGCGGCATCGATCCCGAGCGCTATCAGGGCTTTGCCTTCGGAATGGGCGTGGAGCGCATCGCCAACCTGCGCCACTCCGTGCCGGACTTGCGGTACTACCTGGAGAACGACCTGCGCTTCCTGGAGCAGTTCCGATGAGAGTCCCGCTCACATGGCTGCGCGAGTACGTCGACGTCCAGCTGACGCCTGAGCAGTTGGCCGAGCGCTTGACTCTGCTGGGCATGGAAGTCAAGGGGATCGAGCAGTGGGGCGCGGACTGGCGGTCCGTCGTCGTCGGCGAGCTGCTGACCGTCGAGAAACACCCCTATGCCGATCGGTTGCACCTGACGACCGTCAATGTCGGTTCGGGCGAGCCGCTCCACATCGTCTGCGGCGCGCACAACATCGCCCCCGGCCAGCGCGTCCCCGTGGCTCTCCCGGGAGCTGTCTTGCCGGGTGATCGGCGCATCGAGCGGACGGAGAAGATGGGCATCGCGTCGGAGGGGATGCTCTGCTCCGGCGACGAGCTGCGCATCACCGCCGATGCCGAAGGAATCCTGATCCTGCCTGCGGAGACGCCCCTCGGCCGGAAGCTCTCCGACCTCTACGGCGACGCGGTCCTGGACGTGGACGTGAAGCCGAACCGCGGCGACGCCCTGTGCTTGATCGGCCTGGCACGAGAGGTCGCGGCCGCCACGGGGGCCACTCTCCGCTGGCCTGAGATCGCGGTGAAGGAGACGGGCGACCCCGTCGCCGAGCGGCTCAGAGTCGAGGTTCGCGAGCCGGAGCTTTGCACCCGTTTCGTCGGTCGCTGGGTCAGCGGCGCCAGGATCGGTCGTTCACCGGACTGGGTCCAGATGCGCCTCCAGACGGCCGGCATGCGGCCCATCAACAACGTCGTCGACGCGTCCAATTACGTCATGCTCGAGCTTGGCAAGCCCACGCACACCTTCGATGGGGCGGCCGTTCACGACGGCACGATCATTGTCCGCCGGGCGGTCGAAGGGGAGCGGTTGGAGACCCTCGACCACGTCGAACGCGAGTTGACCGAAGACACGTTGATCATCGCCGACCCCCGGGGGCCCATCGGCATCGCCGGGGTCATGGGCGGCGCCGACAGCGAGATTAGCGACGAGACGACCGAGATCGCGATCGAATCGGCCATCTTCGACCCGGTCAGCATCCGCCGCACCGGGCATCGCTACGCACTTCGCTCAGAGGCAAGCCTGCGGTTCGAGAAGGGCCAGGAGTTCCGGCTGGCTCGGATCGGAGCTGATCGCGTCGCTCAGCTGACGCTTGCCTGGGCCGGAGGTTCGGTGGCGAAAGGCCGAATCGACACGGCGCCGGCCGAGCCCGATCCTTCGAGACTGGCATTCCGACCGCGACGGGTGAGCAAGCTCCTGGGAGCCGAAGTCACGGCAGCGGAGCAGAAGGCACTACTCCTGCGCGTTGGAATCGAGACGGAAAAGCCGGCGACGGCGCCGCGCATCCAGGTGGCGGTGGACCCCAAACCCCTGGCCGTCGCGGCAGGCGAGGACCTGGTCTTCGTCGCGGTGGTACCGACGTGGCGTCGCGATCTGGCGATCGAAGCCGACCTGGCCGAGGAGATAGCCCGCGTCCGAGGCTACGAGAGCACTCCGGCTCACCTGCCGGACACGCTCATGCCGCCGTACAGACCCTCGCCGCTCGAAGTCCGGGACATGATCCGCGAGACTCTGGCCGGCGCCGGCCTCACGGAGGTGGTCACGCATGCGCTGGTTTCGTCCCTCGACGAGGCCCGGCTGCTCTGGCCTGAGGACACCAGCGAGCCCGCGATCCTGGACGATCTGGCGGCCCAGTCGGGCGACGAGATCGCCGTGACGAACCCGCTCTCTGCCCAGCATTCCGTTCTGAGGCGGCATCTCGCCGCCAGCTTGCTCGACGTGCTTTCCCTGAACGAGCGCCAGGGCCGGGCCGATGTCGCCATCTTCGAGATAGGTAAGGGCTACGCGCGCGTCGGCGATGGGCCTCGCGAGTGGACCCGCCTCGCATTCCTCATGTCCGGTGCGGCGGAACCGGCATCGTGGAACCGTGCGGCTCGCCCCTACGATCTGGACGACGCCAGGGGGGTCGTGGAGCTGCTCTGCCAGCGTCTGGGGCTACCGACGCCCTCGTACGTGCCCGACGCCCGCGGTTTCCCATTCCACCCCGGCCGCGCCCTCGTGGCCCGAACGGAAGGGGGAGCGGAGGCGCTGTCCGGACGGATAGCCGAGATGCACCCGGACGTCCTGGCTAGATGGGATCTGCGCGCCCAGCGCGTCATCGTCGCCGAGCTGGCCAGCCGCGCTCTGGATTCGGCCGTTCCGGCTCGAATCCACGTCGAGCCGATACCGCGCTTCCCCGAAGTCGAGCGGGATCTCGCCGTCATCGTGGCCGAAAGCCACACCGCGGCCGAAGTCGAGGCGACGATTCGGCGTCACGGCGGCGCGCTTCTGCGGGGCCTCCGACTGTTCGATCTGTATCGCGGGGCGCCACTCGACGCAACCGAGAAGAGCCTGGCCTATCGCCTAGTCCTGGGAGCGCGGGATCGGACCCTCACCGAGGCGGAGGTGGACGAGGCCGTGGCCGGCGTCCGGTCTGGCCTCGAGTCGGAGATCGGGGCGCACCTTCGCACCTAGGTCGAGCGTGGGCCATGACCGGGGTACGCATGGGCCGTTGAACAGCCGATGACGGCGCTGCTAACCTAGTGCCGGTTCTTCAGAAGCGACACTCGGGGCTCGTTCGCTACAGGCCGGAGGGTTCGATGGACACTCTTAGCGCACCGGTGGTCGACCTGGCCATCTTCCTGGGCCTGTTTTTCTTCGTCATCCTCGGTGTGATGCAGGGCGCGATCCGCCGCATCCTCGGCCTCATTTGCTTCCTGTTCGCCTTTCTGGTGGCTGCGAGTCTGCGGGACCCCGTCGGCAACATCCTGGCGAACAACTGGACCCAGTACACGTCGGGGTACGACCACCTGTTGGCATTTGTGGGCATCTTCGTCGTCGGGGCGGTGGGTCTGTCGATACTCATTCAGGGGTTCTACAAACGCACTGAGATCTACGCCAAGCACCCGATCGTGGACGACATCATCGGCGGCGCGCTAGGCCTGCTCCAGGGCATGCTCCTGCTGACCGTCGTCGTCATCATCCTGAACTCGTATACCCTGACTTCGTCAGAAACCGGCGACGTAGGCGTGCTGCGTCAGGCACAGGACCTCATCCACAAGTCGGCCATCGCCGGAGGGGTGAAGGACGTGCTTGCGCCGCCGTTCGTCCACGTCCTGGCCTTCTTCCTGCCGCCCGATCTGGTGGCCGTCTTCCCCTGAGTTGGCCCACCCCGGCCGTCCTGCGCCGTAGCCGCGCGACCAGCGCCGTGGACCGCGCGCCCTTCTCCCGCGCACTCCTGGACGGAGACACACCAGAGGCTGCCAGACTGCTCTTGGGCGCAAGGCTGGTTCGCGGCAGTGGGTTCCGCGAGAGAGTGGGGCGTATCGTCGAGGTCGAGGCCTATGTAGGGCAAGACGATCTGGCGTCCCATGCACGCTTTGGGCCGACGAAAAGGAACGCGGTCATGTTCGGCTCAGCCGGGCTCGCCTACGTGTACCTTGTCTACGGGATGCATTACTGCCTGAACGTCGTGACGGAACAGCCCGGTAGACCGGGCGCCCTGCTCGTCCGAGCCGTGGAGCCCCTTGCCGGCGTGGACGAGATGCGGCGCGCCCGTCTCGAGTGGCTTTCTGCGCGGGCAAGCCGAGCCGCCGGCCGTGGCACGGGCGCAGAGCGCGCACGCCTCGAGCTGGCCGGCGAGCGTATCGCGGCGCTCCCCGACACGTCCCTCGCCTCGGGTCCGGGTCTCGTATGCGCGGCCTTCTCCATCGGGCGGGGCGACGACGGAATCGACCTCTGCGACCCGAGTTCGGACCTCCGGTTGGATATGGCCGACCAGGACGAGGCACGGTCCATTCAGACGGGCCCTCGTGTGGGGATCGGCTACGCGCCGGAACCCTGGCTGAGCAGGCCTTGGCGTTACTGGATCAAGGGCAACGCCGCTGTGTCAGGGACCGTCACGTCGCGGAGGCGAGCCGGATGACCGCCCAGGACGGCGTGCCGGCGGAGGGGTCTGTCGTCGCGGGCTCACCCGCACGCCCGGGCCTCGACCGACGCTCGCTTGCGCTTCTGGAGTTCCCCCTGATACGCGCCCGACTCGCCGCTGCGGCCGGCTTCTCGCCCGGCCGCCGCCTGGCGGAGGCCCTGGAGCCCTCCACCGACGCGGTAATCGTGGCTCGCGGCCTGGAGGAGACGTCGCAGACGAGGGCTTTCGTGGCTTCGCACCCCACCGCCGGGATCGGCGGCAGCAAAGACATCGGACCGTGGATCGAACGCGCCGTCCGTGGCGGTCGCCTGGACCCGGCCCATTTCCTCGACATCGTCTCCACTCTCGAGGCCGCCTCCCGGCTGGGCGAGGCGCTGAGTGGCAACCGGCAGCCTCTCCTTCGCGACCTGGGACGCGAGATTCACGCCCTCCCCAGCCTCCGAAACGTGCTGCAACGAAGCTTCGATCCGGCGGGGGAGCTGCTCGATACGGCGTCGCCCCGCCTCGGCGGCCTGCGCAGAGCCGTCAGGGTGGCCTACGAACGCCTTCGCAGCCGTCTGGATCAACTCGTCCACTCCGGCGAACTGGCCGGCTCGCTTCAGGAGCCCATCGTCACGCTGCGCGGCGGCCGCTATGTCATTCCGATCCGATCCGACGCGCGCGGCCGGGTCAAGGGGATCGTCCACGACGCCTCCGGCAGCGGCCAGACGCTCTTCATCGAGCCGATCGTGGCGGTGGAGCTCGGCAACACCTGGCGTGAGGCTCAGCTCGCCGAGGCGGCCGAGATCGAGCGCATCCTCGACGAGCTATCGTCCGTCGTGGCCGGCCAGGCCGGCCCTCTGCGCGAGACCCTGGATGCCCTGGCACGCTTCGATTTCTGGGCGGCGAAGGCGCGTCTGGCCGAGGAGATGGATGCCGTCCCCGCGGAGATCGCAGACCGGCCCGAGATCGTGCTCCTGGGCGCTCGCCATCCCGGACTTGCCGGGGGAGTCGTGCCGATCGACATCCGGCTCGGCGGCGAGTTCACGGCCCTCCTGGTCACCGGACCGAATACCGGCGGGAAGACGGTCGCCCTGCGTACGCTCGGCCTGCTGGAGCTGATGCATCAGTCCGGCCTGCACGTGCCGGCCGACGTCGGGACCAGGCTGCCCGTCCTCGCGGACGTCTATGCCGATATCGGCGACGAGCAGTCCGTGGCGCAGTCGCTCTCCACATTCAGCGGCCACATGCGCTCCATCGTCCGGATCGTGGAGGCGGCAGGGCCCAACAAGCTGATCCTCCTCGACGAGCTCGGTGCGGGAACGGATCCGACCGAGGGTTCGGCGCTGGCACAGGCGCTGCTCGACTACTTCATCCGATCCGGCGCCCTCGTGGCGGCGACGACCCACTACGCGGAGCTCAAGCTCTACGCCCACACCACGCCTGCGGCCCGCAACGCCTCCGTGGAGTTCGACGTGGAGACGCTGCGGCCCACGTTCAAGCTCACGATCGGGCTGCCCGGCCGCAGTCAGGCCTTCGCGATCGCCGAGCGCCTCGGCCTACCTGTCCAGATCGTCGCCGACGCTCGCTCCCGGCTCACGGAGGAGCAGCAGGCGTTCGAGGAGACCCTCGCCTCGATCAACGCCACGCAGGCGGAAGTGGCCGAGGCCCTGACGCAGGCGCGGATCGCCGAGGAGCGTGCCAGAGCGGCACAGGCCGCGGCCGAGGACGAGCGCCGTCGAGCGCGGCGGGAGCTCGACGAGACGGTGAAGACGGCGCGTGACGAAGCGGAGCGGCTGGTGGACGAGGTGCGCACCGAGGTGAGGGGGATCAGGCGCAAGCTCGAGCGCGAAACGGTTACCCAGCGCAGCCTCGACGAAGATCTCGAGAGCGCCCGGAACAAGCTGGAGCGTCTGCCGGTCACGGAACGCAAGCCGATCAGGACAGGGGCCGCTGTCCCGGTCCCCTGGCGAGTTGGGATGCGGGCACGCAGCCAGACCACGGGCACCGAAGGGCGGATCGCGGCGCTCGACAAGAACGGACGGCGGGCCACTCTGGAGGCGGGCGGAATGCGTCTCAGTCTGGCCGTTGAGGACCTCGAGCCGGCAACCGGCGGCGGCGCGGAGCCGGTCCAGCTCGCGGCGGCCTCCGGCTCATCGACCTCCCGCTCCGCTGTCGAAATGCCTAGCTCCGCGTCACGGCTGCAGCTGGAGAGGGCTCGGACCGTGGCATCCTCTCTCGACCTTCGTGGCGCCAAGGTCCAGGAAGCGCTCGAGGTGCTGGACCGCTATCTCGACGATGCCGCGCTGGCCGGCCTCGATCAGGTGACGATCATCCACGGCATGGGGACCGGCGCCCTCCGCGACTCGGTAAGGGACCACGCGTCCGGGCATCCGCTCGTCAGGTCGTGGCGGGCGGGCGATCGCGGCGAGGGCGGGGACGGGGCCACGATCGTCTCGCTCTGATCCGGACCGGCAGAACCGCGCGCCCTGGTGCGACAATCGCAGCCGATGGCAAGGCCCAGCAAGGCCGTCGCCACACGGAGGAGGCATTGAGCTTGGCCATGATCCCGGCAGAGCCGGCCGACCTCGCGCGAGAAGTCAGGATCGTCGATGCGACCGAGACTGCGCCGGCCACCTGGGACGAGATGGCCGTGCGAAGCTCTATGGGCGAGGCCTTCCAATCTCATGCCTGGGGGGAACTCAAGCGAAGCTTGGGATGGACGCCACTCCGTTACGTCATAGAGCTGTCCGGTCGACCGATCGGCGTGGTCTCCCTCCAGGAACGCTCGCTTCTCGGCCGAAGGGCGGGACCTCTGGGGCGGTTTCGAATCCAGTACGCGCCGCGCGGACCTGTCTTGCTCGACACGGACCCCACGGCCGCAAGGGCGGCGCTCGTGGGGCTGCGTCTCGTCGCCGGTGCACGTCACGCGCTCTCTCTGACGATCGATCCGACCTGGGAGGAGGGGAGCGACCTCGCCGATGTCCTGGGTGGATCCGGCTTTCGGCCGGCCGCACGAGAGATTCAAGTGTCGCGCACCTCGATGATCGTGCCCCTTGAGGCGTCCGAGACGGCTCAGCGCGCGCTGCTGGGCCACACCACGTATGCGGACATCGATCGCGCCATCGGACTCGGCGTGACGACAGATAGGGTCGATCTGACCGACCAGGCTGCGCGAGAGGCCGCGCTGGCTGAGTTCTTCGACATGCATGCCGCTACAGGCAAGCGCGAGGGATTCCTGGTCAGGGATCGCGAGTACGAGCTGCGGCAGTGGCGGAGTATGGGGGAATCTGGGGTCGCCAGCCTGTGGTTCGCCGGTCTGGGGGGCCGGGACACCGGGGCACTGCTGCTCCACTCGGGCAAGCTCGTCATGTACTTCGCCGCCGGCTCTCGCGATAACGCCGACATGCGTCGGACGCGGGCCAACCACCTCTTGCAGTGGCAGATCATCCGCTGGGCGGCGGAGTCCGGGTATCGCGGCTACGACATGGGTGGCGTCGATACTCAGACCGCGCCCGGCGTGCCCCAGGACGAGTCCCACCCGCTCTGGAACCTGTACCTGTTCAAGCACCGCTTCGGTGGGCGGCCCGCGCTTCGAGTCCGAGCCCACGAATACGCGCCCAACGCGGTTGTCGCCGCCGCGTGGCGCCTTGGCAGGCGGTTCCGTTGAGCGGCGATCGACCCGAAGAGGACGAGTCTCCTCGAGGGCGGGGCTGGCGACCGCGCTACTGGATTCCGGGCCGGCTGCGTGGCGGAGGCAAGACGTCTAAGCCGGCCGCCCCCAAGAAGCCAGGGCCACAACCGGTCCCGATCCGAGCGGCGCCGCCGGAAGGTCGCGCTCCCGTCACCGCGGACCCGCTGCAG
Organism: Candidatus Limnocylindrales bacterium; assembly: GCA_035257225.1. Classification (GTDB taxonomy): domain Bacteria; phylum Chloroflexota; class Limnocylindria; order Limnocylindrales; family CSP1-4; genus Fen-1039. The sequence continues at coordinate 16,284 of DATEXG010000047.1, forward strand.
GGCCGTGCGTCCCGGCCGGCCAGGGAGGAATACACGCCCTTCGTTCCCCGGGCGCGGCGGGAGATGACGGCGATGATGGGCGCGGATGTCACCGGCGACGTGATCCTCGCCACGGACGGGTCGTCAACAGACCTGGCGGCTATCTCCGCGGCACGCCTTGGCGGCCGCGCCATCGCCCTGTCGGGGTTGGTGGTTATCGTGGGGGTGGTTCTCTCCCGCGTGCTCGGCGAGGTCCGATTGGCCGTCCTCGGCGCCGAGTTCGGCGCGGGCGCCAACCTCGACGCGTTCACGGCCGCCTTCCGCATCCCGGACACACTGTTCCAACTGGTTGCGGCCGGTGCCATCGGCTCTGCGGTCGTGCCGGTCGCATCCGAGCTGATTGCCCGCGGCGACACCGAGGGAGCGCGCCGGCTTATCTCGACCATCACGAACCTGATGATCCTCGTGCTCGCCCCGCTGGCGGCGATCGCCTGGCTCGCGGCGCCGGCCCTGGTGCCGCTGATCGCGCCAGGCTTCGAGCCCACCAGAATGCAGACGACCATTGACCTGACGCGGCTGATGCTGCTGTCGCCCATCTTCCTGGCCGTCGGCGCCGTGATGGCCGCGGGCCTGAATTCACTCGGCATATTTGGCCCGCCGGCGATGGCTCCGAACGTCTATAACGTGCTCATCATCGCCGCGGCCATCGTCCTGACGCCTTTCTTTGGGATCCAGGCTCTTGCGATCGGCGTGGTCCTCGGTGCGATCGGTCATGTCCTGACGCAGGCTCGGCCCTTCGTCGACCACCAGCTCTACCGGCCCGTAATGGACCTCCGCGACCCGGCGGTTCGACAGACCCTCCTTCTCATGGGGCCGCGCGCGCTGGGCCTTGGGGCGACCCAACTCGTCTTCTTGGTCTTCACGATCTTCCAGTCGACCCTACCCCAGGGCGATGTGACGATCTTCAACTACTCGTTCATGGCTCTGCAGATCCCCGTCGGCCTGCTCGGCGTGCCACTTGGAATCGTTCTGCTGCCACCGCTATCGCGAGCGTATTCTCTGGGCCAGCAAGGTCAGTTCCGAGCGCTTGCCGACCAGTCGCTCCGACTACTCCTCTTCGTCACGATCCCGCTGACAGGTCTCATGCTCGCCCTGGCCACCCCGACGATCGCGCTCCTGTACGGCTACGGGAGGCTCACCGCTGACAATCAAACGGCGATGGTGCCGGTCTTCATCGTCTTCCTGGCCGGCCTCGTGGCGCACGTCATGATCTCCCTCCTGGCCCCGATCTTCTACGCCGGTAAGGACACCAGAACGCCCGTGACGGCCGCATTGGTGGCCGTCGCAGTCGACATCTGCGCCGCTGTCGTCCTCTTCCCGTTCTTCCACCTGGAGGGCCTGGCCTTGGCGATAGGCCTGGGGGCCTGGGTTGAGGTGGTGATGCTGGTAGCTCTCATGGAACGCCGCATCGGGTTCGATCTCCGGCCCATGGCCCGCCATGCGGTTGCCTTCGTGGGCGGAGGATTGGTGGCCGGCGCGGCCGCCTACCTCGCCGACCGGTTCATCGAGCAGTACACGGGCGGGCCCACCTCGTTCTTCGCCCGGATCGCGGAGCTTGTCCCGTCAGGCCTGGTGGGCCTGGCGGTCTACGTCGCCTGGGCTCGGGCATGTCGCCTGCCCGAGCTCGACGCGGCCTTCGAGCTTGCCCGGACGCTGCTCGGCCGCGGAAAGGGGCCCAGCCCGAAGCCATCGAGGGGCTGACAGGCAGTCTGGGCCGGCGAAGCGGAGACAACCAGGCGCCGC
>DATEXG010000048.1:0-3963 GCA_035257225.1 Candidatus Limnocylindrales bacterium
TTCGAGGGCTCGAGGGGCGTTCCGGTCAATCGTTCGGGTGAGGCTATCTGGAGTCCCGCCGCTGGGTCCAGTCCCCAGCGGATCCGAGCCTCGGCCACTAGCGCATCGAGCACCGGTTCCGCGTTGCTACGGAGTCGGAGAGGCCGGGTTGAGCGCGGTCATGCCAGCCTGATCCGTCCAGACATTCGTGTTCGACTGCAGTTGCGTCAGCCAGAACTGGAACAGGCTCAGCCTGAGCGAGGCCGCCATGGTTGCATCGGGCAACCTGGTCTGCTCGTCGACGACCTTGTACACATACCAGACCCCGTCGCTCACAACCATCTGGCTGACGCTTCCCACGGGCGTGGAAAAGACGAGGTCCTCCTGGACCTTGGGGAGCGCGTAGTGGCCGAACCAGCCCGCGTCTCCACCATTGGCCGCCTCGTCTGACAATTCGGATTCCTGCCTGGCGACGGTCGCGAAATCGGCACCGGTGGCGAGGGCGAGCTGCGCGTCGGCGATGCGCTGGTCGGGAGCCGGGCGGCGCCCTTCGAACTTCACCACCACGTAGCCGAAGGACGGCTCCTGGATCGAATCGAGGATGGTGTTGGGCTCGAGGTCGGCCTTGAAGACCGCCGCCGCCACGCTCGTCAGTCCGAGGCCCGATTGGCCGGATGCGGTCTGGGCGTTGAAGATGTCCGCCGGGATCCACGGAAGGGAGCCGCCGCTGGTATTGAAGGAGGTGTCGTCATTGACAGACGTGTCCCCGGCCAACGTGGCGAACTTGGACGGGTCTGCCCGGAGAGTCGCCACCGCCGCGTCGGCGCGGTTCTTGGCCTCGGTCCAGGCCGCATCGGTGGTCGGGACGTTCTGTACGTTGGATGTGTCGTGGTTCGGCGCGCAGACCATGATGCTGATCTTGACCTCGTCCCCGTTGCCCGGCTGGCTATAGCCGGGGAAGATCACGATCTCCTGCACGTGGCGCTGGACGGTTGCAGTGTCGATGTACTGCTTGTCGATCGAGTCCTTGACGGCCTTTTGCACTGCCTCCGCTCGGGCGTAGCCCTGATAGTCGCCGCTCATCGACTTCTCCCAGCTCGCGTCTACGTACGGGGCGACGATGCTCGTCACCGTCGCGAACCGGTAGGCGCCGTTCTGGCCCTTGAGGATCGGGGTCACGTCATTGGGCTTGGCCAGACTGAAGATGGCGTCGACCAGATCAGGGTCCAAGGCCAAGTGGTCCTTGCTGGTGAGGCCGTAATCCTTGGTTTCCCCTCCGCTGGCTTCGGTGGCGACGTCGGCCCACTTCTTGGTGCCGGACTTGACTTCGTTGAGATAGCCCTGCGCCTTCGCCAGGGCATCCTGCTGGTTCTGAGTGGTGGGGGCGTTGGCCAGCGCCGTGGGCACGGGCGCGACGCCGATGACCATGACGTGGCGCATCTCCGGGAGGGTGCTGTCCGCCTGGATCTGGTCCTTGACCTGTTGGTCGCCGATACTGATGCCGTGTTTCGAGGCGTACTGTCTCAGGGTGGTGTCGAGGGCTAGCTGCTGCAGGGCGATGTCGGTTGGCGTGTTCGCAGTCCCGCTGATGACCTGCGCCGTGGTCGATATGGATGCGTACTGATTGCCGAGGGGCGTCGCCGAGATGGTTGAGTACTCGTCCGGAGTGACCTTGCCCTGGTTCCGAAGCACGCCGTAGTCCTGCACCAGGCGCTTGTTGAGGGAGGTATTGAGGGCGGCGCGATCCCTGACCGCGTCTTTGCTGATGGCCTCGCCGTTCACCGATGCGACGGGGGCGCCGTGGTTGTAGTAGTAGTCCGCGACGAACACGCCGGCCACCAGAGACAGTGCGACCGCGATGGCCGCCACAAAGGTGACCGTGAGGAGGACGGCACGCCGAGAGTCGTCGCGGCGAGCGTGTCGGCGCGTGGGCTTAGGGGTGTAGCGGGTGCGAACGGTCATCTGGGCGTCCTGGGTGCGAGAGGAGCCCGGCCAGAAACGCCGGGGTAACGGAGCCGTATGCTACCGCATTCCGTATCCTGAAACGGGGGTGACCGTCTGGCGATGCGCGATGACGGCGCGGTCGGCACGTCTATGGCCGGCCGTTTCGGCCGGATCTTCGGCTGCCGGGACCGGTCACCATGCGCCCAACGACACCGAGGTAGGTTTCCGCCTGGTGCGTCCAGCTCAGGTCCTCCACGCGCTGGCGAGTTCGCCGAACGCGGGCTCGCCGCTCCGTGGGGTGGTCGACCAGACTCAGGATCGTCGCCGCGAGGGACTCGTGGTCGCCCGGCTCGTAGACCGCCAGAGTATCGGCATCGAAGTAGCGCTCCACGGTCGGCAGGCGCGATGCCACCACCGGCTTGGCCATGGCCGCGTACTCGAGCACCTTCGTGGACAGGCTCATCTGCGTGAACGGATCAAGCCGCGTCGGTGCCACGCCGATGTCCGCGGCGGCGACAGCCTCCGGGACTTCCTCGATCGGGATGCGGCCGGGGAAGCTGACGCTGCCGGCGATACCGAGCTCCGCGGCGAGCGCCTCGAGAGGCCCCTGGGCGTCGCCACGGCCGTAGAAGGTGGCCTCGACGTGCAGGCCCGGCCGCGTCCTGGCGAGCGAGGCGACTGCCCGCAGGACGACGTCGAGCTCGTAGGTGGGAGTTAGCGCGCCGGTGTAGACGATCCGCAACTTCCCGTCCGCCATGAACCTGCGGCGAGGGTGAGCCGTCGGGTCGAAGAGCCGCAGATCCGGACTGTTGAGGATGACGGTCAGGCGTTCCGGTCGGGCGCCGAGTCGGATGAGGCGTTCCGCCAGCGGCTCGTTCACCGTCAGCACCTCGTTGGCCAGGGCGATGGACAGCTTCTCCTGCAGCAGCAGAAGGCGGTAGCTGATCGGATTTGCCGCCCTGGGAAAGCGGCTCCGGAAGAACTCGGGCATCGCCTCGTGAAGGTCGAGCAGGACGGGCACTCCGGCCAGCTTCATCGGTAGAGCCGAGAAGACCAGGTAATCCGGCAGCGAATGCACCTCGACCACGCTGTACCGACGGCGCCGATGGGCTCGAGTCGCGGCCCACAGGGCGCGCATGAGAAAGGCACCGTACTCGACGAGATACACCGACAGTCCGGCGCCCTGGTGGCGCCGAACCGGCAGTCGCCGCAGGTTCACACCCTCGATCACCGCCGAGGCCGTCTCGCCCGGGCGCCTCAGGCCGAAGACATCCACTTCCCAGTCGGCCGCCACGAGCGCTTCCGCTTCGCGCCGAACGCGCGGGTCCTCCTCGTAGTAGGCGTGGACGATCATGCAGATCGGGCGACGCGGCATGGGGGCGCTCACGGCCGATCTCCGCCGGCGGGATCGGTAGCCAGCACGGCCGAGATCCGCTCCGCCGCTCCGGCTCCCCTCAGATGAAGCGTCCGGGCGCGTTCGGCTGCCAGCTCGGCGGATCGCGCCGCCGGTGCCCGAAGGGCGAGCTCGCGAACGGCGGCGTCGCGGTCCAGGCCCACCAGCACCGCCGAGCTGCCGGCTCCGCCGACCGTCTCGACCCATTCGGTCGTGGTTCGCAGGACCAGGCAAGGGACGCCAAGCCAGGCCGACTCGCGCTGGACCCCACCCGAGTCCGTGAGAACGGCGGCAGCATGGAGTTGCAGCGCCAGCGCCGTGGCGTAGCCCTGCGGCTCGATCGAGACCACGTTCCCGGGCAGGGCGATTCCCGTCGTGGTCAGTGCCGCCCGCGTCCCCGGGTGGAGTGGCAGGATCACCGGCCGATCGATCGTGGCGACGTTGCCGAGCAGATCGGTCCAGGCGGCCATCGCCTCGGGAGCGCGGTTCTCCGCCCGGTGAACGGTCGCCAGAAGGTAGCCTCCGGGACGCAGCGCCAGCCCCAGTCTCGCGCCGATCTCGACCAGTACGGCCGGATCCCGGACCTCGGCGGAGACGCGGGCGGCCAGGTCGAGCATCAGATCGCCGACCAGGACGACACCCGCCGT
>DATEXG010000049.1:0-4094 GCA_035257225.1 Candidatus Limnocylindrales bacterium
TGGGGCCGGGGCCGGGGCCGGGGCAGATCGGGTCGTGTGCGTTCAGACTGTGCCGCTTGCCCATTCCGCCTCCGATGTTCGCAACCGCGCCGCGGCAGGTCGCTCGATCCGGTATCTCGTTCCGCCGGCCGTCGAGGCGTACATACGCGAACATCGGCTGTATCGTTCTGACCATGCCCGGAGGACCGCTTGACGTGACCGACTCATCGCCCTCGGCGGAAACGACGCCCAGCCCAGACGGCCTGCCGCGACGGCGCAAACGCGTCGCCTCCGAACTGTCAGCCGGCGAGACGGCCGCCGCCGACGCTCTGGAAGCGGCTACCGCCGCCGAAGAGCCCGAGGGGGAGTCCGAGCCGGAGATCGAGGAGTCGCTCCGCCAGCGCGGCCTGCGCCTGAGCGCCCTCGACGTCGCTCGCAAGATCGTCGAGGCCGCGGAGGACAAGAAGGCCGCGGATATCGTTCTGCTCGACGTGACGGAGCTGACCTCCTTCACGGACTACTTCGTCATCTGCTCGGGCGGCTCGGAGCGCCAGCTCGGCGCGATCGGCGACGGCATCGCCCAGGCGTTGCGCGAAGAGGGCGTTCGGCCGATCGGACGCGAGGGCGGATCCAATTCGCACTGGACGTTGCTCGATTTCGGCTTCGTAATCGTCCACATCTTCGCTCCGCCGGAGCGTGACTACTACCAGCTCGAGCGCCACTGGATCAAGGCGAAGACGGTGCTGCGAGTCCAGTAGCGGCCACCACGGCGCCGGTGGTGAGGCCCAAGATGCCGGGATCGACCTGGCCGCCACGGTGCCGTTCGAGAGGGCGCCCTGCGAACCGCTACGGCGACCAACCTGCGCAGACACCAACTATTCCGTAGACTTCACGGGCCGGCGTCCCTCCGGTTGGCTCGAAATCCGGGAGTCCAGCTACGACAACTCTCTACGCACCTGAACGTCGCCCCCATCGGGAGCCCACCATCGTTGACTACGTCAACATCCGGTGGGTCGACGAATGGTGCAAACGCTGCAACATCTGCGTCGAGATCTGCCCCAAAGACAGCCTCGTGCTGACGCATGACGCCATCATCGAGGCGACGGACTGCATCCGCTGCGGCCTGTGCGAGCGTTTCTGCCCGGACCTCGCCATCGAGGTCCTGCCCAAGCGCGACGAGGCGGGCAAGCTGCCGATCGAGGCGGCACCTGCCAGAACCCCGGCAGGACAGGCTCGACCCCACATCCCGGACGTTGCGCGCGGCCCGGCTGTCGCCGGCACCGACCCCCATCGCGGCCTCACCGACGCAGAGAGCGCTCCCGACGTCGACCGCGACAACCCGACGTGATCGACAGGATCGGCCGATGACCAAGCGACTCGTACAGGGAAACGAGGCCGTTCTGCTCGGCGCAATCCGCGCAGGGGCGAGCTACTATGCCGGCTATCCGATCAGCCCCTCGTCGGAGATCCTGGCGCAGGCGTCCCAGTACGCCGCCGGGCATCCGGAGTTCCGCTTCCTCCAGGCCGAGGACGAGATCGCCAGCGCCAACGCGATCATGGGCGCGAGCCTGGCGGGGGCCAAGTCGTTCACCGCCACCTCCGGGCCGGGCTTCAGCCTGATGCAGGAGGCCATCGGTTACGGCCACAAGATCGGCATCCCAGCGGTCGTCGTGAACGTGATGCGCGTCGGACCGGCCACCGGCATGCCGACGATGCCCGGCCAGGGCGACCTCGTCCAGAGCCGCTACGGGTCCACCGGCGACTACACCAGCTTCGCCTTCTACCCGTCGACCGTGGCGGAGTGCTACGAGTACACGATCCACGCTTTCAACGCCGCGGAGGAGAGCCGATCGCCGGTGGTCATCCTCTCAGATGCGTTCCTGGGCCACCTCAACGAAGTCGTGGACCTCGACGAGATCAAGGTCCCGGTCGTGAAGCGGACCATTCCGCCGCTTGCGTCCGGGGGGACGCGCCTCTTCTCGGGAGTGGCTACATACCCGGACGGCGAGCCGGCGACGGCGGACTCGGACGAGTACATCCGGCAGTACGAGGAGATGCGCGAGATGCGCCGCAAGGTCGCCGAGCGCTACGCCTTCCACGAGTTTGGCTGGAACAAGGAGTCCGATACGCTGGTCATTGCCTTCGGCATCACCCGTCGCGTCGCCCAGCCGCTCGCTCCGCATTTCGCGCTGTTCCGGCCGATCCGAATCTGGCCCACTCTGGACGAAGAGCTGGGCGCGATCGCGCCGCGCTACAAGAAGATCGTCGTCATCGAGGGGAGCGACGGGCAGTACGCCAACGTGGTAGAGCGAATGCTTTTGCGCCGCGTCGAACGGGTGCCTCTGCTCGGCGGCCGCATGAGCCTGGAAGCCATCCGTGAGGGGCTCGACAGGATCGGCATGCTGCCCAAAGAGTCGTCCACCGCTGCCGCCAAAGCTCCGGCCAAGGACGGCGCCAAAGCTCTGGCCAAGCCCAGGGCCAAGGCACCGGCCAAGGTCGGCTGACCCGCGTCCCCTAGAGGTTCCATCGCAATGGCCATCAAAGACAAACTGAAGACCGATCTCTTCCCCACGATCTGGTGCCCAGGCTGCGGCATCGGCCTGATCATGCAGCAGCTGGCCAGTGTCATGGACGAAGTCGGGCTGGACAAGGACAACACCGTCCTCGTGACCGGAATCGGCTGCACGGGCCGCATGGGCGCATACATGAACTTCGAGTCCGTGTACACGCTCCATGGCCGGACGCTGCCGGTGGCCGAGGCAATCAAGACGGTCCGCCCGGAACTCAACGTGATCGTGGTCTCAGGCGACGGCGATATGGCTTCGATCGGCGGAAATCACCTGATCCATTCGATCCGCCGCAACCCCAACATCACGGTCCTGTGCAACAACAACGAGATCTACGGCCTTACCGGCGGCCAGACCGGGCCCACGACTCCGCAGGGGACCACGACTCTTTCGTCTCCGGCCGGCGCCGCGTACTCTCCGATCAACCTCCAGGGCCTGGTGAACACGAACCCGAACGCCTTCTATGCCAAGACCACGGTCTACCACCAGGGACCGATGAGGAAGGCGATCAAGGAAGCCATCGAGTGGCCGGGATTCTCGTTCATCGACATCGCCAGCCAGTGCATCGAGAACAACGGTCGGCGGATCGGATTCGCCAGCGCCTACGAGATGCTCGAGCACTACAAGACCGAGTACAAGCCGGGACCGCGCGACGCCACCCACCTGGAGCCGCACCAGCTCGGGATAGTGAAGGGCGAGCCCGTTACAGTGGCCGGCGCCGCGCCGTCCGGGAACGGCCAGAGCGAATGAAGTCGCGCACAGTGAGGAGGACCTGATGACCGCCAAGTCCGTCGTGATAGACGGGATCGGGGGGCAGGGCGTTCGCGTCATCGGCAACACGATGGCCAGCCTGCTGGCGGTCATGGGCTACGAGGTCACGCTTCTGTTCGACTACGACTCTTCGGTCCGGGGCGGCATGAGCGAGGCCTTCCTCTCCTACGACCGCGAGCCGATCAGCAACTTCGTGGTCGAGTGCGCGGACGTCGTCCTGCGCCTGGCCGACCGCGGCCCCGTCCACCTGAGCGCGGACTATGTCATCGCCGATTGCGACCTGATCAAGCCCGGCGAAAAAGGCGAGGAGATCCCCTTTCTGCAGTTGGGCGTCGACAAGTTCGGGCGCGATCTCTTCGGCAACATGATCGCCCTGGGCCGGCTACTGTGCGTCTGCGACGTCGACTTCACCGACGAGCATCTGATCGAGGCGCTGCCGAAGAAGTACGTCGACGAGAACATCGCGGCCATCAAGTACGGCTACGGCATGGACACGGAGTCGATCCGGGCCATCGTCCCGGAGCAGGCTGCCAGCAACTTCGCCGAGCGCTACGCCGAGCGTGTCCTGGCCGGCACCGCGCCCGCCGAGGCCCTCGAACAGGCCGCGGCGTCACGGAGCTGATGGCCTGATGAGCCCTCGTCGGCACGGCCGCGGACGCAGCGGTGGATCGGCCGCGGCTGCCGCCCCGGAGGGTCAGCAAGCCACAGACGAGCAATCGGCCGCCGCCGGCGAAGGAGCCGCGCCGGCCGCGAACAGGCCCCGCGCGGGCGCCGCGC
>DATEXG010000050.1:0-4921 GCA_035257225.1 Candidatus Limnocylindrales bacterium
GACGCGGTGGACGCGGTGGACGCGGTGGTCGAGGCCAGCAGACGATCGAAGGCCCGACCGTAGGCAAGCTTCGAGTTGGTCGCGGCCGTCAGCAGGCGGTCGAATGAGAGCCCGGCCAGGATCGCTACCGCGGGCGCGAGCGGCAGGAGGTACTGATAGCCCTTGACCGGCCAGAGCTCGAAGAAAGCGATCGGGATGGCGATCCAGACGACCACCAGCCGATCTTCCCAGAGGCCCCGGCGAAGCACGTAGAGCAGCCCGGCGAAGCCGGCTATGAGAACCAGCGGGCCCATGGCCGAGGGGATGACGTCGGCATAGAAGGTCCAGGGGTGGTTCGCCTGCCGCAGGACCTGCCACAGCACGAAGGACTGAGCGGCATTGGTGCCCTTGCCGATGAGGATCGCCGCCGGGTACGGCGCCACGGCGATCAGGAACAGGGCGATGGCCAGAAGCTGGCGGCGGGCCGCGATTCGGATCTCGGGAGACAGAAGAAGGAATGCGATGACCACCGGAACGAGCAGAACGGCCGTTTCCTTGGCGAGCACGGTGAGGCCCATGGTGAAGGCGGCGCCGTACAGCCACCGGGACTGGCCGGACCGAGCGAAGCGGGCCATCTCGTAGACGCTTAGCAGGAAGAGCGTCGTTTCGGGTCCGTCGAGGAGAGCCTGCCGCGTGACCACGACGTGGTACGGCATCAGGGCCAGGAATGCGGCCGCCAGCAGGCCGACCCTGCGGTTGTACAGCAGAGCGCCGGTGGCATACGCCAGGGCGACCCCGGCCAGCCCAAAGGCGACGGAAATCAGCCGGGGCGTGACGTCGTTGACGCCGAAGAATCGGAACGGCAGGGAGTTCAGGAACTGCACGAGGAGGGGATGAGCGCGGAAGATGGCGAACAGGCCGCTGTACGCTTGATCTCCGGCCAGGGACGCACCCTGCCCGGCGTAGACCGCTTCGTCGTTGTTGAAGCCGACCGCCCCGATCGCCCACAGCCGAACGGCTGCGGCCACCAGGAGGATTGCGGTCAAGCCAACCCAGACCCGGGCGTTCGTGCGGATGCGGGTGATCGTGCGTGCGCGGGCCTCCGCGAAGCTCGGGATGAACGGCATCCCGCCCGCAAGGCCGAATGCGCCGACGGGCTGTATGGCGATGGCATCGGCCGCGGCTGCGGATATACCTCCGCTCACGGCCTTGGCGGGATCCTCGCCTCGGGGAGGCTTCCCGCGCTTTCTGTGTTGACCGGCCGCCGACTCAACCGGAAAAGGGCGCTCACCTCCGGCGCTCGGGCCGAAACTCTCACTACCGACGGTAGTCGCGAAGGAGAAGCTGGCGGCGGCGACTTCGGCATGTGCCTGAGCCGGAATCGATCCCGTCAACGCGGCAGGGGCGTAGTCTCCGGCCTCCGCGGCCAAGGCCGCGACCGGAGCGCCCGCTTGCGCAGGGAATCCGACCGGTTCGCGGTCGTCGGTCTCGATCGGGATGCCGACGGGCTCTCGGTCATTGGTCTCGATCGGGATGCCGACCGGCTCGCGATCGTCGGTGCCCAGGATCAGCTTGGGGAGCAGCTCGCCCCACTCGTGACCGCGGACTCGGAGTCGCCACACCGTCACGTTCTCGATTGCCTGGGTCAGGAGCCGCCTTTCGTGGGCTCGAAGCTGTTCGTAGTTCTCGCCTCCGATCACCAGCTTCGGGGCGAGCGTGGCGAACGGTGGGAAGCCGTAGGCGTCGTCGGTGTTCTCGATCAGCTGGTCGATGGCTGCCTCTAGCTCGACGCGCTCCTGGACCGGCTCACCGCGTTCCATGAGGAAGACGTTGGCGATAGGAGTTTCGACGGCGATGTGAGCCGGCAGCAGCTTGGTGATGTGGTACTTGGGCGGCGGAACCACGATCTGAAGGACGCTGTTGATGGACATGATCGGGACGTTGAGACTGCCCAGCCCCTTGCCCACGGTTCGGCCGCTCTTGGAGTGAACCCGGCTCTGCACCTGCAGCTGCATGCGCTTCTTGGGGCTGAGGGTCGCGACGTCCACGGCCCTGGTCATGGTGTGGTAGGAGAGCGTCATCGGCTTGGGGAAAGTCCGCACGAAACCGGCCGGGTCGATGATCGCCATGTCGTCGGAGATGAAGCGCCAATGGCGCTCGCGCACGAGGTTGATTACGGTGCTGGTCTTGCCTGTGTCGGTCTGAGCCGAAAGCAGGGTCGCTTTGCCTTCGACCTCCAGCCCCGCCGAGTGGAGCAGCACGTAACCCTTGGAGACCAGCACGAACCGCAGCAACGCCTCGACGACGTTCGTGTACAGGACGTGTCGCGAGAGACCCAGAAGCGGCGATGCGTCGATCAGGATGGGGTTGCCCATGGTCACATTGAAGTCGGCCCCCAAGACCCCCAGGTGCTCCCTGTACGTGATGCGATCGCCGTCGCGCCGCAAGCGGACGCGGGTAGAGGGCAGGGCGCCCACGCGCCGGACGCGGATTCGAATGTCCGGAGGGGTGGTCGACTCCGTTCGGAAGTAGGCCAGCTCCGGAAGCTCGGAGTCCGAGTCGAGACGGATCAGGCCGCCGATGTCGTAGCGGTGTTTCTGGGCCTTGACCGGCGACACGCCCAGCTGGGCCGAAGAGAGATCGCCTTCATTCTTGCGCCAGACCCATCCGTCCGAGACCGCGAAGCGTAGGACGAAGAGGAGGCCAAGGGTGATCAGGTTGGACGAGGCCGAACCCAGCCGGCCGAAATCGCTCAACGCCCACAGCATCGGCACGCGCAGCCCCAGAAGGGCGACGTTCATACCCGCGTACGCGACGTAGCGGACCCGGGCCCGTCCGACGAATCGTCGGCCCTTGAACGACCAGAGTTCGTTGCCCGCGAAGTTCCAGGTCGTGGAGGCGGCCGTCGCCGCGAAGGCCGAGGCAACGAACCAGACGCGCAGGCTGTCGGTCAGGGCGACGTAGAGGATCTCGTTGACGAGGATGCCGCTGAACCCCACCAACAGGAACCGGGCCAGAGCGGCCAGCTGAGGCGAAGCCGACGCGGCTCTGCCCCGGCGCGTGAGAACCTTCATAGAGAGCACTCCCCGAGAATGACGATGGCGGATGGGACGCTGGGCCGAGAAATCAGAATTGATGAGAACTAGTGCCCAGGGCGAGTGGAACTGGTGCTGAGGCGAATTGGATTGGCGCGAACCTTTGCGCGCCCGGCGGGACGCTGTCTGGTCATCGAGCCTCCGTTGCGTCTGACGACCCTCGCATCACCGGCGACGGGCTATGTGCGGCTCGGCCTGGCCACCGGGACACGGCCGCGTGCGGCCGCCCAACGAAGCGCCAGGACCACCTTCAGGGCTTCGAGAACGATCGTCCGGCTCATCTTCGAGGCGCCCTCCCGTCGTTCCTCGAACGTGATCGGGACCTCGAGAATGCGGGCGCCCAGGCGCCGAGCCCGGAAGGTCATCTCGATCTGGAACGCGTACCCGCCGGCATGAACGTCGTCGAGATCGATCGACTCGAGAACGTCGGCACGCCAGGCCTTGAAGCCGCCGGTTAGGTCGCGTTCGGGTAGGCGGAGGACCGCCCTTGCGAACAGGCTGCCGCCCTTGCTGATGAAGCGCCGTACCGGATTCCAGCGCGGGATGACGCCGCCTGTTACATACCGGCTGCCCAGGACTAGGTCGGCGCGACCTTCGAGGATCGGCTCGAGCAGCGACGGCAGGAAGCGCACGGGATGGCTGAAATCCGCGTCCATCTGGACGACGATCCCGGCACCCCTGGCTTCGACGCTGCAGAACCCATCGACGTACGCGCGACCCAAGCCCTGCTTGGCTTCGCGGTGGAGCACTGCGACGTTGGGCTTCTCCGCCGCCATCTCGTCGGCGAGGACGCCTGTACCGTCGGGCGAGTTGTCGTCCACGATCAGCACGGAGGCTTCGGGCACCGTCGCCAGGATGGCCTGGATGATAGGTCGCAGGTTGTCCTTCTCGTTGTACGTGGGTAGCACCACCCAGATGCGGGCATCGGCCGGGTGCATGGGAGCCTCCTCCTTCGTGGCTAACTCGTGGTTGGGCTTCGCGTCAACGCGTTGTCGGGCGGTGCCACGTCTCCGGGTTTCGAAGACCGGACTGTACGGCCAACATGTCTCCAGAAGGGGCTCGGGTCCGATTTGTTGCGCCCCGCGTTCAACCGTCGCGGCAGGCGGAAGGGGATGGCCCGTGCCCCACTTGAGATGGTGGGAAGGGTCCAACCAGAGCGGGTAGGGATGGATGGCCCCTACGTTCAGGTGGGTCAGGGACAGGTAGGGCGAATCCCGGAGCCACCAGCCGCGACAGTCGATCCGATCCCATGGCGACGGCCTCGCCCGCCGGGGGTATGCCGACCCGGTGGCTGGCCCGACGTAGGGCTTGCGTCACCGGTGAACCTCGCCGCGGCGTTCTGACGTCCGCACTAGTGCCGGAAGCACGCGCCGTGGATCGACATGACCACCAGGTAGGACAGCTCTACCATCCAGTAGTAGTCCGCTGCAATATCCCAAACGACAGCACCACGCCATCGGTCGATTACCGATTGGGAAGCCATGCCGGCAACCCCGAAGGGGAAGGACCAAATGCAGAAGGTCGACGTCGCGCCGCTGGCGAGCGTGCCCTTGCTCCCGCCGCTCGACCGCCAGGCACGGCTCCGGTGGGCTCGCAGGACCAAGGCCATGGTGGTGGTGGCATTCGTCCTGGCGTGGCTGGTGACATTCCCGGCTGTGATGCGCCAGGTGGCTGCGGCTTCCGACCCGGTCGTTGCCGCTGCCGGTGACATCGCTTGCGATCCGAACGACTCGCACTTCAACAAGGGCATTGGAAGCGGTAGCGGCTCGCAGGACGTCTGCCGGCAAGGCGCCGTCTCCAACCTGCTCGTCAGCGGGGGCTATAGCGCGGTTCTGTCGCTGGGCGAT
>DATEXG010000051.1:0-2825 GCA_035257225.1 Candidatus Limnocylindrales bacterium
GCTTTTCCGGACACATCAAGCGCCATCACTTCAAGCGCGGTCCCAAGACCCACGGTTCCGACCACCATCGCGCCCCCGGATCGATCGGTCCCGGCACCACGCCGGGTCGCGTCTACAAGGGGATGCGCATGGCCGGCCACCTGGGTGACGAGCGTGCCACCGTCAAGAAGCTGCGGGTCGTCCGCGCGGACGCCGAGCGCAACCTGTTGCTCGTGAAGGGATCCGTCCCCGGGTCTCGCAACGGGCTGCTCCTTGTGAAGAAGGCCTAGCGATGCCGACCACGACTCTCTACTCGAGCGCGGGCGAGGCGATCGGCGAAGTAGAGCTCCCCGACGGGCTCTTCTCCGCTCCGATCAACACCGCCGTGCTCCACCAGGTGGTAACCGCCCAGCTGGCCGGTCGCCATCTCGGCACTCACGACACCAAGACGCGTGGCGAGGTCTCCGGCGGCGGCCACAAGCCGTATCGCCAGAAGGGGACCGGCCGCGCCCGCCAGGGCTCGATCCGTTCGCCGCAGTTCGAAGGCGGCGGCGTGGTCTTCGGGCCGCACCCGCGCTCGTACGCCCAGCGCCTGCCGCGACAGATGAAGCGTCTCGCTCTGTGCGGGGCCCTGACTGCGAAGCTCGATGACGACGCCATCCGCGTAATCGACGGCTTCGGGCTCGAGGAGCCCCGGACGCGCGACCTCCTCGGCGTCCTGGACGCCCTGGGACGGGCGGACGGCCGCGTCCTCATCGTCGCCCCCGGGACGGACGAAACCCTGATCCTCTCCGCGCGGAACCTGCCTCGGGTGGAGGTCATCCGCGCCGACTCACTCAACGTCGTGGCTCTGCTCAACGCGGATACCGTGCTCATCGAGCAGCCCGCGCTAAGCAAGATGGAAGAGGTGTACGCGTGACCCTGTCCGCGCACGAGATCATCCTCCGTCCCGTCATCAGCGAGAAGACGATGGACGAGTCGCAGCGTGGCAAGTACACGTTCGCCGTCCGAGATGACGTCAACAAGATCCAGATCGAGGCGGCCATCGAGGAGATCTTCAAAGTGAAGGTCGCCGCGGTGAACGTCCTGACCACAAAGTCAAAGCTGAAGCGCGGCGGGACGCGCCGGAGCCGGGTCGCCGGCCGGACGACCCCGTTCCGCAAGGCCATCGTGACGCTGGCCCCCGGCCAGAAGATCGAATTCTTCGAGGCCGTCTGAGATGCCGTTGCGTAGCTACAAGCCGACCTCGGCGGGCCGCCGGTTCATGACCCGGTCCACGTTCGAGGAGGTCACAACCAGCGAACCCTACAAGCCGCTCCTGGAGTCGCAGAAGCGCGGATCCGGACGTAACAACGCCGGCCGGATCTCCGTGCGCCACCGCGGCGGCGGCGAGAAGCAGCACTACCGCATCATCGACTTCAAGAGGGACAAGTTCGGTGTCCCGGCCAAGCTGGCCACCGTCGAGTACGACCCGAACCGGTCGGCCCGAATCGGCCTGCTCCACTACGCCGACGGCGAGAAGCGCTACATGCTGCTGCCCCACGGCCTCAAGGTCGGCGACGTGGTCGTCGCGGGCGTCGAGGTCGAGGCGCGGGTCGGCAATGCATTGCCGCTCGCCAACATCCCGCTCGGCACCACGATCCACAACATCGAGCTCGTGCCGGGCAAGGGCGGCCAGATCGTCCGCTCAGCGGGAGTCGCGGCCCAGCTCCTCGCCAAAGAGGGCGACTACGCGGCCGTGCGGCTTCCCTCCGGGGAGGTTCGGCGGGTCAGCCTGCGATGCATGGCCACGGTTGGCCAGGTTTCGAATCTCGATCACGAGAACCAGAGCCTGGGCAAGGCAGGACGCGCGCGGCACATGGGCCAGCGGCCCGAAGTCCGCGGCGTCGTGATGAACCCCAGGGACCATCCGCACGGCGGTGGCGAGGGCAAGTCGCCCACAGGTATGCCGCCCAAGACCCCATGGGGCAAGCCCGCCATGGGCTATCGGACCCGTCTTGGCAAGAAGCCTTCGAGCAGACTCATCATCCGCTCGCGGCACGGCAAGTCGTAAGGCAGAGGAGAGAGAGGCATGTCGCGTTCGGTCAAGAAGGGACCGTTCGTCGAGTCGCGGCTCCTCGGCCGCGTCCAGACGATGAACAAGCGCAGCGAGAAGAAGGTCGTCAAGACCTGGTCTCGCGCGTCGGTGATCTTCCCCGATTTCATCGGGCATACCGTTGCCGTCTACAACGGCAAGAAGCACATCCCGGTCTACGTGACCGAGAACATGGTCGGCCATCGCCTCGGCGAGTTTTCCCCGACCCGCACCTTCCGCGGGCATGGAAAGCACACCGAGCGCTCGTCCGCACTCAAGTAGGAGCGAAGGACGTGCGCGTTTCCGCCACAGCCAAGTACCTAAAGGGCTCCTCGAGAAAAGCTCGCCTTGTGACCAACGCGATCAAGGGCAAGCGGGTCGAGGAGGCTTCCGCTCTCCTGCGGTTCATGCCGCAGGCGGCAGCTCGCGACGTCGCTCGCGTTCTCAAGAGTGCGACGGCAAACGCTGAGAACAATCACAACCTATCCGCCGAGGACCTGGTTGTGGCTGATGCCCAGGCCAACATGGGGCCTGGCGTTCAGAAGCGCTGGCGGCCGCGGGCTCAGGGTCGGGCCTTCCCGATCCACAAGCCCATGACCCACATCACCATCGTCGTCGAAGACCGGGAGGCCTAGATGGGTCACAAGGTTCACCCGTACGGCTTCCGGCTGGGTGTCTCGCGCACCTGGACGGCGAAGTGGTACGCCGACAAGGACTACACGGATCTCCTCAAGGAAGACATTTCGATCCGGCTGCTTGTCATCAAGCGGCT
>DATEXG010000052.1:0-5597 GCA_035257225.1 Candidatus Limnocylindrales bacterium
TGGGGCACGCCTCCGCCAGGCACCCCGACTGGCGCGCCTCCCGAGTGGGGCACGCCTCCGCCAGGCACCCCGACTGGCGCGCCTCCCGAGTGGGGCGCCATGCAACCCCCGAGCTGGGGTCCGCCTCCGTCGAAGCGGCGCGGGCGGCTCAAGTACGTGGTCATCGCCGTGTTCGCAGTGATCGTCATCATCGCCGGCCTGTTCGTCGTGGCGATCCTGAACTCCCCTGCCGGCCACGTGTATTTCTCGAAGAGCGCCTACGACCAGAGCAGCAACACCTGCCAGTTCGGCTCGCCGGTCACGACCGTTTCGACCACCGAGAGCTTCTACATGATCGCCGCCTTCAACGACACCCTGGACGCGCCGGACACGTACTCCCTCGAAGTGGCCAAAGACGGCGCGCCGGAGGGCACGACGAACGCAATCGCGACCACGAAGTTCAACTGCTACATGGAGCAGAACGTCATGGGGCCGCTGCCCGCAGGCGTCTACAAGTTCACCTTCAAGCACAACGACAAGATCGAGGCCGAAGGAACGCTAACCATCAAGTAGCCTCGTTCGGGATCCGCGGCACGTGCGCGTCGCGGCCGAGCGGCGCCGCGCACCGACCCGCATCATGTCGCCGTGAAAGCCAAGTCGGCGGGCGGCGGTGTCTTCCTGAGATCGGCGACTCATTCGGACCTGAACGCGCTCCTCGAGTTTCGACTCGCCATGCTAGAGGCGGTGTTCCCCCGCGAGACCTCCGGGCCGGAGTGGGATCCGACTCCGCTCCGGGAGGCCAACGAGCGCTGGCTGGGCGAGCATCTCGGGCTCGACTTCCAGGCCTGGATGGCCGAGATTGATGGTCGAGTGGTGGCTTCGGCGGGCCTGCTGTGGTTCCCTCACCCGCCCGGCCCCAACAATCCGGGCGGCCCGGAAGCCTACATCCTCAACGTCTTCACCCAGCCAGAAGCCAGGCGCCTCGGAGCCGCAAGAACCTTGATGGAACGCCTGGTCGAGGAAGCGAAGGCCGCCGGCGTGCGCCGGATCTGGCTGCGCGCCAGCGAAGACGGCCGGCCACTATACGAATCCATGGGCTTCCGACCGGGCAACTACATGGAACTCACGAGGGATCTGCTCCAAGACCAGGACGACACGCCGCACCTTTGAGGGTGCCGGGTCATGCCCGCGTCGCGCGCCAGCCTCGGAAGGTCGGCCAGCCCCAGAGGACCGCAGCTACTGCGATCCCGAGCCCCAGGCCAAAGCAGATCGGATGGAGCACGCTGAACTCCTTGATGATCGCCAGCTCCACGGTGATCCAGATCATCTGGCCGCAGCCGATGGCGAAGGCAAGGAAGGGCGCAATCCTCCAGCACCGCAGCCCAATGACCGCCACAAGGACGGAGCCCACGCCGAACAGACCCCCCAGGATCAGGCCGGGAACGAAGAAGTCCGGGAAGGGGCTGCCGGCCAACAGCCTCACCAGCAGCTGCATGACGCTGCCGTCCGGCTTGGCCACGAGAGAGACGCCGCCGGCCAGAGCCCCGATGCCCAGGAGGATCAGCAGGCTGACGGCAGTCTTGCCGGCGCGATCCATGCCCGGGCGCGGTATCGAAGTCGCGGTGGGGGCGGTGGTTTGCGTCGTCATGTACCTGCCTGTGGTGCGGGATGGGGAGACCGTCTGGTCTTCGGATGTGCGATCGATCGTCTGCGCGGGTGCGCCGGACGGTCAAGAGCCTTCGGACCTATCCGCTTCACCACGCTCGGCCCTAGAACCGCTTCCGCATTCCGTGGGGCCGGAGCGGGCTTGCCCAGGAAGTATCCCTGCCCGTACCTGACCCCCAGGAGGCGGAGCGCGGCCAGTTCGTCCGTGGTCTCGATCCCCTCGGCGACCAGCTCGCAACCGACGCTCTCGGCGAAATGGGTCATACCCGCGATCATGGCCTGACGGGCCGTATCGGAGTCCACGCCACGGACCAGCGAGATGTCGAGCTTCACGAAACTCGGACGCAACTCCAAGATGTGGCGTAGACCGGCATACCCGGCTCCCGCGTCGTCCACCGAAAGCTGGGCCACGTCCCTGATCTGGTTCAGGGAGGCCAGGAGGCGTGGATAGTCCTCGATTTGGAGATGCTCGGTGATCTCGAGTACGACCGGCCGATCCGCCCCTCGGATGGCCTCCATCAGAGGCGTTAGCTCTGTGGCCAGCGCCGGCGATGCGTTCAGGCTCAAGAAGCCGCCCCTCGGCAGATTGCAAGCCAGGGCGATCTGCTCTTGCAGGCAAGCTGTCTCCAGACGAACCATCATCCCCACCTCGTCCGCAGCGAGGAAGCACAAGTCTGGACGTGTGCCGTCGGCGAACCGGGTCAGCGCCTCGAAGCCGACCGACTTCCCGGTCGAAAGCTCCACGATAGGTTGGAAGACCGGCCAGAAGGCCCGAGAGTCTATGACCGACTGGATCTCCGACCGCCTTCGCGCGTGCTGCGATCGCTCGGCCAGCATCGGCCCCAGCACCCTGGCCGACATGACGCTGAACTCGGCCAGCGCGGGAAGCCGATCGGCCATATGGCGCGCGTTGAGGGCAGAGGTGGTGCCCATCGCCAGCAGCCCGATCGTCTCGTCGTTCCAGATGAGAGGCGCAAGAGCCTCCGCCTTCCGCCCTGAGGCGGTCACCGCGCGGTCGTAGTCGTCGCGCGGCATTCGGTCCATCCAGGACTCCAGCCACGGCCCGAAACCGGCGTGCTCCCTGAGCTCCCTCCCGGCGTCGACAGGAATTGGCTCACCCACAGCCAGAGCCCGGCTCGACCATCCGCCCTGCGCCAGCGGGATCACCGCTGAGGGCGTGAAGGCCATGACCGTGACGGTGTCGATGCCATCAATGCGGAGGGCCTCCGCGCAGATGCGCTCGGCGGTCTCCTCGACGCTCGAGCCCGCCTCGAGGCGGGCGAGCGAGGCGGCCGTGGCGGCCCGCTCTCTCTGTTCGCTGGTGAGCCGGTTCGTGGCCACGCGCTCGCGACCCTGCAGGATCCGCTGCCGGACCACCGCCAGCAGGATCACCACGCACATCGCGACCGCGATCGGGTCCACGTCCAGGGGGCGCTTGCGCGGCATCACGTCCAGGACGGCGCAGCCGACGATGGCGACCATTGGGAGCCAGTCCACGGTGGCAGCCGCGATGCGGCCGTAGAGCCGGCCCTCGCTCCGTCTCAGGTTCCAGGTCAGGCCGCCGTAGGCGGTTACCAGCACACCGATCGGGAAGATGACGTCCATGGGCTCGATCGAATCTGGCACGCCCGAGAGGAACCGGCCGCTCCAGCCGACCCAGGCCAGCGCGATCAGCGCGATTCCGGCCGTGGTGGCCCAGACGCCTCGAGGCACGGGCTCGATCCGCAAGGTGAGTGCGGCGACGGCAGCTGCGGCGGCACTGGCGAAGAACGACGCCGCAACCATCGGCGCCAGCAGGTTGGACGCGGGATCGGCGAAGATCGGGGCCGCGTCGGGGCCGGACAGAGTCGTCAGCGTGAGCCAGTTGGCCATGACCAGGGCCATGACGGCGACCATGATGATCAGCCCTTCGAGGAGGACCGCCCTCCGGGCCTCTGCATCCAGGCGGCGACCCAGGGCCCACATAAGCGTGCTCATTCCGAGGACGCCGGCGACGACGTTGAAACCGTCTGCGATGACCCCCAGCGCTGGCCCGGCTACTCCTGGCGAGGCATCCGGAATGACTCGCAAGATCTGGCCAACGGCGGCGAGCCCCAGGGACACGGCGATCCGCCACCGAAGCCAGGAGAACTCCTTCTCGCCTCGAACGGCGGCGATGGTCACTGCCAGAGCCCCGGCGGCCGGCGCCAGGGAACATCCGAAGTCCTCGAAGAGGAGCCAGCCGTTACGGAAGTTGAGCAGCTCGAGCAAGGAGGACGCGAGCGTCAGCACCAGTGCGGCGGCAAGGACCCTCCGCCCGGGCCGGTCGAGGTGCAGGAAGAAGGCGCCCCGGCGTGTGCCAAGCCGGCCCGCTACCGGAATGTTCATAGCGCCCCGGTAGCGCGGTCAGCAGACCAGTGGCTACGCGGGATGTTCGTCGGCTCCATCGATTTCAAGCCTCCGGTGGTGCCGCCGCCTCAGACTCTCGATGCCGCTCGGTGGCCCCATGCAAAAACGGTCGCAACGAGGTGGCCATCCTGCCCCGGAGGTATCGGTCAAGCTGTTCCGAACTTCATGCAGCGACGCCCGGGGTCGACCGCGATTCGGTACCGTAGGACCGGCCGCGACAGGCGGAGATCACTAACCCGGTCGGCCAATATCGCCGCTGCGCCGCTCGTCGCACCCCGGAGGCTCGATGCGCCTGCAAGATTTCGCCCTGGAGCGCTTCTTCGCCCGCTGGGAGTTCAGCTCCGAGCTACTGCTGTGCGCCTCGGACGTGGAGGGCTGGCCGATGCGAGAGCTGCTCGAGCTGGTCGACGAGGACGGGCACCGCCGCTGGGACGAGCTGCGGCTCGGCTACACCGAGTCGCCCGGCGATCCCGCACTGCGAGCGGAGATAGCCGGGCTCTACGAGCACCTGACGGCAGACGACATCCTCGTCTTCGCCGGGGCAGAGGAAGCGGTCTTCGCCCTGCACAACGTCCTGCTCGGGCCGGGCGACCATGCGATCGTGGTCCGGCCGGCGTACCAGTCCCTGGCCGAAGTGGCCCGCGCCGCCGGCGCGGAGGTTACGCGCGTGGAGCTACGCGCCCAGGACGGCTGGCGCCTTGACGTCTCGGAGGTTCGAGCGGCGCTCCGTCCGAACACGCGCCTGATCCTGGTCAACGAGCCGCACAACCCGACCGGTTCGTTGAGCGACCGGGCGACCTTCGATCGACTGGTCGAGCTGGCGGCCGAGTCGGGCGCGCGCCTGATCGTCGACGAGGTCTACCGGTTCCTCGAATTCGACCCGGCGGACCGTTTGCCGGCCGGCGCCGATGTCCTGGCGACGGGCGTCAGCATCGGCGTCATGTCCAAGTCGTTCGCCCTGGCAGGGCTCCGCATCGGATGGGCGGCGACGCGCGACCGCGCCCTGCTGGACCGACTGGCCGCGTTCAAGGACTACACCACGATCTGCAGTTCGGCCCCGAGCGAGGTGCTGGCGCTCATCGCCCTCCGAGCGCGAGACCGGGTGCTTGCCCGCAACCGGGCCATCATCGACGCGAACCTTCCCCTACTGGACGCGTTCTTCGAGCGGTGGGCCGGCGTATTCGAGTGGGTCCGGCCGCGGGGCGGCAGCATTGGCTTTCCACGCCTTGCCGCCGAGGTGCCGATCGACCGCTTCGCCGAGGATCTGGTCCGTGAGACCGGAGCGCTCATCCTGCCGGGCACGGTCTTCGGCGACACGGGCAACCGCTTCCGGATCGGCTTCGGCCGGATCAGTCTTCCGACTGCGCTGGAGCGGCTGGAGACATACGCAGGACGGAGGTTCGGGTCCCTCTGAAAGCGGGGGCCTACGCCGGCTGAGCCGCTCCGCGGAGTTGCTTCAGGGCGTCGGCGTAGAGACCATCGAAGGCGCGCGACGTGGAAGGAAACGCGTGGAGCATCCCCGCCAGGGTCGGGATCGGAATCCTCGCCTGGACCGCCAGGACGAC
>DATEXG010000053.1:0-3561 GCA_035257225.1 Candidatus Limnocylindrales bacterium
GCCGGAGCTCCGCCCGATCCGTCGTCCGTCTCGATCAGGAAGCCATGCACCAGCGCCTCGGCGACGCCCGCGGCGATGTCCGATTCGAGACCTTCGCCCTGGCGAATCCCAACGGCGGAGCGAGGCGGCCGGGCGGGAGCCCGACGCTCGAACTCGGTGGCCACGGCCATGAGAGTCGGCATCGTGACCGTAGACCCGGCCAGCGACAGCAGCCGCAGCACCCTGCGACACTCCGGCGAGCGGAGCGCGGCCCGGGCGGTGACCAGCCGGCCGAGCGAGCCCGAAAGCGACGCGCCCAGCCGCTCGCGGCGCGCTGCCAGCAGTTCCTCGGCCACGAGCGGATTGCCGCGCGACCGCTCGGCGACCAGGAGGAGCGTGGTCGACGACGGCCTGGAACCCTCGATTGCCTCTATCAGCTGGCCCAGCTCCACCCGTTCGAGAGGCGGCACCTCCGCACTTGTCACGAGGGGCGACATGGCGAGAGTCAAGAGGGTGGTCCGCAGCGGGTCGGACCGGAGCAGCCGGTCGGGCTGGTAGGTGACGATGAGCATGACCCGCTGGCCGCGGGCGACGCGAGCCAGGAACGTGACCAGGCCACGGGTCGCGGCATCGGCGTGGTGCAAGTCCTCGAACATCACGGCCACCGGCTGCCGCTCGCCCAGCCGCTCCAGCAAACCCAGAACGGCCTCGAACATGCGCGCCTCGCGCCACTCCGGGGCGGCGGTCCGCGGCCGGTCCGGAAGCAGCTCCAGATCCCCCAGTCGCGATCGCAGGCTCGGCACCAGGCGGGCGATGGCGTCGCCGGCGGGGCCCACCAATGTCGCGAGCATCTCGTCGGAGA
The DNA here is from genome assembly GCA_035257225.1 of Candidatus Limnocylindrales bacterium. Taxonomy (GTDB): domain Bacteria; phylum Chloroflexota; class Limnocylindria; order Limnocylindrales; family CSP1-4; genus Fen-1039. Next base: position 842 of record DATEXG010000053.1, read on the forward strand.
TGGGCGTCAGGAAATGCTCGAGAGCCGCCGCCACCGGTGCGTACGGGACGCCGGACGTTGCCGGCACAGCCACGCCGTGGACGTTCGCGAAGGGCTCGCCCAGAGTGCCGATCCGCCGGCGCGTCTCTCCGAGGAGGCGGCTGAGACCCATGCCGGCGCTGTCTGACAGCACGAGAGCGCTGGGCTTGCCATCGACCGCGCTCTGGAGCCCGGCGGCGATTCGCCCCAGCTGGCGCTCGCGACCGACGAACCGGTCGCTCCAGAGCTGGCGGCGCGGCGAGCGTCCGTTGAAGCTGCGGCTCTCGCCACTTCGGTCTTGGCTGTTGGTCATATATCGAGGTCCCAGGTTGAGCGCTGCACGGCGCGAGGCATCGTCCATCCCCTCGATCGAGTAAGGGTAACCCGATAGCCGGGCTTCCCGGGCGGCCATTTCGTAGCCGAGGACGCAGGCGCCTGGCCGCGTCGCACCGCCTCTCGATCGCGGCTAAGCTCGACGGGTGAGCCCCAGACACCCCGGCAACACCCTCAACGAGCTCTCGGGCGAGGAGTGGCTCTACTTCACCAAGTCAGTCTGGGGAACTGCCTATCCCTCCGAACTGGGGCACGCGCTCCGCAAGCGGCACGGGGCAAACAAGCCGCCACGGCTGATGGCTCGGCTGATCGAGTTCTTCACGAAGTCTGGAGAGCTCGTTCTCGACCCGTTCGCCGGCGTCGGTGGAACGCTCCTGGGAGCAGCCATCGCTCGAGGGCCCAGGCGGGCGATAGGCCTCGAGATCGAGCAACGCTGGGTCGACACGTTCGAGGAACTGCTCCGGGTCCTGCCGGCGGAGCGAGACGGTTTGGGTCCGCTGCTCGCGGACATCGGTTCGGCCGATCCCGGCGGAGAGCGGCATTTCGATCCGTCTGGCCTGGAGATGCGCCTCGGCGACGCGCTGGCGCTCCTGCCGCAGATCGAGCCGGAAAGCGTCGACTTCATCGCCACCGACCCGCCCTACAACATCCAGCTGCCGATCACCATGGCCGGCGGCAAGCTCGCCGAGGAGCATGCAAATCGCCGGACCGACTACGCGATGGTGACCGATCATGCGGGCGACCTGGCCAACAGCGCGGACTACGCCACGTTCCTGGACCGCATCGAGGGACTCTTCGGCGAGATGGCGCGAGTGCTGCGGACCGACCGCTACGCGGCCGTGATCGTCCGCGACGCCTACCAGGACGGACGCTACATCTTCACGGGTTCGGATCTGGCCGATCGCGCGACTCGCGCCGGCTTTACCGTAAAGGGCGACGTGATTTGGTACCAGGCCGGGACGCGGTTGAGGCCTTACGGGTACCCCCACTCTTTCGTCCCGAATATCGCGCACCAGCACGTCCTGGTGCTGCGGCGGGAGTCTGGCCGTCGGAAGGCCCATCGACGGTAGCGGCTGAGACAGCCTCATCCGGCTGCACCTTTGTCGGCTTCGCCTTGGTCGGCTTCGCCTTGGCTGCGGCACGCTTGGCGGGGGCACCGGGTGCGGCGGCCGCGGCGCCCTCGGCAGGGGGCGCGGGCTCGACAGGCTGGTCCTCCCGAGTCGACTTGAGAAGGTCGCCCTTCGCCTTCATGTAGGCCGCGAGCAGGCCGTCGGTCGCGGGCTCCTCGGCGACCTCGGCGAGTCCCGGCATCTCATAGGCGACGACGTTCTCGTCCGGCTCGGGCTCGGTCAGCTCGGGATCGGCGGGCCGGGCTTGGGCGTCGGCCAGGACCATTCGATGCACCCAGCCCTGCTTCCCGTCCGGGCAGAGCACCAACCAGTAGGCCCCGTGCCGCTGCAGCAGCTGAACTTCGTCGCCCTGGTCGAGGATGCCGATCTCCTGCGATCTCAGCTCATCCGGCGAGTCGAGTAGGCGCACCAGCCGATAGCCGATGCGGCGTCGCTCGTAATCGCCGAGGGGCGCAACGCCGGCGGTCTCGAAGGACATGTGGGGCGCCTCTGCATCGGCCCGCAGAGGATCCGCTTTGCGAACCCGTTGCAAGGAAGGCCGTCTCCAGCGCGGAAGGAGCGATTCGTCCACGGCCCGAAGGCCGGGCACAGCCTGGACCTCATAGCCGGCGGCAGCAGCCGCAGCGAGAGTTCCGTCGGGCTCCGTCTCGTCGTCATCGCGGCGTCGCTTGCCAAAGAAGGAGAAGGCCGCCCACGCCGCGGCCGCGGAGCTGGCGGTTGCGATCGTTGGAGCGAGCTGCTGGAGCAGCTGCGGGACCTTCGGGGCCGTGTATCCGAAGAGTCCCGGCACCCCTCCGCCCGGTCTGCCGACGCCGACGTCGCCCCCGGCCTGCTCGATGGGCAAGAGCGCGCTGGCCAGCCGACCGATCACGAGGTTGGCTGCCGGCTCCGACGCGAGGCCGGCACCTTGATTGCCGGGGACAGGCGTACCGATGGTTATGCCGCCGCCCTGGTCACCCGGCGCGCCTGAGGCGGTTACGCCTCCCGGCAGCAAACCCGCGACCGAAGCGGTCGGGGAGGGGACGGGCGTGGGCTGCTCAGTGAGAACGGGGGTAGGCGTGGGAGCTGCCGTCCGGACCGGGGTCGGGGTGACGATTGGAGCGGGCTTGGGGGTGACGATTGGAGCGGGCTTGGGGGTAGGCGCGGGAGTCGGCTGGGGCGTGGGAGCGGGGGTTGGCGGTGGCGTGGGCGCGGGGGTCGGCGTCGGCCGTGGCGTGGGGGTCGGCGGTAGCGTCGGAA
>DATEXG010000054.1:0-2810 GCA_035257225.1 Candidatus Limnocylindrales bacterium
GCTCCCGCCGGCCCTCGAGTGGCTCCTCGAAGAGGCCCCGGCCGACGCCGGCAACGGCCACCGCCCCGGGCTGGATGCCCGCTCGACTACGACCATCTCCGACGCAACAGTCTCCGACGCAACAGTCTCCGACGCGGGGAACGCCGCCGTCACCCGGCCTGAGCCGTGAGGTCGAAGTCCGCGGTGGAGGGTGTGGACCTCGAATCCGGCCGGACCAGAACGCCAGTAGAAGGAGCCACCCATGATTGACCTGACCGGCAAGTCCGCCCTCGTCACGGGCGGCGCTCGTGGCATCGGCAAGGCCATCTGCCTGAATCTGGCCCGCCAGGGCGCCGACATCGCCTTTGTCGACGTGGGCCGGCCCGAAGTGGCCGAAGCTACCGTCGCGGAGATCCAGGCCCTCGGCCGTAAAGCCGTCTACATTGCCGCGGATGTGACCGACCCTGAGGCCTGCGTCAAGGCCGTCGCCGACACGGTCGCCGCCTTCGGCAAGATCGACATCCTGGTCAACAACGCCGGCATCACCCGCGACGACTTGATCATGCGCATGCCGATCGACGACTGGAAGAAGGTTCTGGAGGTCAACCTCTTCGGCGCCTTCTACATGATCAAGGCCGCCATCCGCCCGATGCTCAAGGCCCATGCCGGCCGAATCATCAACATGTCGAGCGTGTCGGGCCAGGCCGGCCAGATGGGCCAGGCCAACTACTCGTCGTCCAAGGCGGGGCTGATCGGTCTGACCAAGGCGACGGCCCGCGAGGTCGCCTCGCGCGGCATCACCTGTAACGCCGTCGCTCCCGGGTTCATCGTGACTGAGCTGACCAAGGACCTGCCCGCGACTCTGACCGACCAGATCAAGGCCGCGACGCCGCTTGGCCACTTTGGCACGGTCGAGGACATCGCCAACGCCGTAACGTTCCTGGCCTCGGACGAAGCCTCGTACATCACCGGCCAGGTTCTTGCGGTCGATGGCGGCCTGGTGATGCAGTAGCTCGGGCCGATCGCGGGGCCGAGGCCGGATGGGGCGACCCGCCCATCAGTGTCCGGGTGGGTTGATTTCGAGTGTCCAGTTGGGCGGGATCGTCGTCGAGCAAGTCCTCTCGGCCTGCTGTACGCAGGCAACGAAGGACGGCCAGTCACTGGACCTATACGGATAGAGGCGGTAGTCGCTGTATATCCCAAAGGCGAGGATCAGGCATGCGCTCCCCAGGACCACTCGATGGAGTCGACTCGGGGGCCACGTCAGTATCAGGCTGACATAGATGGCCCCAATGGGCACCAGGAAATAGCGGCTCGCGGCCAACGGAAATGACAGTGTCGAAATCTGCAAGCCGGGCAATGTGAACCCCCACAAAGCCAGCAGCCAGCTTCCCACCAGAGTCGCAACCAGCGCTCCTGCCTCGAGCCGCGGAGCCCTTAGCCACATGACTGCAAGCGCGGCCAGCAACGCCAGGACCGGAATCCACACCCAGGTCTCCGGCATCTGGCCAGGCCAATGGACGGCAAGGTTGCCGTCTCCGAGCAGGGCAGTCCCAAAGACACGCCTGCCAAGAACGACCAGATCCGTCACGGGTTGGGATAGAAGGGTGGCGACGTTGCCCCGCCGCGATGAAGCCTCCAGGAGGCCGAACTGCGCGACCACCCCGCTGGCGGCGATTCCCAGAAGCAGAAGGGAGTGGCGGGATCGATTCCGTGCGGCCCGCACTGCGAGAGATGGGATCGCATAGAGGGCCGCGAATCCGGAGAGCGCCGTGGCGGCCGTGAAGATGATCTCACCGGCCTTGATCCGTCGGCTGATCGGGTCGTACAGCATTCCCAGCAGCACCAAGCCGATAGCCAGCCACCAGTGAGCGCTCGCCAGAGTGGCGTAGGCTTCGTCGACCGCCGGCGAGCACAGGAGGGCCAGCACGCAGACGAATCGGGCCCCGATTGGGATACCGCCACGCCATCGGGATGACAGGGCGATTGAGCAGGACAGGACGGCAATGGCGATCGCCGCCGCCTGGTACAAAGGGACCTCGAATCGGATAGGGAAGAAGGCTGCGAAGAATGCGACCAGGCGTTGGAGGATGAAGAGCTGGCCATTGTACGGCTCGAGGATCGCGCTCCCTCCGCGCTCGATGGCGTCCTTGAGATAGACCGCGCCGTCTTCCGCGTATAGCGGGATTGTGAATGGGCTGCTGAGCATGCCCGGCTCGCGCAGCACATATGCAACGGCCGCCACTGCGGACAAGACCAACGGTGAGGATCTGAGCCAGCTGGTGCGCAGCCACAGACCTGTCGCCCGGGATCTGGCCTGTTCCGCGTTGGTGATCGTCATGCCGGCGGCCTCGACTTGCCGGAACGCCACGAACTCGCCGCCCGACTCACACGTGCCATAGGCCTCGCCCTACCTCAACTGGCCCGTCGCCCTTACAGTTCGATCCCAATACTAGTGGGCAGCGGATGGCCTTTGTGCGGGTCGGCCGCGCCGGTCCTACGTCATGGTGGGCCGCGCGGCCGTGTCGACGGCCGTAGACTTGGATCGAAATGGGGACTGACACTCAATCCGCCGCCGACGAGCCCGGCTCCGCCGATGAGCCCGCGGCGCGTCGTCGCGCGCCCCTGATCGCGGCCGGCCTCTCCTTCCTCTGGCCCGGCCTGGGCCAGCTCTTCCTGGGTCGCCGGGTCTGGGCCGCCATCTTCGCCGTGCCGGCCGTGGTTCTGACCGTGTGGGCCGTAGTGCAGCTCACTCACGGGCTGTGGTGGGTGGGCCTGAGCATGCTGGACGAGAGCTATGCCCTGACGGTAGCCGTCATCGTCATCCTGGC
>DATEXG010000055.1:0-5965 GCA_035257225.1 Candidatus Limnocylindrales bacterium
CGAACTCGTCGTCGCCCTCGGCCAGACCCGTTGCGATCAGCAGGTCCCGCTCTGGCACGCCGATCAGGACCCGCCCGATCCCGCCGAGGTCCGCGGCCAGCTGCTCCCGAACCTCGGGCAGCAGGATCCGGGCGGCATCCACTCCCTCGCCTGATTCGGACCAGACGACCCGCCTGAACCCGTTCACCTCAGCCACCCAGGGCGCCTCAACCGACCAGACCGCGAGGTTCGCCATGGCCGCGGCGTGCACGTCGTCCGGTCCGACGCCCCAGGCCAGGAGATGCTCGGCGCCGACCAGAACATCGAAACCCTGCCCCGGGATGACGTACCCGATCGCGAGCCCCGCCGGACCCGGCAGGACCAGCGGTTTGCCCGGCAATCCCGTGTTGGACGGGACGTGGAAATTGCGACCGTCTACTCCGACCGTGCCGGCCGGTCGAAGCGCAGGGCGGAGAAGGCGGGAGGCGGCGGACCATGCGTGCTCAGGCGCGAGGGACGGAGGCAAGCGCGACGTCGAATCTCGCTCCATCGATACCTCCAGCTCGGATCGAGGTCCGATCCGTACAGGGTCAGGTTAGCCCGCCGGACAGCAAGCGACGGGCCCGCTGGGGCCCGTCGCTTGCTGGGTAGGGACGGCCGCTCGCGCAGCCGATGGTTAGAGCTTGATGCGGCGCCGCTGAGCCAGGGCCGTCACCAGGGCGAGGGTCCCGAAGGCGAAGCAGATGAGCAACGCGAAGACTGGCGTGCTGTTGCCGCTCGATCCGTTGCTCGACGAGGTGCCCGTCGGGGGAGGCGTGCCCGACTCGCCGGCGACCGTGTGGCTCGCGGACGGTGACGAGCTGCCGGTCGCGGCGGTGACGGTGACGGTCCGCGAGTCGGTGGCCTGGACCGGGTCGCCTGTGGGCGGATCTCCGGTGACCTTGGCGTTGTTGGTGATCTTGCCCACATCGGCCGCGACGGTCTTGTAGGTCGCGGTGCAGGTGATCGTGTCACCGGGGTTGAGGGTGGTCGGCGTGGCCGGGCAGGTCACGTCGGCGAGCTTGTCGTCGGTCACCGCGAGATTGCCGATCGCGACGTTGCCGGTGTTGGTGACGAGGTAGGTGTAGTCGATCGTGTCGCCGACGACGTAGCCGTCCTGGTCGGAGGTCTTCTTGAGGCTTAGCGCCGGAGCCTGGCCGGTGATGGCCACGGTCAGGGTGTCGGTGGCCGGAACCAGGACGCCACCGGTGGGGCTGCCGTCGGCGGTGGCGGTGTTGGTGATGGAGCCCAGATCGAGGTCGGCCCCGCTCACGAGGTGGGTCGCGGTGCAGGTCGTGAAGGCGGCCGGCGCGAGGCTACTGACCGGGCAGGTGATGGCGCCGAGCTTGTCGTCGCTCACGGCCAGGGCGTTGATCGTGACGTTGCCGGTGTTGGTCACCAGATACGAATAGGTGATCGTGTCGCCGGGGCCATAGGAGGCCTTGGCGGTCTTGTCGATCGTGAGCGCCGGAGCCTGGCCGACCGCCTTCACGTTGACCGTGACTGGGGCCGAGTCGACCGTCGTCGTCGCGAAACTGGCGTGGCCGGTGGCCGTGTCGGAGATGGTCCGGCCGGCGTCGAAGTCGGTCTGCTGGGTGGTGTAGGTCTTGGTGTTGCAGGAGGCGGCAGCGATCGTAGCGCCGGGCGCCAGGCTGGCGCCGACGCAGGTGATCGCGCCGAGCGGGATGTCGGTGATGGTGAACGGGCCGGTCGGGGTGACGTTGCCGGTGTTCTGCAGCGTGTAGGTGTAGGTGATCGTCTCGCCGACGCCGTCATAAGTGGACCGGCTCGGCGTCTTGGTGACCGTGATGGCCTTGTTCTGGACCGGCGTCACGTTGACCGTGACCGTGGTCGAGTTGACTTGGGTCGCCCCGAAGTTGCCGTGCCCGGTGGCCGTGTTGGTGATCGTCTTGTTGGCGTCGAGATCCGCCTGGGTCGTCGTGTAGCTGGCGGTGGCGCAGGTGGTCGTCGCACCCACGGCCAGGCTGGCGCCGATGCAGGTGATCGAGCCGAGCTTCGAGTCGGTGACCGTGAACGGGCTGGCGAGGGTGACATTGCCGGTGTTCTGGAGGGTGTAGGTGTAGGTGATCGTCTGGTTGGCGGCGTTGTAACTCGACTGGCTCGGCGTCTTGGTGACCGTGATGGCCTTGTTCTGGACCGGCGTCACGTTGACCGTGACGGGTGTGGAGTTGATCGTCGCGCCGCCGAAGACGGCGTGGCCGGTGGCCGTGTCGCTGATGGTCGAGTTGGTGTCCAGGTCGGTCTGCTTGGTCGCATAGCTGGCCGTGTTGCAGGTGGTCGTCGCACCCACGGCCAGGCTGGCGCCGACGCAGGTGATCGTGCCGAGTGGCACGTCGGTGACCGTGAACGGGCTGGTCAGCGTCACGTTGCCGGTGTTCTGCAGTGTGTACGTATACGTGATCGTCTGGCCGGCGGCGTTGTACGTCGTGAGGCTGGGGGTCTTGGTGACGGTGATGGCGGCCGCCTGGACCGGCGTCACATTGACGGTGACCGTTGTCGAGTTGACCTGCGTCGCCCCGTAGGAGCCGTGCCCGGTGGCCGTGTTGGTGATCGTCTTGTTGGCGTCGAGATCCGCCTGAGCAATCGTGTAGCTGGCCGTTGCGCAGGTGGTCGTGGCGCCCACGGCCAGGCTCGCGCCGACGCAGCTGATCGTGCCCAGCGGCGCGTCACTTACCGAGAACGGGCCCGCCAGGGCTACGTTTCCGGTGTTCTGCAGCGTGTACGTATACGTGATCGTCTGGCCGGCGGCGTTGTACGTCGTGAGGCTCGGCGTCTTGGTGACCGTCAGACTCGGCACCACGGCCACGTTGTAGGCGAAGCACCAAACCTGCGTTACGCTGTCCGGCACCGACGTCATCTGCTCCGAGTTGTCGCCGTTGAGCATGTCGTTGTAGCAACGGAGGGAGCCGAAACCCGCACTCGTTTGCGTAGTCTCGAGAACCCAGAGGCCCGTGTTACTGCGGGCCAGGGCTAGTTCGTCGGCGTTGAGGGGCTCGGTCACCGTCCCGTCGGCGCCCGTCGTGTACGTGGAGATGACGGGGCCGGTCTGGCCCCTCGTGAAGTCGAACGTCCAGCCCGCGGCGGGTGTGCAGCCCGTCGCGGTGCTATTGGACGGGGTGACGGGTTTTGTCGTGTAGTGCGTGGTGTCGAGCTCACGCCAGTGGTTGCCGGTGGCGTCCATGTTGTCCGGGTTCACGTTCGCCGGCACCAGGGTGTACGAGGGGCATATCTCCTTGGTCATCGTTACCGTCAGCGGAGTCGCCGCCACTGCGGTGGCCGCGATGGCCGGGACCAGAAGCAGGCCGACGACGATGGATGCAGCGACGCGCCGGAACATGCGCGAACCCAACTGCTTGGACGACACGGTGTTGTACCTCCGAAAAACGGGCGCGCAAGGCGCACCAATAAAGCCACGGCTAGCCACGATCAAACTCCCCGGAAGCCTGCCCAGGGACTACCCACCCCGGCAGGCTGTTGAATGGTCGCAGCATATCCGCGGAATTGTCTAGTACCTTTGGTCGATCTGGCTGCCACCGAGGGAGGATTACGTTGCTGGCCGGCAACGACAATCGGGGTAACAGGCCACGATTGAGGGGCCGGCTCGGAGTCGTGCCGGTTCGGGCCGCACCCGCAGCCGGGTCTCATTGCCGGGGAACTCGCCCCGGGCGGGGCGTTGCTTTCTCCGGCAAGAGGCCGGGCGTGGCGGCCTCCTCAGGTGCGCGAAGAATCATTCGTTCTGGCCGAACGCGCGCCGTACCGTTGGCTGCCACAAGCAATATTGGCTGCCACAAGCAATATATGATCGCGCCCGCGCCGACGAAGGCGATACGAGTTTGGCGCAAGGCGGCCCTGGCATTGTGCCCACGGCTACCCGCCCGCGCCGACTGGGCCCGTGGGCGGCTTGGTTCCCTCCGGCAGCTTGGGCGTGAAGCGGAAGCCGCCGGCAACGCCGGGCTCGGTCAGCTCGTGAGGGGCCAGAAGCTCGTCCAGCTCCTCGGCCGTGAAGATGCCGCGCTCGATGACGATCTCGCGGATGGTCCGGCTCTCGCGGACCGCCTGCTTGGAAATGTCCGCGGCGAGGGCGTAGCCGAGGTACGGGGCGAGCGGCGTGGATAGCGCCGACGAGCGCTCCATCAGATCGCGGGCGCGGTCCCGGTTGGCCTCGATGCCGGTCACGCAGAACTCAGCGAAGGCGCGGCTCATGTTCGTCAGGATCGTGAGTGACTCGAGAGCGGTGTGAGCGATCACCGGCATCATCACGTTGAGCTCGAGCTGGCCGGCAGAGGCGGCCCAGGCGATCGTGGTGTCGTTGCCGATGACCCGGAAACAGACCATCGACATGCATTCGGCCATGACCGGGTTCACCTTGCCCGGCATGATCGAGCTGCCCGGCTGCACGGCCGGCAGGGTGATCTCGGCGAAGCCGGTCATCGGTCCCGACGACATCAGGCGCAGGTCCTCGCTGATCTTCACGAGGTCGACGGCGATGCCGCGCAGTGCGGCCGACACCTCGAGCATCGGGCGCATCGAATGGGTCGCCTGGACCAGATGCTCGGCGCCGCGAAGCTTGTGGCCGGTCTGCTCGGCTAGATAGCGGACGACCAGCTCGATGTACTCGGGCTCCGCGTTTAAGCCGGTGCCTACGGCCGTGGCGCCGATGTTCTGCTCGCAGATCGATTCGGCCGCGGTCGCCAGGCGATCGACCCCGCGTCGAAGCGTCAGCGCGTAGGCGGCGAACTCCTGGCCGAGCCGAATCGGGACGGCATCCTGCATGTGCGTTCGGCCGGACTTGATGACGTCATCGAACTCGCGGGCCTTGGCCTCGAAGGCGGCGATGAGCTCGCCAGCGGCCGGCATGAAGTCGCGGATCAGGTCCAGCGTGGCGATCCGCATCGCCGTTGGGAAGACGTCGTTGGTGGACTGGGCCATGTTGACGTGGTCGTTCGGGCTCACGATCGAGTAGTCGCCGCGCTTGCCCGAGCCGACGCCCTGGGCGTGCAGCAGCTCGATCGCCCGGTTCGCCAGGACCTCGTTGGCGTTCATGTTGTGGCTCGTTCCGGCGCCGGCCTGGAACGGATCGATCCGGAAGTTGTCGATCAGCTCGGCCTGCTTGGCGGCCCGAGCGGCCGCGAAGGCCGCTCGCATCGGATCGGAAGGCCGTCTCGGCTCGAGCTCGTCCGACTCGGCCGCCGGTTCGGCCGGCTGGAGGATCTCGTCGGCTGCGTCGACGATGGCGTTTCCGAGCTGCTTGGGCAGCCGGCCGGTAGCCATGTTGGCCCGCGCCGCGGCCTTCTTGACCTGGACGATGGCTCGCACCAGGGCCCTGTGGGGCAGCGTGCCGGAGATCGGGAAATTGTGGATGCCGCGCGCGGTCTGGACGCCGTAGTAGGCGGCATCGGGGACTTCGAGGTAGCCGAGCGGGTCCTTTTCGATGCGGAACCCGGGGCGGGGAGTCGGGGCAGATGCGGGAGTGGCCGGAGCGGCCGGAGTGGCCGAGCTGGCGGGCGGCTTCGGCCGGCCTGAGTCGGTGGGGGTCATGGCGGTGTCGGCTCCTCGATCGAGGTGCTTTCGGCGGTGCGCGGCACGGGGCGCGGTTGGTACGGGCAGAGTCTATCGCCATCTCGAACCAGGCTTGGCTTGCCCCCGAGCGGGCCGCGGCTGGCGTGGGTCCACTCGGGCGGGCGGTTCGAGTCGGCTAGAATCGGCCAACCGGAGTCGGGCGAATGGTCCCGGCTCGACTCGATCGGAAGGGCATCATCGACGACCAGCCGTTTCTCGTCGGCCCATATGCCGACAAAATCATCGGCTTCTTCGTAGGCGCATTCGCCCCCTTCCTGGGCGTTCTCACGACGGGCATCGCGATGCTCGTCTGGGCGGCGGCGGCGGCCGGCGGCGAAGGCGAAGCCGCCCGCCGGCGCCGGCATGC
>DATEXG010000056.1:0-10377 GCA_035257225.1 Candidatus Limnocylindrales bacterium
CCCCGCCTCGTCCCCTCTATCCAGGCCTCGCATGCGTTCGGCCAGCGACTCGAGCTGGCGGGCTGCCTCCGCCGCGGCGGCTCGAATCGATGCGACGGGATCGCCGGCGGCAGCGCCTACACTCGCCACGCCGCGCGGTGACTCAGCTGCCAGGTAGCGCCAGAGCGGCCCGACGGCGATGCCATCTGCACCCGGCGTTCCTGCGATTCGCCCGCCCACGAGCGTGCTACGACGCGGCGGCTTCGCCGAAGCCGCTCTCTGCCAGCTCCTGCAACGCCTCGATCGCCGCCGTCTCGTCTTCGCCGTCCGCCGAGATCGCGATGCGGTGGCTTCGTTCAACGCCACAACCGAGCACCGCCAGCAGACTCTTCGCGTTGGCCGGGCCGGAGCCCCGGGTGATGTTCCGGATGGAGATCTGGGACCGGAAACCAGCCGCGGCTTTGACCAGAGTCGCCGCCGGACGGGCGTGCAGGCCGGATGGATTGTGGACGTCGACCTCCACTACCCGCATCGCCTGACTCCCTTCGACCAAATGGCGGTTGCCGTCGCCGACGCCCCGCCCTCGACCGCCGACGCATTCTCGCAGGTCGACGGCGTGTCCCGTACCGAGAACCCGACGAGCCGTCTCATGACACGTCCTTGGGCATGTGGGCGGCTTGCTCGGCGGCCTCCAGGACATCTGCCAACGTATCCCCGGCCGAGGCCTGGACCGCGGCCACGACCGCTCCCTCGACGAGCGGGCCGCCACTCAAGCGAGCCCTCGCGGCGACCTCCGGCTCCACCAGCTCGAGGGCCAGCTTAGTGGCCAGGACCGCGCTGCCCAGGTCAGCCAGCACCACGACCCCGGCTCCGGCATCGGCCTCGACGATGGCCTGGGCTATTCGGGCCGCGTCCGTGCCGAGCGATCCGTCCGCGCTCCCGCCGGCAGCAATGAGCCGCACGTCCGGGCCGGCCATCTGGCGGGCAAGCTCCACGACACCCTGGGCGATCATGGCCGAATGAGAGACGACGACGATCCCCACCATGGGTTCGGCCGGATCCGGCACGCCAAACCTCCGACTTGCGGGATCAGCCACGCGACACGATCACCGCGGTCAGCCACATCCCGTACACCACGGCCGCAACGCCGACGACGCTGAGAAGGCGCGTTATCCGGCGCTCAGTTCGAGGGCTGAAGCCAAAGTCGAAGAGTACCGCCCGCAGCCCCAGGAGGCCGTGCCACGTGACCACGATCAGGAAGACCAACTCCCAGACCATGACGATCGGGTTGGACAGGTAGGCGACCACGTCCCGGTAGTCCCGCAGCCCACGGCTGACGATGAAGTGGTTCGCCACCATGTGCACGGTTATGAGGACGAGCACGAGCGCGCCCGTGACCGCCTGAAGGATCCAGCCCCAGGCCGGCCGTTCCGCCTCTCGACCGCCCTTCCAGGCGGAGCGCCCCGCCTGAGGATCGACAGCGCGTTCTGTCATGAGGGCCTACCCCACTTCAAAGATACGCAGGCCGGCGATGAGCAGGGCGATCGCCCCGAACACCATCAGCGCTACGAACAAAGCCTGCTGCCGATTCACGACCAGCCCGAGACCGACGAGCGTGATTCTGAGCCCGTTGAGGCCGTGGAACAGCAGCCCAAATATCAGGACGACGTCCAGCGCCAGAAACGCCGGCGTGAGCGCGGTCGAGACGAAACCATCCCACGCGCCAGGTCCCACGGCCAGCAGCGACAGGACACCCAGGTGCAGGAACAGGTACAAGAGCAGCCCCAGGCCCGTAAGGCGATTGAGGATGAACGCCCACTGGCCCAAGCGGCGGCCGCGGACGTCGACCCAGCCCCAGGCGCCGCGGCGGCGCGAGCTGACGCGCTCGCCCATAGCCCGGACATCGAGGCCGGGAGCATCGCCGGCCGGCCGCTCGCTCATGGCCGCCTCTCGGATCCGAAGATCGACTTGACCCGCTCCGACGCCAGTCGCCGACGCAGGAACATGATCGCGCCGGCCGGGTCCACGTTGGAAGGACAGACCGCGGTGCACTCGAACGCCAGGTGGCAACGCCAGGCGGCCTGCGGATCGTCGGCCAGGCGCAGGACTGAGAACGCGTCCGCCCCACGCGGCTCCTCGACCGCTCGTTGCGCGGCCGCCAGTCCAGCCGGCCCAAGGTAGCGCGAATCGGTGGCCGCTATGGGGCAGGCCGAGAGGCACAGGCCGCATTCGATGCAGTTTTCGAAGCGCGTGAAGCCCGGCACGCCGGGCGGTACGGTCGCGGCGGGAATGGCGTCGCTGCCCCGAACCAAAGGTTGGTCGACTGCGGTGAACTTGTCGTAGAAGTCCACCATGTCGGTGACGAGGTCCGCCACGAGGCGCTGGTTCGCGATCGGGTCGACCTTGACCGGCCCGCCGCCCAGCTCGGTCACCTCCGTGACGCAGGCGAGGACCTCCGTGTCGTTGACCCGCATGCCGCAAGTCCCGCACGAGGCGTGATAGCACGAGTGGCGCAGGATCAGCGTCGGGTCCTGGTCGCGGCGGATGGCGGTCAGCGCGTCGAGCACCGTCGTCTCGGGGGCCACCTCGACCGCGTATTCCTGGTAGTGGGGCTTGCGGTCGCCCTGCTTGAAGCGCGAGACGCGGAAGCGGACTGAGCGGCCGGTCCCGAACGTGGCGTGCGTGTCGTTGGCTGGTTCCACGGGCGAGCTCATGCGTAGTACGCCGTGTGAGGAAGGAGCTCCGTTTCCCGGGTGGCGCACTGACGGTCCACCCCGAGTTTGCGGCAGACCATGTCGGCGGTCGACTCAGCCATCGCCCGCAGCGTGGTGGCCTTACCCCCAGCGATGGTGACAAGGCCGGAGACGCCATCGTCTGCCTCGTGGTCGAAGCACTTGAACGTCCGGCTGAGCTCTCGCCCGGTGGAGGCGCCTCGCTCCCCGATCAGTGGCCGTGCCGCGGACCAGGAGGCGCGAATCCTCGCCCCGCGCAGGGACGGAATCATGGCCGAACCCTCGCGGAACATGGCCTCGACGTGGTCCGAGGGGACGGCCAGATGGTCCGGGTCGTCGGTCACCCAGGAGCTCGTGCCGATAACCGACAGCTCGCGCTGGGGCAGGACGATGTCGCCATCCCCGGAGGCGTGGAGGCGATTGATGACCATGTTGGCGAAGCGGCCCCGGACCGCGACGAGAATCCCGGGGGAGGGCTGGATCGGCACGTCCACCCCGCCCATGCGAGAGATCTTCTCGCCCCAGGGTCCCGCCGCGTTGACCACCAGATCCGCCCCGATGTCGTAGCGCCGGCCGCTTGCACGATCCACAACCTGGACTCCGTCGACGCTCTTGGGCGTCGTCATCGACATGCCCACGACCTCGGTGAAAGGCCGGATGTCCGCGCCGTTGCGCCTGGCCGTGGCAAAGAAGCGGAGCGGCAGGCGCATGGCGTCCATGGTCCCGTCCGGGACCTGCACTGCGCAGCGCAGATCGGGGTTGAGGTTGGGCTCGAGACGGAGCGCCTCGGTCCGGCCGACCCGTCGGGCCGGTATCTGCGACGCCTCGCATGATTCGAAGAAGAGCTTCTCGTAGTCGGCCTCCTCGTCGGTCAGAGCCACGAACAGGCCGTCGTTGAGCTCGAACGAGCCGGGCGCGATGGTGCGCAGGATGCGGTTCTCCTCGATGCACTCGACGGCCGACTCGCGATCCTTCACCGCGTAGCGGGCGCCGCTGTGGAGGAGGCCGTGGTGCCGGCCGGTCGTGCCCGAGGTGATCTCGCCGCGCTCGACGAGCGTGACCCGGAGGCCTCTGAGCGCGAGGTCATGCGCCAGCGCGCCGCCCGTGCCCCCGCCACCAACGATCACAACGTGAGGCGCGTGCGCGAGTCGTTCCAAGTCGTTCCGCCAATCTCGTGATGGCGCCTCAGAGGGAATCCCGGCGGCCGGATCCGGACGCCGGGACCCAGGATCCTACTCGACCCAGTTGAAGGTTCGGGTTACCGCCTTCTTCCAGAGCTTGAGGTCCTTCTCGCGAGTCTTGGCGTCCATCTTGGGAGTCCACTCGCGATCCTTCTGCCAGTTCGCTCGGAGGTCCTCGACCGCCTTCCAGAAGCCGACCGCGAGGCCGGCTGCGTAAGCGGCGCCCAGGGCGGTCGTCTCGGCGACTTTGGGCCGGATGACCGGCACGCCCAGGACATCGGCCTGGAACTGCATGAGCAGGTCGTTGAAGACCATGCCGCCGTCAACCTTGAGGGCCGTCAGCGGCACTCCGGAGTCGGAGTTCATCGCATCGAGCACCTCGCGTGTCTGCCAGGCCGTCGCCTCGAGCACAGCCCGGGCGATGTGGCCCTTGTTCACGTAGCGAGTCAGGCCGGCGATGACGCCCCGGGCATCGCTCTTCCAGTACGGAGCGAATAGACCGGAGAAGGCAGGCACGAAGTACACGCCGCCGTTGTCGTCGACGGTCTTGGCCAGCTCCTCGATCTCTCCAGAGGTCTTGATCATGCCCAGGTTGTCGCGCAGCCACTGGACCAGCGCGCCGGTGATCGCGATCGAGCCCTCCAGGGCGTAGACCGCGGGCTGGTCGCCGATCTTGTAACCAAGCGTGGTCAGCAGGCCGCTCTTGGACTGCACGGGCTTGGTGCCCGTATTGAGGAGCATGAAGCAGCCGGTGCCGTAGGTGTTCTTGGCCTCGCCGGCCGAGAAGCACGTCTGGCCGAAGAGGGCCGCCTGCTGGTCGCCGAGATCGCCCGCAATCGGGATGCCGGCCAGATCGCCGACGCCCTTGCCGTAGACGGCGCTGGACGCCTTGATGGCCGGAAGCATGGACCGCGGAACGCCCATGACCTTGAGCATGTCCGGGTCCCAATCCAGCGTGGCCAGGTTCATCAGCATCGTCCGGCTGGCATTGCTCACGTCGGTGACGTGCACGCCGCCGCTGACTCCGCCGGTGAGGTTCCAGATGCACCAGGTGTCGATGTTGCCGAACATCAGGTCGCCGGCATCAGCCTTCGCCTGCGCACCCGGGACGTTGTCGAGGATCCACTTGACCTTCGGGCCCGAGAAGTACGTCGCCAGAGGCAGTCCGACCTTGGCGCGGAAGCGATCCTGGCCGCCGTCCTTGGCCCACCCGTTGATGAGCGTGTCTGTCCTCGTGTCCTGCCAGACAATCGCGTTGTAGACGGCCTTGCCGGTCTTGCGGTCCCAGACGACCGCGGTCTCACGCTGATTGGTGATGCCGACGGCCGCGAGGTCGCTGGCCTTGATGCCCGCCTTGGTCAGGGCGCCCCGAATGACCTCGACGCATCGCGTCCAGATCTCCGCGGGATCGTGCTCCACCCAACCTGGCTTCGGATAGATCTGCTCGTGCTCCTTCTGCTCGATCGCGACGACGCCGCCCGAGTGATTGAAGATCATGAACCGAGTGCTAGTTGTGCCCTGGTCCAGGGCGCCTACGTACTGAGCCAATTCGCTCACCTCTTGTCGCTAAGTGTGTCAACCGCCAGGGCTCTGGATCTGCCACTGGTCGGCAGCGGCCCGCAGCAGCAAGTACAGGGAGGTCGCGCCCGGGTCCTGGTGGCCGGCGCTGCGTTCTCCTAGATAGCTCGCCCGACCTTTTCGGGCGACGAGTGGAATGGTCGCTCGCATGCCTTCCTCGGCTGCGCCTACGGTGTCGTCGAGCGCTTTCGCCGGACTGGCACCGTCCGAAAGCGCCCGGCTGAGCGCATCGCGAGCCGGGATGAGGGCATCCAGCATCGTCTTGTCACCGGGCTCGGCCTTGCCGAGTCTCTGAATGGCCGCCGTGGCCGCCGCGAGCCCGGTCAGCCACTGAGCCAGATCGATGGAGCTGCGGCCGGTCGTGGCGATGCCAAGCTGCAGGAAGAACGTGCCGTACAGCGGCCCGCTCGCCCCGCCCACGGTCGAAATCAGAGTGGAACCTACGGTCTTGAACGCCGCACCGATGTCGCCGCTCGGCTGGGAGTCGAGCTTCGGCAGGACGGCCTGGAAGCCGCGGTCCATGTTTATGCCGTGATCGGCGTCTCCGATGGCCGAGTCCAACTCGGTCAGGTACTGCTTGTTCTCGGCGATCACGGCGGCGAAGTGGCGGATCCAGCCGGCGACGTCGTCGTACGACAGCTGGCCCGCCTGGTCCAAAGGCATGGCGAACCTCAGGTCCGGCCCGGAATCAACGCGGCCATTCTCCCGCGCGGATCCAGCCGGCCCGTCACACGCCCCAGCGCAGTGCCGGCGTATGGACGGGCGCGTCCCAGTAGCGGACAAGCTCGTCGTCGAGCTTGAGCAGGCTGATTGAGCAGCCGGCCATCTCGAGCGACGTAATGTAGCTGCCGACCAGATTCCGAGCGACCGTGATGCCACGGCCCTTGAGGATCCGGTTGACCGCGTTGTAGACGATGTACAGCTCGATCAGAGGCGTCCCGCCCATTCCGTTCACGAAGGCGAGAACGCGGTCGCCCGAACGGAACGGCAGGTCATCCAGGATCGGAGTCATGAGCATCTCGGCGACTTCGTCCGCGGTGGCGAGCTTCATCCTCGTCCGACCGGGTTCACCGTGGATGCCGATGCCGATCTCCATCTCGTCTTCGGCGAGCTCGAAAGTGGGCTTGCCGGCCGCCGGCACGGTGCAGCTCGTCAGAGCCATACCCATCGAGCGGACGTTGTCCTGGACCTTCTGGCAGATGGCCGCGACCTTGTCCAGGTCGGCCCCGGCTTCGGCATAGCCGCCGACGATCTTCTCGGCCAGCACCGTACCGCCGACGCCCCGCCGTCCCGCCGTGTAGAGCGAGTCCTTAACGGCGACGTCGTCCGCGATGACGACCGACTTGACCTTGATCCCATCGGCCTCGGCCAGCTGGGCCGCGAGGTCGAAGTTCATGATGTCGCCGGTGTAGTTCTTCACGATGTGAAGCACGCCGGCGCCGCCGTCCACGGCCTTCGTGGCGGCCTGCATCTGGTCCGGCACGGGCGAAGTGAAGACCGCGCCCGGGCACGCGGCGTCCAGCATGCCCAGCCCGACGAATCCGCCGTGCATAGGCTCGTGGCCGGAACCGCCGCCCGAGATGACGCCAACCTTGCCTTTGCGTGGCGGGTCCTTGCGGACGATGATGTTTGGCTCTTCCACCCGGATTAGATCGGCGTGCGCCGCCGCCATGCCGGCCAGCGCCTCGTCGACGACGCGCTCAGGCGCGTTGATGAGCTTCTTCATGGCGACTCCTACCGCAGGATCGAGACCCTCAGAGTGCGACCGCCGGCTCGAAGGAGGCCCCGAGTCGGCGGTCGATCCGAGAACGGTCTATTTCGGAATGGCGAGGACGATCGAACCGGAGAAGCCGTAGAAGAAGACCACCGCCGCGAGGGCTCCGCCGATGAGCGGCCCTACGACCGGTACCCATGAGTAGGCCCAGTCGGACCCACCCTTGCCAGGAACCGGCAACAGGAAGTGAACGATGCGGGGGCCCAGGTCACGGGCCGGGTTGATCGCGTATCCTGTCGTGCCTCCCAGCGACAAGCCGATGACAACGATGAGCAGTGCGACGGGCAGCGCGCCCATGGTCGCCGGGGCCAGACTGTGGGGCTGGCCGAAGCAGAAGATCACGAAAACCAGCACGAAGGTGCCGATGATTTCCGAGATCAGGTTGAGAGGGTAATTGCGGATGTTCGGGGCCGTGCAGAAGACCGCCAGTTTGAGGCCCTGGTCTTCCGTCGCCTTGAAGTGATCCCAGTAGTGGAGGGTCACGAGCGCGGCGCCGATCATGGCGCCGAGGAACTCACCTGCAATGTATGGCGGGACTGTTGCCCAGGTGATGCCAGTGCTCCCTTGTTTCTGGGCTTCCATCACTGCCAGGCCGAGTGTCACGGCGGGGTTCAGGTGGGCGCCACTGAGCGGCCCAGCCACAACCACGCCGCAAAACACGGCCAATCCCCATGCCCAGGTTATGACGATCCAGCCGCCGTTCGCGGCCTTCGACTTGGCGAGCAGGACGCCGGCAACGACTCCGTCGCCGAGGAGGATGAGGATGGCAGTGCCGAACACTTCAGCCAAGAACTTCTCTAGCATGAGCTTGTCTCCGAGGTGCCCCAATCACCAGGCGCACAGCGCACAAGCGGTGCCGCATCCCGTGATGGGGTCGATGGATTTGACAGTCTGCCGATGCCGGACTGAAGGAGGCGGGCGGCTCCAGTGGCCGCGGCTCCCAAAGGCATCCTCAGTTGTGCGAGAGGGTTCGCCTGAAGACGTCGCCCTGAACTGACTTCACGCTCCTTTCCTGGGGTCCAGGACCCGCACCACGGGTACTATTGCCGCCACGCGGTTCGACCCGTTTCTGATCGGAACTCTATGGCGGTGATGGCGGGATAAACCTCAAATCATTCTCAGAATGTTGGACTGAGCGTAGAATGAGTTGGAGATGTGCCGCGGCCGGGACGATCGTTCCGCCTGCCGACAAGGATGGGAATTCCGGCTGACGGATTCGCTTGGACGTGCAACTATCTCGCTGGAATGCTGATTGCCATTGACCGGTCGAGAAGCGAGGTGGTTCGTGGCGGAGCCGCTTGACGCTGCCAGATACTCACTCACGGTCGTCATGGACGACGATGACGGCTTTGCGGATTTCGTCGAGTCGTGGCTACGGCACCAGGGGCTGCAGGCGGTTCCGCTCGGTGCCGGCCCAAATCCCGTTCCGGGGATCCTCTCAGGCTGGCGTGGCGGATCACCGGCCAAAGACAGCGTGGGCAAGCCCTCCGAAAGCCGGATCGAGCTCGGGTCGCTGGTCATCGATCCAGCCCGGCGGACGGTCGAAGTGCGGGGCGTCGAGGTCCACCTGACGCCGACCGAATTCAGGTTGCTGCGTTACCTGACCGAGCGGCCCGACCGGCTGGTCGGCCATCACGAGTTGCTGGGGACGGTCTGGGGTCCCGGGTACGAGGACGACATCCACCTGCTGCAGGTCACGATGCGCAGCCTCCGGGCCCGGATAGCCGTGGTCACCGACGAGCCGCTCATCGAAACCGTCTACGGCGCGGGCTATCGAATGGCAAGCCTGGGCGACAGTCCCGTGGCGAGTGCCGGCCAGCGCTCCTGGGTGGGTAGCGCTCTTCAGGTTCCGTGCGATCCAGAGGAACGATCCGGGCGTCGTCCAAGGCACCTTGGGCCCCACGGAGCCGCGGCCTGAAGTCCCACAACCGATTGGCTGGGTCGCGGGCGAAACGGTTCGGCCTCCAGCCTTAGCCACAGGCCGTGTCTCGCGCCGCGATCTCGCCCTCCGTGCCTGAACCACCCGGCTCCCGAAGTTACTCACAATGGGCAGGTCTTGCGCGCCCGTTCGCCCAGGCATTGGCGGCTGTGGAGAGCTCGATGCCACGGCGATGGGCCGTCGAGACCGTCACGTCCAAACCGTTTCGTTGTCAAAGGAGTCTTGGGTGGACGTCGTCCTGTGGGTCGCTCAGGTGATCCTGGGACTTGCTTTCTTTGGCGCCGGCTTCGATCAAGCCGTGCTCTATGAGGACGCGCGTCGGCGGATGGCCTGGGTCGCCGCTCTGCCAAAGGGTCTGGCCGTCACCCTTGGCACGCTGGAGATGCTGGGCGCGGTCGGGCTGGTCGTACCGGCCTGGACGGGGATCCAGCGGGGGCTCACGGCAACCGCCGCACTGGCGTTGGCGGTGCTCATGGGGCTCGCCGTCATCTACCACGTGAGTCGCCGCGAGATCCCCCAGATCGCATTCAGCGCAACGTTCGGGCTCCTGGCGGCCTTCGTCGCTTTCGGCCGCTTCGTCGTCGCGCCTTTCTGACTCGACGACGCTTGATGAAGGGGCGCCGGAGCGAACGCGCCCGGCTCGCCCAAGGCGTCAGACAGAAGCCGAAGTCAGACGGCCTCCTACTGGCGTGCGACCGGCCTCATCGGATATACGCCGATCACGGCCGGGCCTACCGGATCGAGGAGAAGCTCGCAGCCGACTTCGCCGGACTTGACGAGATCGCCCAGGTAGATGGCTTCCTGCGCGGGTAGCCCTACGAAGAGAGTGCCCTGCCCGCTGGGCATGGGGCTGACCTCGTCCTCCATCCCCTCGATCTCGAAGCGGCGCCGAAGCTCGTGGACCGGAACGTAGGGGCGGCTCTTGATGAAGCGGCGCATCTGGGCGAGGGTGCAGGAGGGTTTCCGTTCGCCCGATTCGGGGTCGGCCTCATTGCCGTCGGGTCCGGGCTGTTCGGCCGATGTGGCGACGCCACCTGGTTCAGCGGACCGCGCGGGCGGAGCCAGCCGTGCCGGAGGAGCCATCCGCGCCGGAGGAGCCAGCCGCGCCGGCGGAGCGGAGGCTCTGGCGTTTGGCAGCCTCCTGGGCGCGGCGCCCGCGCGGGGTCTGTTCGCGGCCGGCGCGGCTCCTTCGCC
>DATEXG010000057.1:0-12019 GCA_035257225.1 Candidatus Limnocylindrales bacterium
GGGGGCCGAGGGCAGGCCTGAGCGGCAGACCGGAGCGCCGCCGACGTTGGGCCCCGGCGTGCGAGAATAGGAGTCCGCGCGCCGGCCCGCCGCATTGCGACGGCCACCGACACCGCTTCGAAGTGAGGAGTAAGCAGAGCCCGTGCCAGTCCTTGCGACCTTCTTCCAGGTTCGACGCGGGCGCGACCCGTTCTTCAAGTTCTACATGAAGACGATCATGCCGCGCCAGATGAAGGAGTACCAGGAGAAGTTCGGGATCAGGTTCATGGGCTGGTACAACATCGCCTACGGCTGGGACTACGACAACGTCATCCTGCTCGAACTGCCCGATTACGGAACCCTGGACAAGCTGGAAGCCGACGAGGCGACCCGCGCCCTGGGCCACCGCGCCGGGGAATGGATCATGTCGCGGGCTCATTCGATGTTCCTTCGAGAACGGATCGGCCCGGATCTCGAGTACAAGAAGCTGGGGAGGCCATAGCGATGGATGCGAGCCGCAAGGATCAGCTCGGCGAACTCGCCGCCGACGCCTCCCTTGAGCGATCCGACTTCCTGGTTCAGGCTTCCGCGCAGCTGCGCAAGTTCCTCGAGGGGAACGCCGAGCGCATCTCCGATCTCGGCGGCCTCGTCCTCATCGACGACGAGGTGGACTATCTGGCCGTCGCCGCCGATCTCTCCTTCCGCAGCCGTAGCCGCTACCTGGACGAGGCGACCGGCAAGTGGGTCAGCGAGATGGAGGTCATCGAGAACCCCTCCGAGCTGGTGGAGCTGTACAACCTGGCCGACGTCTTCGCCGCGTTCGCGGAAGCGACCAAGACCGAGGCCGGGCTCGACGAGGAGCCCACGGCCGTAGGTGACCTGCTCAGGTCGGCCGACATCGCGCCCGAGGAGACCGTGGCCCTGGGCGCCGAGAATCCGTATGCCGAAGCGGCGGACGAGTGGGCCGCCGCCGGCCACGATCTCGACGAACCTCCGGAGAGCGAGGGGGAGGCGGCCGCGCGGCTCTACGACCTGGCGCTCGCCTTCCAGGAGCGCAGCCAGCAGACTGAGGCTCACCTTCTCGAGCAGTTCGAGTCCGCGGCGGGGACCCTGACCTCCGTCCTGGGCGACCTCACCATCGTCGACGACGAGGATGAGCGGCTCACCCTCCGCGCCTCCGGCTCCTTCACGGCAGAGGTGATCCCGGAGAGCGAGGCCGAGGCGGGCACGTGGCGCAAGCTGGACGGCCCGGACGACATCGTCGAGTTCTACGACCCGACCGACATATTCGGCGACCTGGCCGACACTCTGGCCGAGGCATTCCCGGCGCTCGGCGGAAACGAAGCCCACGGCGAAGACGTCGAAGACGTCGAGGACGAGGTAGACGACGAAGAAGGGGACGAAGAGGCCGCCGACTCCGAGCCCGAGAAACCCGAGGAACCCAAGACCAAGGACAAGTAGGACGGCGACCGCCGGTGACGATGCGCCTCGTTGCGGCCGAACTGGTCGAGAGCCGGCAGATCCTGCCCGGGCAGTGGCTCCAGTCGTTCCACGCCCCCGAGCTGGCCAGCGGCTCTCGCGCCGGGCAATTCGTCCATGTGCGGACCGGCGATTACTCCGGCCTGGTCCTGCGACGGCCGTTCTCCATCAACACCGCGGATCCGGCGACGGGGATCGTCACGCTCCACTTCCGCACCGTCGGCCGCGGCACGGAATGGATGGCGCGCGTCCGTGAGGGCGAAACCCTGGACATGCTCGGACCGCTGGGGCGGCCCTTCGAAGTCGACCCGCGCAGTCACCACCTGCTCCTGGTTGCCGGCGGCCTCGGGATGGCCGGGATCCGCATGCTCGCCGACGAAGCGGTCCGTGACGCGCGCCAGGTCACGATCCTGTTCGGGGCATTGAGCGCGAGCCACGTGTATCCGTCCAGCCTGCTGCCGGACGAGGTCGAGTACGTCGTGGCCACCGATGACGGGTCGCTCGGCCACCACTCCCTGGTGACCGAGCTGCTGCCGGAATACGAGGCCTGGGCGGACCAGGCATTCGCGTGCGGGCCCTATCCGATGCTCGCTCGCCTGGCCCAGCTTGCGGCCGGGCGGCGCGCTCGATTGGGCGTGGCCAAGCTCGGTCGCAAGCGAGGCGCCGGAAGGGCGGACCCGCTCGGTTCCTCGGCGGCGCGCCGCAAGGCCTTCCTGCAGGTATCCATGGAGCAGACGATGGGCTGCGCCGTGGGCGCCTGCCTGGGGTGTTCGGTCATCGGCGTAGAGGGTCCCGTCCGCGTCTGCCGGGAAGGCCCGGTCTTCGCCGCCGAGGAGATCGCATGGCCGGCGAGCGCTTGAGGTCGCGGCGATGAAGGCGAAGAAGCAGATCATCATCTTCGGTGACATGCGGGTCGGGAAGGACTCGCCCAACAGGTCAAAGCGCACGCCGACGGTCCGAAAGATCAAGAGCGCCATCGTGCCCGTCGATCGGACCAAAGGCCCGCCGGCCGGACGACCTCGCATCGAGACCGGCCGCGCGGCCGTCGCCGACCTCGGTGCCCCGACGGCTCCGATGCCGACGCTGGCAGAGCGAGCGTCGCTCGATCGAATCGACCTCTCGGTCGACCTGGCGCCGGAGCATGGCGGCCTTCGACTGGCGAACCCGATCCTGGTCGCTTCGGGGACGTTCGGCTACGGGGTCGAATACGGCGAGGTGGTGGACGTCGAGCGCCTCGGGGCGATCTGCTGCAAGGGCACGACGCTGCGACCTCGCGCCGGAAACCCACCGCCGCGTGTCACCGAGACCCCCGGCGGGATGCTCAACTCGATCGGACTCCAGAACCCGGGAGTGGATGCCGTCATCGAGAAGTACGGCCCGATCTGGCAGGGCTGGAAGGTGCCGGTCATCGTCAACGTCGCGGGCGAATCGATCGAGGACTACGTCGAGGTGGCCCGCCGCCTGGACGGTGTCCCCGGCGTGGCGGGGATCGAGCTGAACATCAGCTGCCCCAACGTCGGCAAGGGCGGGCTGCAGTTCGCCATCGATCGCGACGCGGCCCGAGCCGTCACCGCCGCGGTCCGGCGCGCGACCCAACTCCCGCTGCTGGTCAAGCTGTCGCCCAACGTTGCCGACGTCCGGCCGATCGCCAAAGCAATCGAGGAGGCGGGCGCGGACGCGATCTCCGCCATCAACACTCTCTCCGGTCTGGCCGTCGCTCCGGACCGGACGCGCGCTTTCCTGGGGAACACCTACGGCGGGCTGTCGGGCCCGGCTATCAAGCCCGTGGCCCTGCGGATCGTGTACGAGGTAGCGCAGGTCGTCTCGATCCCGATCGTCGCCATCGGCGGCGTCACGTCCATCGACGACGTGCTCGACTTCCTGGCCTGTGGCGCGGTGGCAGTCCAGGTCGGGACCGCGATATTCGCCGACCCGGAGCTGCCGGTCCGCCTCGCCGACGAGTTGCGGGCGGTCTGCCTGCGGCGCGGGCTGGACACGTATCGGCCGCTCGTGGGGACGGCCCTGCCCAAACGGACCGGAGCGTCGTCGGCCAAGGGCGTCGAGTACCGGCCATGATCCTCATCATTGGGGGCGCCATCGTCCTGCTCGCGGTTCTCTGGCTGGCCGAGACCCACGCTGGCGACTGGAGATCGAAATGACGACCATTCGATCGGCGGCCGAGCTTGCCGCGGCACACGCGATAGCCTCGCGCACTGAGGAGCTGTTCCGGCGGTCGGGCGCTCTCAAGGAAGGCCATTTCCTGCTCAAGAGCGGCAAGCACTCCGAGCGCTACCTGGAGAAGTTCCTGGTCCTACAGGATCCGGCCGCCACGAGCGAGCTGTGCGCCTTCTGGGCGGCTCGTCATCGGAGCGCGGACGGGACGCCGACGGTGGACGTCGTCGCCGGGCCAACGACCGGCGGCGTCGTGCTGGCCTTCGAGACGGCCCGTCAGCTGGGCGTGCGGGCGATCTTCGCCGAAGAGGTGAAGGACGCGGACGGCACCACGAGGCGCGAGTTCCGGCGGGGCTTCACCATCGCCGCCGGGGAGCGGGTGCTGCTGGTGGACGACATCCTGACGACCGGCGGCTCGCTGCTGGCGATGCTTCCTGCCGTGGAGGCCTTCGGCGGCGAGATCGTCACGTGCGCCGTCCTGGCGGATCGTTCCGGCGGCCTGGCATCGCTCGAGTCACCCGGGACGGGGCGGAGCTACCCGCTCCGCGCCCTGTGGCAGCTCCAGCTGCCCACCTACGATCCTGGACCGGAGACCTGCCCGGCGTGCGCGGCCGGAGTCCCGCTCCACGCCCCGGGCAGCACGGGGACGGCGGCCGGGTAGTCGATCCGCCGGGCGTGCCGGGAGGGGCGAGCCTCGGCCGTCGGTCCGATCAGCGACCGTCCTCGATATGCGCGCCGGCCTACAGGTTCGAGCCGGCCAGCGGCAGTTCCAGCTCCAGCTCATCGCGGATCGGGATGCCGTGATTGCCCGCCAGCGGGATCTCCGGCTTGAGAAGCTGACGGGCCTGGGTTATGGCGCCGGGCCGCACGCAGACAAGGCGGATCCCGCGACGTTGGTAGAAGCGGAAGGCGTCGAGATTGTCGTTCGTGGTGACGAGCCAGAGGCGCTTCGCGGCCGCCGCACGGGCTTCCTGGATGACCGCGTCCAGCAGCGCCGTCCCCGTTCCGTGGCCGCGCTCGAAGGCCTCGATCAGCACCAGCTCGCACTCACCGCCGGCGAAGCGATAGGCGGCCACTCCCAGCCAGCGGGATCCGTCTGTGGCGACGAGGCACGGCAGGTCGCGGACGTCGTACGCCGTGCCGCGACTGGTGACCAGCGGAGAGCCCCAACTCTGCGTGACCACGCGAGCGAGCTCCTCGCGTTCGTCGTCGCGGAGTGGGCGGATGGTGTGGGCGGCTCCGGGAGTCGAGGGCACAGCAACGCCAGTCAGTCGAGGACCACTCGCTGGTGCCAATGGGGGGCCATCGTCGGCAGGCCGAGGGCCTGGATCTTGGGTTCGATGGCCTGCTGGGCTTCGGCGTCGCCATGGACGATGAAGACGCGCTTCGGCACGCCCGCGTCGCCGGCCTTGCGGCCGTCGATGAAGTGGCCCAGCCAGTCCAGTAGCTGCGACTCGTCGGCGTGGGCCGAGAAGCCGTTGATCGATCGCACGGCGCACCGGACCGTGTATTCCTGGCCGTCGACCCGGGCCGTCTTTGCGCCGGCCTGGAGATGGGCGCCCATCGTCGCCTCGCCCTGATAGCCCACGAACAGGATGATCGTCTTGGGGTCGCCGATCAGGGTGCGGAGGTGGTTCAGGACGCGGCCACCCGTGAGCATGCCGTTGGAGGCGACGAGGACGTACGGCCGCTTGCTCCGATCGATCAGTTCGGATTGGGCTGCCAGCGGCGTCTCTTTCGCGCCCGGGAAGTCGATCGGCCCTTCGCCCTTGGCCAGGAGCGCGAGCGTGTCGGCATCGTAGTAGTCGGTGTGCTCGCGGTAGATGGTCGAGGCCTTGGAGGCCATCGGGGAGTCCAGGTAGAGCTTGATCTGGGGGATTCGGCCGGCATCGAGCAGGTGCTGCAGAGCCCAGATGACCTCCTGGGTTCGACCGATTGCGAAGGAGGGGATGAGGAGCACGCCCCCTTCGGCGACGACGTCTTTGACGGCCTGCGCCAGATGATCCAGTGACTCGTCCTCGGGCTCGTGCTCGCGGCCGCCGTAGGTCGACTCGACGAGGACGTAGTCCGCCTGGTTCAGGACGGTGGGCTCGCGCAGGATCGGGGCATGGGAGCGGCCGAGAT
This sequence comes from Candidatus Limnocylindrales bacterium, assembly GCA_035257225.1. GTDB lineage: Bacteria > Chloroflexota > Limnocylindria > Limnocylindrales > CSP1-4 > Fen-1039. The sequence continues at coordinate 5,755 of DATEXG010000057.1, forward strand.
CGCCCGAGAAGACGAGGGTCCGGGCCGGGACGTCCTTCTGGGCGTATACGTGCAGCTCCACGATCGAGGAGCCGAGGATGTGGCCGGCATCGTGGTAGACGGCAGTGATCCCGGGCGCAACGACGACCGAGGCTTCGTATTCCACAGGCCTGAACAGCACCAATGAGTTCTGGGCCTGGGCCAGGTCGTACAGCGGCTCTTCGAGGACCAGGTTCGGGTTGACGGGGCTGCCGGCCATGGCAGCTTCATGATTGGGGTGCCCGACGGGCGGGAAGCCCAGCCGTGTGCCCATGCCCTGTTCGTCGTGGAGGGCCAGCTCGTCCATTCCGGAGGCCACGACGTGCCCGTCCGGGGTGAGGTCGCCGGGGTGCAAAACCGCGGACGGCGAGGCTGCGCCCGACGAGGCCGGCGAGGCCGACGAGGCCGACGAGGCCGAAGCGGCCGGCGAGGCCGAGCCCAAGGCTGCGTCTTCCTCCTCGGCGATCTGCTCCTGCTGCTGGATCTTCTCGAGATCGCGCTGGTCTTCGACCGCCGCCTTGTCAGGATTCTTGACGGCCCAGTGGCGGTGGCGCTTGGCGTACTCCTCCTGGAGCTTGCCCGAGTCCAGCAGCACGAGTGCGGCCAGCTCGATCGTGCCCCGAGTGGCGTAGATGGGTCCGTTGAAACCCCCGGCCACGATGTGCGGGATCAGGCCGCAGTGGTCCAGGTGAGCGTGGGTGAGGACGATTGCGTCCAGGCCCGCCGGGTCGTAGGCCAGGGGCACGTGGTTGCGCACCACCTCTTGCGGGCTGCCCTGGAACATCCCGCAATCGATGAGCACCCTGGCTCGCTCGGTGATCAGCAGGAACTGGGATCCGGTGACGGTGTTGGCGGCGCCGAGGAAGTGAATTTCCATGCGTCAATACTGCCATCTCCCCGCCGAAAGCGTGTGCGGTTCCCTCGCATGCGGCCGAGCTTTCCGGCCGCGGCCAGCGTCCAGCGTCACCGGAGAGCGGTATCATCGCCGCCAGACGTCAGGAGGGCGAGATGTCGGATCGGTCGCGAGGGGACGGCTCACCAAGCCCCGGTGACGAAGGCTTGCAGCGGGTTCGCCCGACGACGAAGGCGCGCGTCCGAGCCGGGGCTCTGCCCGCGCTCGCGGGCTTGGTCATCGTGGTCGCACTCGGTGCCGCGGCGGTGGCGTTTGGCCTGACCCGAGGTCCGGCCGCTAGGCATCCGTCCGACTCGCCGACGGCCAACGACTACGAGCTGACCGGGCGGCTCTCCTGCAACGGCCAGGCTCCCGGTGCCTTCACTCCGGGCCCGGACCTGTTCCCCAGCTATTTCGGCTGCCCGATGATGGCCGTGCCGCCGCAGGGATACGGGGCGGCGACCTGGATGCTGGATCGGTCCGCGGCCTTCAGCCCGAACGCCACCGACTTGCACATTCTGGTCGGCGAACGGGCCTGCCACGGATACGAGCGCGCGGATGGGCGGATCGCGCAGAACGTGGCATACAGCGACGACGCGGTCGTGGTCACGCTCGCGGTCCGCTCCCTTGAGGGCGGGATGATCGTGACCTGCCCGTTTGGCCCGGCGACGCCCTACACGGTCCACCTCAATGAGACTGTGGGAAATCGCGCGCTGCTCGACGGCGGGCAATGGCCTCCTAATGCGATCGTCAGGGGCGGCCAGCCGGTGGTATCGCCGACGCCGACGCCGTATCCGAGCAGCTGGCATCAGCCGATGGATTGCAGCCCGGACGTGGACGCCGCCGGGTTCTTCAAGGCTGCGGCCATGGGCACGGCGTTCGACGTGTACCGCGCAGTGCTGCCCAAAGGTTGGTCTGTGAGTTCGAAGAGCGGCGACGAGCAGGGTGCCCCGCTGGTCGTCGTCACTTATGGCGGCCCAGCCGGCGAGGTGCTCACGCTCCAGCAGGGCAACATCTGCACGAAGAGCGTCGCGGGCTGCATGTCAGGAACGGAGGCAGGAACGGCCGTGTTCGGTGACCGCGAGGGGATCTTCGTCGACGGTCCGGCCGACGCCGACTTCGCCGTGTACGTAGACCCGGGCCAGAACCCATCCTGGATCGCTCTGGGTAAGGGCATGAGCGCCGAGACGTTCAAATCCCTGACGTCGGGGCTGATCGTCGTCGGCAAGTGATAGTCGTGATCTCGGCGTTCGCGCAGATCCCCGACAACCCGGCGCCGGTAGCCCGCGGTTAACGCGCGTCGCGGTCTGGTCGTATTTCGGCCGAGCGTTCCGGTGCCTCGCCGATCCATTGCGGCTTCGGCGCGAAGGCAGCCGCGTCACGCCTGAACCTTCCAGACCCGTCTGGTCTACCCTAGTCGCAGACCGGTGTTGCTCCTCGGACCGTCTCCAGTGAGCAACCAGGCCACACCGCCACCGGGCTTGGGACCCGGAGGCGCTGCCACGATGAGGATGAATGGTGAATCCCGACGATCAGCACGTGACCCGCAAACGGCGCCCGCCGGCCGGCGATCGGCTTCGTTCCGAACCCCTGGGTGCCTCGGATTCCGACGAGAGCACGCCTCGCGAGCATTCGGCGTTCCGGCCCGTCACGCCGCCGGGTGACGGACAGGCTCCGAGCGCCCCGCCCCCGTTCTTCAGGATCGCCAACGGTTCGGGGACACGCCGCGGCCCCAGCTATCCCGCTTGGGAAAAGCCCCCTACGCCCTACGACTACCCGCGGCTGCGAAACCGCGAGAGACGCAAGCCGATATGGGTCATGTGGCCCCCGATCTTCGCCGCGATTGGCGTGGCCCTGGTCCTGTTCGTGGTGGTGGTCTTCTCCGCCCTTTCGGGTCACCGGGGGGCCGCTGTCGCGAGTCCCTCGTCCTCACCGGGTGCCAGTCACTCCGTCAGTCCGTCGGGCCCTCCGGGCGTCTCGCCGTCGGGCGTCAACGGTGGAAGCAACGGTTTGGGCGCGTCGCCGTCGGGCGTCAACGGCTCGGTCGCGCCACAGGCGAGCTACGCGCAGTACAAGGTCCAGCCGGGCGACACCGTCACCAAGATCGCGAAGAGCAAAGGGCTCAAGTCCTGGGAGCTGCTGCAGGCCAACCCGAATCTCGCGCCTCCTTACACCCTCCGAATCGGCTCGTACCTCAACCTCCCGCTGCCCGGCCAGCTGACGCCATCCCCTTCGTGACGCCGACCCACTCTCCGTAGCCCTCCTGGCCGACCGCCCTCGCCCGGGAGCGGCGGCGTTCAGTCGGCCAGGTCGATGTAGACCGGGGCGTGATCGGAGGGGAGCTTGCCCTTGCGGGCGTCGCGGTCGATCTCTGCTGCGGTGCAGCGGTCGGCCACGGAGCGGGTCACGTACAGGTGGTCGATGCGCATCCCCAGGCCCTTGTGGAAGTTGCCGGCCCGGTAGTCCCACCATGAGAACTTGCCGGGTTCCGGGTGGTGCACCCGGTAGGCGTCAACCAGGCCCCAGTCGCGCAGCGCGGCGACGACGGCCCGTTCGGGCTCCGAGACGTGCGTGGCGCCGGCGAAGTCGCGCGGGTCGTAGACGTCTATGTCTTCGGGCGCGACATTGAAGTCGCCGCCGATCACGAGCGGTTGGGCTGGGTCGCAGGTCTCCCGCAGCCAGCGGGCGAGGCGCTCGAACCAGGCCAGCTTGGCTCGATAGAAGGGCGTGTCGAGGGCTCGACCGTTCGGAGCGTAGATGCTGACGACGCGAATGCCGCCGCAGACCGCCGAGACCATCCGGGCCTCGTCGGCCGTGACTTCGGACGCCTCGGCTTCCAACGCTTCGGCGATGGACGTCGTGCCCGTCTCGGGCCCCGGGGAGCGCCGGACCGGCCCGTCGCCGAAGTTCGTGACGACTTCCGTCATCCCGACCCGGCTCGCGATGGCGACGCCGTTCCAGCGCCCCTCGCCGTGGTGGAGCAGCACGTAGCCGGCCATCCGGAACGGCATCTCGGGCGCGGCCTCGTCGGAGAGCTTCGTCTCCTGCATCAGCAGCACGTCCGGCGCGCGTTGGGCGAGCCACTCCTCGACCCGCTCCATGCGGGCCTTGAGCGAGTTCACGTTCCAGGTCGCGATGCGCATCCGGTTCTGCTCCTACGCCCGTTCTGCGATGAGCTTCGTGACCAGCAGTTCAGCCGGCCCGATCGCCGACCGGCCGTCCACGTCGAAGGCGAGGGCGAAGCCCTCCGGATATTTCCTGGCAGAGGAGATGGCTTCGTGCACGGACGCGAGTTCGGGGTCGCGAAGCAGCGCATCGCGCTCGCCCTCGCGAATCGCCATGCTCATTCTGAACCCCTGGTTCAGCGGTATCAGGTAGAGAAACGCCTTCTTTCCATCGTGGATCTTGAGCATCCATCCGCCGATCCTGGTGAAGGTCCAGTCGCGGGCGAACGCGGTCGTATGGCCGAGAATCGCTCGATAATCGGCGTAGGCTGGTCCGAGGGCGGCCTGGAGCGATTCGTCGTTCGGCTTGTTCGATTGGGCCAAAAACGGCCGGTCGGCCATTGTTCTCCCAGGCGTCCGTCGCCTAGTAGCGCCGGCCCTTCTGGCGGGCGAAATCGAACTTGGCCGTGTCGGCGATCCCCATGACCGCCATCGTGCCGGCCTGAACTGGGTCGGTGACGACCAGGTCCGCCACATCCGTGACCGATCCGACCATGTTGAGGGCGACTACCGGGATGCCGAGCAGCTGGATCTCCTGAACGGCCCTGGTGATGTCGCCGCCCATGATCGAGCCGGCAAGCAGGAGGGCGCGCGCTCGGTCGAGGTCGGCCACGGCTCGCACGGCCGCTGCCAGGTTCTCCTCCCCGACGAGTGGGATCGTGTCGACGGAGATCTTCTCGCCGCGGATGTTGTGCCGGTCGGCCTCGCTGACGGCGCCGAGGACGGCTTGGGCGATCTGCGCCCCGCCACCGACGACGATGAGCCGCTTGCCGAAGACCTTGTCGAGGGCTTTGGTCTTCCGGCAGCCTCGAAGTGCCGGCATGTGATCGAGGACGCCGGTGACTTCCTCTTCGGACAGCCCCTCGACCTCCAGCTCGATCTCGACCAGAGGGCCGGCTTCGGCCTCCACCCAGCGTCGGACGGTGCTGAGCGTCCGGACCGTTCCGCCGGCCGCGGCCACCTGGGCCGCGATCTGGCCAATGGCGGCGGGCCGGTCGGCGAAGTCGAGGCGAACGGCGACGGTGGGGGCGGTGTGCTCGGGGCGGGGCATCTCGTCTAGCTCCCGGCGCTCATGTCGCGTCCCGTCAGCCCGGTGGCGCGGGACATGTCGTCCAGAGTCAAGCCGTCCTCGGGATCGTGCTCCTCGAAGGCGAGCTTGAGCCCGGCAAAAGCGGTGCGGGTTCCGGCCGCGTCGCTGGTGGAGAGCATGAGGGCACCTTCCGTGTCCTCGGCGATCCCGACGATGGCGGTGATGTTGATGCCTCGCTCGCCGAGGGCGGCCGCCATCCTCGCCAGCGAACCCGGCTTGTCATCGAGCTGAACTGTGAACCAGACCACGCCGCACCTCCTACACGGATGGTACCCGGCGCCGGGCATCGAGGGGAGGGGAGTAGGCAGTTCGGAGGGATGGCCTCCGCCACGACGGCGCCCCCAGCGCTCCCGACGCGATTCCGCGAGCACCGCCGAGCTCGTGCGGCAACGACGTTCGCGATAGCCTTGTGCCATGGCCGCCCCAGCCGCCCTCACGGTCCAGATCTTCGGTTTCACCGACTCGCGGCCCACGCAGGCCGCGTTGCGCTTCTTCAAGGAGCGCCGCGTGAACGTCACCTTCGTGGACCTGCGCAAGCGGCCGATCGCGCCGGGGGAGCTGCGCCGGTTCGCGGAGCGGCTGGGCGCCGCGGAGCTGCTGGACACGGACGGCCGCGAGTACAAGGACCTTGGACTCGGCTACATGCGGCTGGGCGACGACGAGATTGCCGACCGATTGCTCGCCAACAACCGACTGCTTCGGTTGCCCCTGGTCCGCTTCGGCGAATCTGTCACAGCCGGCCCGGCGGACGCGACCTGGAAGGCCTGGCTCGCGGCAACTCCCGGGTAGTTCCGGGGCCCAGACGGCCGTCAGCCGAGCGCAACCAGAGCCGGCCGAACGTCCGCGGCTGACCGAACTCTCGACAACTGCCCGGGTCGGGTTGCGAGTCGACCGCCAGGGAGTCGACCGTACAGCGGACCACGCGGCGTGGCATCCTCTAGTGGTAACGATCAGGAGAGACCGATGCCTCACTCGCCACACAAGAAAGACAAGGACGGTACGAGACCGTCTCAGAAGACCAGGTCTGCGCCTTCGCCGGCC
>DATEXG010000058.1:0-10826 GCA_035257225.1 Candidatus Limnocylindrales bacterium
TCCACTACGACGCCCGGCGAGAGTACGGAGTTCACGACCGAGCCATCGATGACACATCCGTGGCTGATCAGGCTGCGGTGAACCTGGGCGGTGGCTCCGATCTTGGCCGGCGCGCGCTCCTCGGATCGAGTGTGGATGATCCACTCGCGGTCGTAGAGATCCAACTCCGGCGCATCGGAGAGAAGCGCCAGGTTCGCCTCCCAGTAGCTCTGGACCGTCCCGACATCCTGCCAGTAGCCGTCGAAGCGATAGGCGTAGACGCGCGCCCCGCCATCGATCATGGCCGGGATCACGTCATGGCCGAAGTCCGGCCGCGAATCCGAAAGCCACTGGGTGAGGGCTCGCTTGGAGAAGACGTAGACGCCCATGCTCGCCAGATCGCTCTTGGGCTGGCGTGGCTTCTCGTGCCACTCGACGATGCGATCGTTGTCGTCCAGGGCCAGGATCCCCATCCGCGTGGCGTCCGCGAGCGGGACCCGCCGGACCGCGATCGTGACGTCGGCTCGATGGCGACGGTGGGCGGCCACGAACGGCTGGTAGTCCATCTTGTAGATGTGGTCGCCAGCCAGGACCAGGATGGCGTCGCCGGGTGCCTGCGCGATGACGTTGAGATTCTGGAGAACCGCGTCCGCGGTGCCGCGATACCACTCCGCCACGCGGCCGCGGGCGATGTACGGCTGGAGCATCCGGACCCCGCCGAAGTTGCGGTCCAGATCCCACGGCCGGCCCATGCCGATGTGGTCGTTCAGGGAGCGGGGGTTGTACTGGGTCAGGACGACGACGTTGTCGATGTCCGAGTTCACGCAGTTGGAGAGCGTGAAATCGATGATGCGGTACTTGCCACCGAACGGCACGGCCGGCTTGGCGCGCATCGAAGAGAGAATCGAGAGTCTCTCGCCCTCGCCGCCGGCGAGTATCACCGCCAGAGTTCGCTTCATGAGGCGTCCTCTCGGTCCTGTCCGTGTCTTCCCAGAGCTAAGGCGATGCTAGCATCCCGACGCCAGATCCGAGCGTGGCGCCCGTCTACCTCGGGCCCCGGACGCGGCAAGACGAACAGGGACCGCGGCCTCCCCACCGGTTCGGGGAGCTGCGCTCTACAGGAAGAGGCGGGGGTTCGTGAAGACGCCGTTCACGCGAACGGCCCAGTGGAGATGACAGCCGGACGAGTGGCCCGTGGTGTTCTCCGTGCCCACGAGCTGGCCGGCGGCGACCTGCGCCCCCACGAAGATCCCGGCCGGTGCCCTGCCCGTCATGTGGGCGTACCACGTCACGATACTCGTCGAGTGGGCGACGATCACCAGCCACGCCCGAGGCGGAGCGTCGTAGGGGTTGTAGCCGGCAAAGACCACTACTCCCGCGCCGGCCGAGTAGACCGGCGTCAGACAGGGCGCGGCGATGTCGATCCCCTGGTGGAAGTGGGCGCAGCTCCCCACGCGCGGCTCCGAGAGGACTCCGGTGCAGCCGAAATCCTGCGTCACGATGCCGCCCATCGGCCATCGGAACGTGCCGCTGTACTGCGACGGAATCTTGCCTGAGCCGCCCTGATCGCGAATGATCTGGTCGATCCGGCTGCCCAGCTGGTCGAGCGACTGGCCGTTGGACTTGATCGCGGCCGCGAGATCGGTCTTGTTCTTGGCCAGCTGCGCCTCAGCAGTCTGCTGGTCCGCGAGCTGGGCTTCGAGCTGCGACTTCAGGTCGGCCAGCTGCGTCTGGGCGCTCGAGAGCTGGACTTGTTCGTCGTTCAGCTGCTTCTTCTGGTCCCCGACCTGCGCCGTCAGCAGGTCGGTTTCGGCGGCTGAGGTCGAGACGTTCTGGCGGAGCTGAGCCACAACCAGGCTGTCTTGCCTGATCTGGTCGGCCAGGGCCTTGTCGGCGTCGGCCAGGTTCGAGTAGTAGGAAACGTCCGACAGCGCTTCGGTCATCGAATGTGCCGTGAGCAGCTGCTGCAACAGCGGCGTCTGGTCGGTCTCGTAGGCTGCGGCCAACCGGCTCGCCAGGATCGCCTGTCGCTCGTTGAGCTGGAGTTGCTTGGCCGCCTCCTCCGCGGTCAGTTCGGTCAGCTGGAGCCTGAGTCCGTTCTGCCGGACAACTAGAGAGCTGTACCTGACCGTCACGTCGGCAAGCTGGCCACCGAGGCTATCGATCTCGGCCTGGATCTCGTCAATCGAGGAGCGGACGCCCGTCAGGTTCTGCTTGGTGGTCGCGATCTCGTTGGCCAGACTCGTTTGCTTGGAAGCCAGTTTGGCCAGCTGAGCTTTCTGGTCGGCGATGAGCTTGGCAAGGCGCTGCTGCTCGGCGATGGCGTCGGAGAGCCCGTCGGCCCGGACGGCGGGCACGGGCGTTTGGGATGCGACAGCCGGGGCAAGAAGCGCGATGGCGAGCAGCAACCGCAACATCCGCCAGCCATGCGGGCGGCGGCGAGTGACGCGGCGGTCGGTCGAGGCGGTCATCGTGCGAGCAAACTCCGTTGGACGCGCCCATAGCGCGTTGTGCGGCTACGCCCGCCGGTCTGACGCCGTCCTTCGGAAGGACACTGCCTCTGGACGACTCCGGCTGGTCGGGATCATACATCGCCGGCGCAATGACGATCGGTCTCGCCCGGTTGGGTGGGCTAACTACACGAAAGTCCCACTCCTGTGCGGTACGGTCGACTGAGGTGCGGACCTGGGCATACGGCATCGACATGGGAGCTGAGGCACTCGCAATACAGCGCCCAAGGGTGCTAGCCTCTGATCTGCACGCACATCCGGTCGCGTTCGCAGCTGGCCAACGCGCCGCAATTGCCGTTCTCCGACGCAGCCACCGTCAGGCCGCCCGAAGTGAGAAAGAGGCCCTAACAATGCCGCTCTTCGGTCCCCCCAACATCGCTCAGTTGGAGGCCAAGAGAGATGCCCAGGGCTTGATCAAGGCGCTGGCCCACAAAGACGCTTCGATTCGCATGGCCGCCGCCGAGGCACTGGCTCCTCTGAGGGATCCGCTCGCCGTCGAACCCCTGGTCACCCTTCTCAAGGACCAGGACTCTGGCGTACGCCGAGCTGCCGTCGACGCGCTGGCGGCCCGAGGCGGATTCCGCGTGGTGGATCCGCTGGTCGCCGCAATGGACGATCGCGATCCCGCAATCCAGCTGGCCGCCGCCACAGCCGTCTACCGGCGCCTGATGACGGATCCGGACGCCGATACGCGGCGAGCTACAGCAAGCGAATTGGGTCGGATCCATGCTGCGGGCGCGGTGCAGCCGCTCATCAAGGCCGTCATGGACTCCGATGAAGGCGTGCGCGCGGCAGCCGTCAAGGCCCTCCAGGCCATCGGGGACGAGGAGGCGGTCTTGCCGCTGATCGTCGCGGTGGCCCGGGAGCAGGCCCGCGTGAAGTCGACCGGACGGTCGAGCCAGCTCGTCGAGCGAGCCGCCTCACAGGCCCTCGACGCCCTCTGCGACGTCAGAGCGGTCGGGAAGCTTCAGGAGGCGCTCGCCCACGACAATGCCGACGTGCGCGAGATCGCGGTCCGGAGGCTGGCCCGACTGAAGTCGCCGGAGGTGGCCGACGCCCTGGCCGGCGCCCTGAACGACAACGATCCGACGATACGGCGGGCCGCGGCGCGTGGCCTTCAAGAGATGGGCTGGAAGCCGCCGACCGACGAGACGGGGGCAAGATACTGGGCCGCGCTGCGAGAGTGGCGTCGTTGCGGCGAGTGCGGGCCGGCGGCCATTCCGCTGCTGATTGCCTCCTTCGACCACGTCGATGCCCTCGAGAGGGCGGACATAGTCGCGGCTCTGGTTCAGCTCAAGTGGCAACCGCCGGAGAACGACGCCATGGCCGCCCATTTCTGGGCGGCACAGCGGCGCTGGGACAAGTGCCTCGAGATCGGCGAGCCCGCCGTGGAAGCTCTGGACGTCGTCCTGCACAGTTCCCCGAAGTGGCGCGATCGCATCGCCGCCGCGGGGACCCTCGCCGCTCTCGGGCAGACCCGAGCCGCGCCCTGCGCTCGCCTGGATCTCGTCCAGCAGGCCCTCGATCTGCTCGAGGTCGAAGGCGACGCCGAGACCAAGCGAGGCAGCCTCGAGGCGTTCCTGGCCGAGCACCGCCAGTTCAGCCGGCGCGCGGGTGAGGAGGTCGCGTGGTGCGACTGCGGCTACCCGGCCGCCAGGATTCGCAAGGACGGCCTGCAAGAGCTCATGTCCGATCTCCTGGCCTTCGAGAAGAGCTCAGGCAACGTCACGACCTACTACTGCCCGAGCTGCAGCACTCGCCGGGCCTCTATCGCGGCCTGACCGCTCCCGATCCTGACGGCCCCAGGCCCGCACCGGCGCGCCGGCCGGCCCGCGGTTCCGGCCGAGCCTAGCTCGAAGCCGGCAGCAGCGCCGCCCAGGCGGCGCCGGCGATCAGGAATGGCCCGAACGGAACGAAGCTCTTGAGAGTTATGCGCCGCGCGATCAGCAGGGCGAAGATGACCACACCGCCCAGCATCGCCCCGCCGAAGAGCGACAGGACGGTCCTGATCAGTCCGGTCATCAAGCCGACGCTGACCATGAACTTGACGTCGCCGCCCCCAAGCGCTCCCTCCCCGAATGGCAGCGACAAGGCGAAGAGCACGGCCGGCACGACAACCGCGCCCGCCACCGCCGTCCAGGCCGGCGAGCGCGAGACGAGCGTGTCTCCGCCCCACGCCAGGGCGAACCCGCCGAGGACGATGAGAGGCAGAGTCACGGCATCCGGCAGGAGCTTCTGATCGAGGTCCGTGGCCATCAGCAAGACAATGGCCGCGAAGTAGCCGCCAAAGAGCAGCCGCTGGCCAATATCGCCGAAACGCACCGGCAGGGCGGTCAGCACCACCGTCCCAAAGACGGCCACGACCAGCGTTCGCCAATCCAAGCCACGGACGGAGCCGTCCTCATGGGCAGGCCACCGGGCAGCGATCCGGTCGGCGGCAACGCCCCAGGCGAGCCCCACCAGGCCGAACAGCACGACCAGAGCATCCGGTCCACCCGGCCACAACGACCCGAGTCCCACCACGCCTGCCGCCCTACGCCTTTGCTGCGCCGGCGAGAGCCAGTTCGACGAGAGTCGCATGAGCCACGCCCGTGGCGCCGGCCGGGGCGTACGGGGTCTTCTTGCGGAAATACCCGGTGCCGGCGATGTCGAGGTGGACCCACGGGACCGTCGCGAACTCGCGCAGGAAGAGAGCGCTCTTCACCAGGCCGCCCTCGGCCGATCCGGTGTTCGTAAAGTCCGCATACCAGCTGTCCATGTCCTTGCGGTACTCTTCGATCATCGGCATCTGCCAGTACCGCTCCCCCGCCCGCTCGCCGGCCGCGGCCACGGCGTCGTACCACTCCTGAGGTGTCCCGAACCCGCCGGTCATCTGGTCGCCGAGCGCTCGAGCCACGGCGCCGGTGAGGGTGGCGATGTCGACGAGATGGGTGGCGCCCAGCTTCTCCGCATAGCACATCGCGTCGCCCAGGATGAGCCGGCCCTCCGCATCCGTGTTGATGATGTCCACGGTCTTGCCGTTCATGGCCTTGACCACGTCGCCCGGGCGAGCGGAATGAGGCCCAGGCATGTTCTCCACTGCCGGAGCCAGCGCCATGAGCGGCGTCCCGGGTGCCAGCCGAGCGACGGTCGCGATCGCGGCTATGACCGTACAGGCACCGGACTTGTCCATCTTCATCTCTTCCATCCGGTCGGCCGGCTTGATGCTGATACCTCCCGAATCGAAACAGACCCCTTTGCCCACGAGAGCCAGCCGCCGGCCGGCGGAGTCCTTCGCCCCTGTCTCGCCGGACCGCAGCACGATCAGCCGAGGCGGGTTGTCGCTCCCGCGCCCCACGGCCAGGAACATGCCCATGCCCAGCTCGGCGGCCTTCTCCGGCCCGATGACGTCGATCGAAAGGCCGTGTCGCTCGGCGATGGCACGGGCCTCGCCGGCCAGGACCTCGGGCGTGACGTCGTTGGCGGCGCGATTGTCCAGGCGGCGGGACAGGTTGGCACCCTCGCCGATAACGACGCCGCGTTCCGCGGCCCGCTTCAGTGCGGCAGTTGCCGCGCCGGGCGCGACCAGGATCAGCTCGTCAAGCTCGGGCGGGGCCGACTTCACGTCGTCTCGGTAGATCGTGGCCGGCTCGAAGCTGCCCTCGACCACGCCGCGGGCCAGCAGCTCCGCGACAGCCTCGTCGCCTCCGGGGATTCGCGAGCCCAGATCGCCGAGGTAGATGGCCAGCCGCTTGACCGAACTGCCGGCCAAACGCCGCTCGATTGTCGACCCGATCCGCACGACCACCTGCCGGGTGATCGTCTCCGGGTCTCCCGCAGCCACAGCCAGTAGCCGTCCGGCCTTCAGCTCGCCGGGCGCCACCACGACGGTGCCGTACCGCTCGGCCTTGACCTCACCGAACGCGGTGAGGGCCGTCAGCTCCCCACCCGAGCGCCGGTCGAGTTCGGCCAGCGGTCCCTCGAACCTGGGCTCGCCGACGAACGGGACGGCGATCGCGTCCGCCTGCACGTCCCAGGGCTGATCGCCGACTACGCGCAATTGCATGACCAGGACCCTCCGGCCTGTGTACGGCTCATGGGGGCGCCGCGGACCCATGGAGTCGGCACCGTGGCGCCGGCATGTGACGATTGCACAAGTTTATCGACTCGGCGGTCCGCGCTGGGATCGGAACCGCCTATTGGCCGAAGACCGTGCCGCCCACCAGATCGCCGATCGCGGCCGCGAACGCACCCCTGGACGTCTCGATCGAGATGCCGTGCGGAATGAGGTTGCCGGCAAGCTCGTCCATGACCACCTGCAGAACGGCGTTGTCGTCGGGCAAGAGCGCCCTGGCATCCTTCTCGCCCTTGATCGCGGCCGTGACCTGAGGCGAGATGACGCCCTTCGAATCGATCACCGACTGCCACAGGACCGCAGCCGCACCGTCCCAACGCGTCGTCCGACTCAGCCAGTCTTGGAGGGTGGACACGTCGAGGATCTTCGCCAGATCGGCGGCGATCGACGTCGCGTCTGCAATGGCAGTCGAGGCGCGCGAGAGCTCCGCCAGAGCCTCCGGATAGCGGCCTTGTGTCGCCAGTCGCAGCGCATTGGTACCGATCTCATCGTGGCTGTTGATGTCCAAGGCCACCTGTATGGCCGTCCGGCTGCCCGCCACCAGCGCCGCCCAGTCGTCCCGGAGCGGGCCTACCGAGGTAAGGGCCAGGCAGATTCGGTGATAGCGGTCGATCGGAGCGGGACTGTAGGTCTTGCTCAGCTCGACTACGCGGGCCGCGTCCCAGGAATCGCAGGTCAGCCTCGTGTCCAGATCCCCCGCCCGCGCGTAGATGGAATCCACAGCCTTCGAGCCGCTGTCCCAGGCCTCCGTTAGCCCTGCTTGGTCGATCTGGACAAGGCTTGAGAGCGTCTTTCGGGACATCTGACCCAGCTGGTCGATGTCGCCGTTGAGGAGGACCATGTCTCGGACCGCCGTATCCAGCTTCGCCGACAGCTCCTGATCGGCGGCCCACGTCAACTCCTGCCGATGACCGCTGGTCGGCGTGGGTTGTGTTGCCGTGACCACTCCTGCCGAACCGAAGGCCAGGCCGGCAGCCAGCAGGAGCCAGCCCAGGCCTACGAATTGACGCCCGATCCCGCCCCTGATCCGATCGCCCGGACCCAGGGCACCCTCCCCCTCCTGATGGTCGGAGTCCTCGTCGAAGATGTCGAGGTCGCCAGCGGCCGGTTCGAGACCGTCCAGGTCCCGCCGGTCGATCGGGCGGAGGGCGGAACGTTCAGATTGGGCGGGCCGATTCGACGTCCTCATGGTTTCGGCGATGCTACACCGACGGAACCCGGTCCGGCCGGACCGGGCGGGGCCGGGGACGAGTGGCCTACGTGAAGATCGCGCATACGACGTAGCGCCAACCCCTCACAAGCGGGCGACCCTGCCGAAGCCCCTACTAGACAAGGTTGCAGTCCTGGTCGTTTGGTGCCCGTCTATGGCAATTCCGACTCTCCGGAGGCACTGGTCCCTCGTGGCAAGGCTCAAGGTGGCGGAGATCGCCCCAGGTTTTCGCGCTCGTGCTCGACCTCACGACATGGTGGGTCGAGTTCAGCAGCTGCTCGTGGCGTTCGCCCTCGTCAATGCCGCCGGGGCTCTGGTCGCCGTGGTGGCGTCCAACCCGCAGCCCTTCATCTTGTACGTCGCGGGCGTCGCCTCACCCCTCGCCCTTGCCTTCGTGTGGGTCCGGGCCTACCGACGCCGCCGATACGACTTCCTGGCCGACGGCGTCACCGTGGGCGGCATCTGTTTCTTAACCATGGCCGTTTCCGATCGCGGGTTCCCCGCGATCGTGACCTTGCTTGCCGCGGCCGTCTTGCTCGGCTCGGCATACGGGTCGCTGCCAAGGGTGCTGTTCAGAACGGGTCTCCTTTCGGCCGTGGCGGTTGCCGAGGGGTACGGCGATCCAGCCACGCTGGCGATGGCTGCGGCCGTGGGGGTGTCCTTCGTCCTCGTCGCCGCCCTGATGCACGGGATGGCGAGCTCCATGGCACGCTACGAGCAGACGGCCGTCCGCGAGCAGATCCTGGCTGCGGTCGGGCTCGATCTGGTCTCCGCCGGCGATCTTCCGGCCATCGTCGCCTCCGCGATCGAGGGAGCCCAGGCACTGTGCGTGGACCTGCCGTTCGTGCGGGTGAGCCTGGCGATGATCGAAGGCTCGGACGCGCCGACGGGCCGGCTCCGGGTGATCGGATCGGCCGGCCAGCGGGCCGCCAAGATGCAATCGGCCGTCATCGAAGTCCGACGCCTCGTCATCGCCGGTCACGAGCTGGCGGATCAACGCCTGTTCTCGACTGCGAGCGGGGCCGATGCGGCCGATGACTCGGCCTCCGGAGAGCCCGCCGATGACACAGCCGCCGACGAGCCTGCCGATGAACCATCCTTCCTGCCTGGAGAGGCTCTCGTCACGCGCATCAACGCAAACGGGACGGCCCGGGGCGTCCTGTTGATCGAATCGCCGGGCCCCATCGGCGAGGAGTTGCCGCGGGCGATTCACGCCCTGGCGACGCAGGTCTCCCTGGCAATCTCGCGCATGGACCTGCAGTCGGTGATGGCGAAGCGGGAGGGCGTCGAGCGGTTCCAGGCCATGATCCAGAGCTCGACCGACATGATCAGCATCATCTCTTCGGAGCGCCTGCCCACCTACCTCTCACCTTCGGCGCGCCAGATCCTCGGCCGCGAGCCGGATGACCTGATCGGCTCCAGCCTGGCAGGTATCGTGCACCCCGACGACAGAAAGCGAGTCCGGCTCGATCTCAGGCAGCTCGCCGCGGAGGCCGGCTCGAGGCGTGTCATCGAGTGCCGCCTGCTGCACGCCGACGGATCGTGGCGGCACACTGAGACCCAGGCGACGAACCTGCTGGATGTTCCGGCTGTCAGCGGCATCGTGCTCAACACCCGCGACGTGACGGAGCACCATGGCATGGAGGCCGAGCTACGCCACCAGGCCTTCCACGACGCGCTCACCGGACTGGCTAATCGCGCCCTCTTCTCGACCATGATCGAGCACGCCCTCGCCGCCGCCCCACGAGACGGACGCATCGTCGCTGTTCTCTATTGCGACGTGGACGGTATGAAGCGCGTAGACGAGAGCCTGGGCCACAGCGCCGGCGACACGACCCTCAAGGCGGTGGCGGACCGGCTGCGCGGATGCGTCCGGGGCCATGACACGGTCGCCCGCCTCGGAGGGAACGAATTCGGAATCCTGCTCGAGCACCTCACCTCTCCGGCCGACGCCCTGCAGGCAATCGAACGGATCATGGGCACGCTCCGCCAGCCCGTCTCCCTGCCGGGGACCCAGGTGGAGCTGCAGCCCCACATCGGCATCGCCATCTCCACCGGCGGTGAGGAGACGGCCGAAGACCTGCTGGGAAACGGCGCCGTGGCCTTGCGCAACGCCCGCACCTACGAGGGCGGATACGCGATCTTCGACCCGGAGATGCATGCCGACGCCGTCCAGCGGATCGAGTTCGAGGCGGAGCTCAGGACGGCGCTCGAAGAGTCGCAGTTCCTTGTGTACTACCAGCCCACGATCGATCTCGCGACCGGGCGCCTGACCGGCGTCGAGGCGCTGGTTCGGTGGCAGCACCCGAGCCGAGGCATCGTGGGGCCGGTGGAGTTCATCCCGCTTGCCGAAGAGATCGGTCTCATCGTCCCGCTCGGGAAATGGGTCCTCCGCGAAGCGTGCCATCAGGTCAGTGTGTGGCAGAACGATTTCCCCGCCGACGACCCGATCACCCTCAGCGTCAACCTCTCGGGGCGGCAGCTGCGCCATACCAACCTCCTTCGGGACGTCGCCGACGCTCTGGAGGACTCCGGATTGCTGCCGAGCCGGTTGATCCTGGAGATCACAGAGAGCGTCCTGATGACCGACACGGCGGCGACCCTCAACCGGCTCTTCCAGCTGAGGTCGCTCGGAGTCAAGCTGGCGATCGACGACTTCGGGACCGGCTACTCGTCGCTGGCCCGCCTGCGCCGCTTCCCCGTGGAGATCCTCAAGATCGACAAGTCGTTCGTCGATGGAGTCGTGACCGAGCCCACGGCCAGCGCGCTGGTCGACGCCATGATCCGGATCGCGAAGACACTGAAGCTGGAGACGATCGCCGAGGGCGTGGAGCGGCCCGAGCAGGCCGACCGGCTGCGGGCCCTCCAGTGCGATATCGGCCAGGGCTACCTCTTCTCGCGGCCTCTCCCGAGCGACCAGATGACGAGCTTCCTTCGCGACCGGGCCAACGCCGCGCAGCCGCGGGCCGACGCCGCTTAGCTCTGCGCCAGCCGCTGGAGCGCGACCGGCCGG
>DATEXG010000059.1:0-9724 GCA_035257225.1 Candidatus Limnocylindrales bacterium
GCTTCGGCAATGGCCAGCTCGATGGCCCGCTTGACGGCCCCGGCCTTGTGGTCCGTTTCTTCGAACTCGCGCTCCGGCACCGAGCCGGCCACGATGCCCGCCCCCACGGTGAGGTGGATCCGGTCGTCCTTGAGGACGGCGGAGCGGATCGTGATTGCGGTGTCGAGGTTGCCGTCGTAGCCGAGATAGCCCACGGCTCCGCCGTACAGCCCGCGCCGTTCGCGTTCGGCTTCGGCGATGAGCTGCATCGCCCGGACCTTCGGCGCGCCCGAAAGCGTTCCCGCCGGAAAGATGCTGCGCAAGGCGTCGAGCGCGTCCAGGCCGGGCTTCAGCCTCGCCTCCACGTTGCTCACCAGATGGAGGACGTGGCTGTAGCGCTCCACTTCCATGTACTTGGTTACGGCCACCGTGCCCGCCCTGGCCACGCGGCCCAGGTCGTTACGGCCGAGGTCCACGAGCATTACGTGCTCCGCCCGCTCCTTGGGATCGCGCTGCAGGCCGTAGGCCAGAGCGTCGTCCTCGAGCGGAGTGGCGCCGCGCGGCCGCGTGCCGGCGATCGGGTGAGTGGTGACGCGGTCACCCTCGACCCGAACCAGCAGCTCCGGGCTCGCCCCCACGACGGAGAACCCCGGCATCCGGACGAAGTAGAGGTACGGGCTCGGGTTGATGCGCCGCAGCGAGCGATAGAGCGAGACAGCGTCGAGCGGCTGACCGCCGATGACCGGGTGTTCGTAGGTCTGGCGGCGCGCGACGACAATCTGGATGGCCTCGCCGGCGGCGATCGCCTCCTTGGCCGACCGAACGGCCGACTCGTACTCGCCTCGCCCGAGGCTGACTTCGATCTGGCGCAGGCCGGAGGCCGGCGCCTCATACGTGCCGTCTTCGAACGAGCCGGCTCCGTCGCCGGGCCTGGCACTGTCCGAGCCTTGGCCGGGGCCAGCCGGACCGTTCGTCTCCGTCCGGCTCCTTCGGGTGAGGCCGGCAAGCTCGGCCTCGGTCGGTCGACCGGTCCGCTCCAGGGCTTCGAAGATCGCCCGCTCGGCGATGGCGTAGCGGCCTTCGATGTCCGGGGCGTCCGTGTGAAGCGAGGCGACGGCCGAGAGAGTATGGGTCAGGTGGTCGAAGACCAGGACCAGGTCGGTCTCCTGGAAGGCAGCCATCGGGACGCCGATCGGGTCGCGGTCCGGGAGCGGCACCGAAGGCTCGAAGGTGGAGACCGCGTCGTAGGCGAGCGCGCCCACCGCTCCGCCCGGGAAGCGCGGAATACCCTCGTCGGGCAGGATGCGGCGCTTCGGCAGGAAATGGCGCAGGGCGGTGAGCGGATCGGGGGCGCTGATCGTCTCCGTCGGCAGGTCCGGGGCGAAGTCGAGGACACCCACCGGCCGCGACTGGATCGTGGCCCGTCCGTCGCGGACCGTCAGCAGGCGCCGCGGCCCGACTCCCAGGAACGAGTAGCGACCAAGCCGCTCGCCGCCTTCGACGGACTCGAGCAGGAAGGCTGGGCCCCCGTCGTCGAAACGCATGAAGGCGCCGATCGGGGTCTCGAGGTCGGCGTTGCGGGTGCCCGTGAGCAGGATCGTGTCGGCCGAGCCCGACATCTGCCGGACCTCGCGAAGACTGAGCGGATCTGTGAGTGCCATCGCCGACTTGCCTTTCTCGATCGTGGTTCGCGCCGCGCCTGTCGCCCTGCCCCGCGCTGCCGGCTGACCGGCTTCCCGCGAGCCGGGAATCAAAAGACCTTTCGTCAAGGGACGAAAGGTCAATCCTTCCGCGGTGCCACCCACATTCGGCGATGCCGCTCTCTGGCCGACGGGTCGGGCTCTCGCGTGGCTCTGGGCCGGGCGCGACTCCCGCCGATCGGTGCTGCCCTGTATCGCTGGCGCTCTGCGCCGGAGCCTACTGGCGAGCCCTGGAAGCTCGCGGTTTGGTCCGGAGGCTCACGGGTCCATTCGCTCTCGTCGCCGCCCCAGCTTCCACCAACCGCTGGTTCTCTATGCCGGCGCCGGGAGGTACTCGTCCCGATCACAGCCCGTATTCGGATGTGGCGCGGAGTCTAGGACGAGACGCGGCGCGGTGTCAAATGGGGGGCGCGGGCGGTCGCGAACGGGGCATCAGGGGAGACAGGTCGCGGGCGCCAGATCACGGACCGACGAGTCGTTCAGCGCGCCGCCAGCGCGCGGGCGACGAAGGTTTCGATTCGGGCGAGCTCGACTGCCGGTTGGCCGGGGAATGGCAACTCGGGCACCAGGTCGACCGTGGCCCGAAGATCCCAGTAGGGGTCGAGCGTGAAAGAGCCACCTATAGCTGCGCCGTATTCGGCGAGGAACGTGTCTGCCGCCTTGACTCCGAACGACATTGCCAGGTTGACTCGCATGTGCGCCAGGTCGACCGCCGCCGGCCCAAACGACGCCGAGGTCCAATCGACGATCGCGGTGAGTCTGCCGGCGCTCCAGAGCGTGTTGCCCTGGTGGTAGTCACGGTGGATGAACACCGACGGCCCGCCGGGGTCGGAACCGGTTCCCAGCTCGATTGCCCTCTCCCATAGAGACGGTTGTCGAGTCCACGAGGGCGGGAGAAGCTGGGAACGGTCGTAGTACGGCCGGTACGGCGGCACGGATCGCGCAGCTTGCTCCGGATCGACGCCGTGGACTACGGGCAGGACCTGGGCGAGCTGGGCTAGGAAGGAGGGCATGTCCAAGGGGCCGGTCATTCGCTCACCGGGAGCGCGAGTCAGAAGGACCGCCGGAACGTCGCACTCCCGGGCGGCGGCGTCGGCAGCCAGCAGGCGGGGCGCCGGAACGGCCGATCTCGCGAGCAGGCCGTAGGTAGCAGCCTCCTGCTCGGGCGAGAATTCGGGATCGTCGTCCTGCCAGTTGGGCCGCACCCAGCGCCGAAGAACCACTTCTACTCGCGCGCCGTCTCCGTCCGTCTCGATGTGAAGCAGGTGGTTCGCGTGCGACATGCCGCCGCGGAGCGGCTCGGCTGAGAGAAGCCGGCTTCCGCGCCCTAAGACCCGCAGCGCCCATTCGATCGCCTCGGGGGGCGGCGTCCGAAGGAGCGGACTCACGTGGGTCTGAGAATGCCGGGCGGCGTCTGCCACAAGGCGGAGCATGGACGCGCGATACGTTTCGTCAACCCGCCGCCCTGACCCGGCCGCCTTGGCTCCTCTACCAGTACTCCTCGGTGTGGAGCGTGCCGATGTCGTGGCCCTTGTCACGGACGAAGCCGCGGGCCAACGCCAGCTCGATGACCGTCTCGATCATGCCCGGGTTGCCGCACAGGAAGATGTCGAAGTTGTCCGGGGTGAGCTCCAGACCCGTCTCCTCCTCGATCGCGCCGGAGGCGATGAGGTTCTGCAGGTAGCCGCTTCGGCCGCGCCAGGTGGTGTCTTCCTGCGGCCGGGTGATGACCGGCATGTAGTGGAAGTTGTGGCAATGGCGGGCGAGGCCCGTGAGTTCGGTCCGGTAGCCCAGATCCCACGAGTAGCGGGCGCCGTGGACGATGACGAACTGCCGAGGCCCGTTGCAAACCAGTTCGCTGCGGAGCATCGACATGTACGGCGCCAGGCCGGTACCCGTGCCGATCATGAGGAGGTGCTTGCCGGGCGCCTTGTCGAGAGTGAAGACGCCGACCGCCTTGGGGCCCACGTATAGCCGGTCCCGGATCTTGAGGCTGAAGAGCCGGGGCGTCAGCTCGCCGCTCATGACCACGGTCAGGTAGAACTCGAAATACTCGTCGGCGCGGCTTTCGGAGGCGATCGAGTAGGCGCGCCGGAGCATCCGATCTGGGTCCGCGGCGGCGCGGGAGACCGACTCCGCCTGGGCGTCGACGGCCCACTGGCTCTCCGGCGTACCCAGGATCTCGTCCGGGATGGCAACCGGTGCGGCAACTCCGAGGCCGCCGGTCACGACGCCTGGGCCGGCGACCTCGATGCCGCTGGCGACTACGCCCGGGGCATCGGCCTCCGATTCGTCGATCCTTGGCTCTGAGACCTTCAGACCGAGAACGACATACTGGCCGGACTTGAACTCGAACGGCAGCTTGTCCGGCGCGACCCGCAGGATGACAAGCCCGGGCGCGACTTCAACCCGGCCGACCACCGTTGCGTTGTACTCGGCCGCCATGCTGCCCTCCGATTCTCCAGCGGACTCCGATCAGCGGAGTCCTCGGAGCGAAGGATACGGGGCCACGACCCCGGTGTCAGCAGTGCCCGGCGAGTCCGGCGCGGCTTGGGACACCAGGTCGGCGCGGGCTGTCCGTCCCCCGCTAGACGCCGGCCAGCTTCGCCACCGGGCCGGTCTGGACCATGGCCGACCGCAGGCTGGCCCACGGCACAACAACCGCGGGCAAGCTGCTGAGACCCTTCGCGACCTGGTGCTCGGCAAAGGTGATCTTGATGCCGGCCGTGGTGATGGCCCAATGGATGAAGTTCGTGCGAGACGGGCTGATCCCCTCGGCCACCACGGCCTGGTCGTAGTTGTCGCCCAGCTGGTCGATGAGCTGGGACTGCGCCGCGTTCGACATGGCGATCAGAGCCACGTCCGCGTCGCTGAACAGGTCGTCGAAGGCGATCCGCTGGCCCGTGCTGAGATCGTAGTTGAGCGTCTCAACGCCGGTCGCCGGTTGCGAGGCTGAGGCATCGTCTTCCCAGGTGAGCGTGAATGAGGCCAGGGCCGGCGTCAGCAGCTCCGTCTTGAATGCCCCCGACAGGACGTTCATCTTGCCGGACACCTGGCGGTTCGAGGCGGGTCCTTGCTCCCACTGTGTGACCCGCGTCTGGACCTCGATCCCGATGTCGGCATCGATAGCGTCCGCCCAGGGGGTCGTGCCGGCGAGGAAGGACGGATACCCCATGTAGACCGTCCAGACGCCGTTGGGATCCGACTCGGATATGGCCGAGTTGATGATCGTCGGCCGGCTGTCCGGCACGGAAGCGGACGGGGCCGGGGTGGGGATCGCCGTATCTGTGGCGAACGGGAGCGCGGTCGGCGATCCGAGGAGCGACGGCGCGGGGCTATCGGACGGCGACGGTGAGTTGAAGTTGAGTGCGATCGGCGCGGCGCTGACAAGCACGTTCATGGCGACGAAGACGCCGGCGACGCACAGGCCCAAGACTCCGACCACGGGCAACGCGTCGAAGGCTCGGGAGAACAACGAAGGGCGGCGCGGCCTCATTCCCCGAGTATGCGGGACCGGCCCGTGACGCGCATTTCACCCAGAAGCGGACTAGGCTGCCTTCGCGGGTGCGCTCGCCGGGGTTTGCGCCGACGCGTCTCCCGCTGCCTTACGGGCCGCCTCTTCGGACCTGGGACTCGCAGCCCGCTCGAGGCGGCTCGCCATTGCCAGTATCTCTTCGGCTTCGCTCTTCGCCAGCGCCCCCGATTGCAGGGCCTGGAAGATAAGCAGCTTCCGCGTCGGCTCGTCGGAATTGAGGAGCAGATCGATCAGATCCGTATGCGGAATCTGCGGCGTTTTTCGGTGGAACAAGTCCTCATTCCTCCGGAGCCTTGGCCCCCATCAGTCGTTCGGGATGAGCGGCCAGAGGAGGTGTCGGCCGAGCCTGGACAAATGGTGTTCCCCGATGGTCCGGGTTCGACGCATTCTTTCGGGCTTCTCCGAGGCCACCGAACGTGCTATCGCCATCTCCCCAAAACCCGACCGACGGCGCATGATTGGACCATGACAGACCCCGATTCTCTGGACCGATCGTTACGAGCTGCGCCTCCGGTTCGCGAGGTCGATTGCTTCATCGTGGGAGGCGGAGCGGCCGGCTTGTCGGCCGCGATAAACCTGGGGCGCATGCGCCGCAGCGTGCTCGTCGTCGATGACAAGGACCGCTTCCGGTGGCGGCATCCGATTCACAACTACCTGGGCTTTCCGGAGGGGATCAAGGCCGCGGACCTCCGCCGGCTCGGGCGACGCCAGGCCGCGAAGTATGGGGCCGGGTTCGTAATCGGTGTGGTTACCTCGGCCGCGCCGGAGGGGGGTCGATTCAGGCTGCGGATCGATGCCCTGCCAGCTGCCGCGCCCGGAGGCGTCGCCGGACCCGCGGACGCCCCCCAGCGCGAGAGCGTCGCCGGACCCGCAATCGATGGACCGGACGAGGAGCTGGCCCGGACTTCCGATCAGGTTCAGGAGGGCCACCCTATCGAGGTGCTGGCGCGCTCGGTCATCCTGGCGACAGGCGTGCGCGGCCACTTCCCCGAGTTTCCCGGTCGCGAGGACTGCGTCGGCGTAAGCCTCTTCTGGTGCATCCATTGCGACGGATATGAGTCGATCGATCGCGTCGTGGGCGTCGTAGGCCACGACGAAGAAGCGGTCGAGACTGCTCTCGATCTGCTCGACTTCACCAGTCGCGTGACGATCGTGGCCGGTCGACCGGAAGGGTTCAGTGTGCCGGCGTCACGGCTGGCGGACCTGGAGACAAGCGGCATCCTCGCCTACCCCCGCGGCGTCGCCGAGTATCAGAACCGCGACGGGCAGATGCAGGCGCTCGTATTGGACGATCCGACTCGGACGCGCATCAACGTGGAGCACGTCTACATCGTCCGGCCCTCAAGCGCGGCCAACGACCTAGCTGGCCAGCTCGGCGTGGCGGTCAACGGGATTGGCCAGATCATCGTGGACACCGACCAGCACACCAACGTGCCGGGAGTCCTGGCCGCGGGCGACGTCACCAGCCCACACGACCACCAGTTCAGTGCCGCCGTCCACGAGGGCAACCAGGCCGCCTGCGCGGCCAACTACCGCCTCTACCGCCCGGAGCAGCGGGACCCCGGCGCGGAGGACTGCTAGAGTCCGATGAAGGTCGATCGCATTCGTCGTGTCGGATCGCTATCGGGGTTCCTAGCTTTCGTCGGCGTAGCGATCGTGGTGGTCCTAGGCGTTTCCGTGGTTGCCAGCCTCGCTTTGGAACGTCGTCTGCCCCCTCTCTAGCCCGGCGACCCCTACGACGGTAGGGCCACGCGGGTGGCGGTGGCGGTGGGAGTGGCGGCGTTCGTCGCCCTGCTCGGCGTGTGGATGCTCATCGGCCACGCCGCAAGCACGATGTGGATCACCTACCTGGGCATGGGCTACGCGATGACGATCGCCGGCATCCTGACGCGCCGGCAGCTGTCGTAGGGCTTCCAGGACTCTTCGCTCGGCAACGTCAGGAGTTCGACGATCGAGGAACTCTGGAACGGAGAGGGGCGGCGAGATTCAACGAATACCGCCGCAAGCAGCCGCTCGCCGTGTGCTATCGCTGCGGAGCCAAATACATGTCGGAGCCGGTGGGCGGGTAGGATTGACTCATGAATCCTGACCTCAGCCAGCTGGACCTCGCGCCTCGAAAGCGCATCGGGCTCGTCGCCCACGACAACAAGAAGCTCGACCTAATCGAATGGGCGCGGTACAACCGGCCCATGCTGGAAATGCACGACCTGGTCGCCACGGGGACCACCGGCGTGATGCTCGAGCGCGAGCTGGAGCTGCCGGTGACGTGCCTCCAATCGGGGCCCCTTGGCGGAGACCTCCAGGTTGGGGCGATGATCGCGGACGGCAGCATCGACTTCCTTGTCTTTTTCTGGGACCCGCTCGAGCCCCAGCCCCACGACACGGACGTGAAGTCACTGCTGCGGATCGCGGTCGTGTGGAATATCCCCGTCGCCTGCGACCGGGCCTCGGCCGACTTCATGATCAGCTCGCCGCTGATGACCGGCTCGTACGCGCGTCGGGTGCCCGACTACACCGCCCACAACGAGCGAGACGTCCCCGGGGTCGAAGACGCGGAAACTGCCGACGGGGCCGACCGAATTGGGGGAACCGACATCGACCCGGCCTGAGCGATCGTGCCGGCCTGAGGAGGACGAAATGCCACCGACCGAGTTCAACGCCGGAAATGGCCAGTCGATCGTCGTGTACGTCTCGTCCGATACCGGCAGCGAGATCGATCCAACGGCTATCTACGGGCAGATCGCCCAGGACGCCGCGCTGCGGGCGGCAGCGGGCCAGCGGATCGTGTCGTTGGCGGCCGTGCCGACGCGCCACGCGGCGGCGTTCGTAGGGCGCACCGGCAGCGGCTACGAGACCAAGTTCGCCGTCGCCGTCGTGTATGCCCAGTCATGAGCCCCGCCCCGACCGCCGTCTGCGAACCGCTCGCGTCCCCTCAGGGGGCCTGGGCGGCCGAACACCTGGCGAGCGACGCGGTCGGCTGGCTGACGACCGTCGCCGCCGATGGCCGGGTCCAGAGCTCGCCCATCTCGTTCCTGTGGGACGGTGAATCGATCCTCTTCTACAGCAAGCCCGCCACACGGAAGCTGCGCAACATCGAAGCCCATCCCCAGGTGTCGTTCAACCTGAACTCGGACGCACACGCGGACCACGTCCTGGTCATCGAGGGGATTGCCGCGGTGGACGCCGCAGCACCGCCCTCAGACGTCCACCCGGCCTACGCGGCCAAGTACCACGCCCCGCTGGCGCACTGGGAGATGGACGAGGCCGAGACGGCCCGCGAGTTCTCGGTGCCGGTCCGGATCACGCCCGTTCGCATCAGGGCCTGGTAGGTCCCGGGTTCGGGTTCGGGGCTCCCGACGCCAGCCGTCGCCTCTCGAGCACCCGCCAGGCTGACCAGCGGGCTACCCCGCCGCCTGCCCGTCGGGCCCCAACCAGTGAAACTCCCGCGACTGACGACCTTGTCCGCTCTGGTGGCGTTGGCTTCTTCGAGCGGAAAGCCACCGTCGGGGAGCCGCTTGGACTCGAGCAGTCGAAATGCGTCCGCGCAGCGTTCATCGCCGATCCGCCCCACCTCGGCCATGATCTCCAAGGCGAAGAGGACGTCGTAGAACTGGATCGGGAAGTGGATCCGGTCGACGCGCCCGCCCCAATCCGGCCCGATAGCTGCCCGTCCCGGCGACGCGACAGCAGCCGGCGCGCCAACAGCAGTTCCGACGCGCGCGCTACCGCTTCCAGCGCAGAGGCGTTTCCGTAGCGCTGCCCGAACGCCGACAGTCCGCGCACAGGAATGGCCGTCGCCTGGAACGACGAGACCGCCGTCGTGGCGCGATCGTCGCAGTTCCAGCCGCCGTCCGGCCACTGCCATCGGATCAGCGTCCTGGCGAGGCACTCCTCGCGAGTCTGGCGGAGAGGGTGGGATTCGAACCCACGGATCTCTCGATCAGCGGTTTTCAGGACCGCCGCAATAGACCGCTCTGCCACCTCTCCGCGCGTCTAGACGATACGCGATGCGGCGTCCTCCGCGCCAGCGACGCCGGCGCTCGCCTGCTCCGCTGCTACGCCACCTGTCTAGCGGGCGAATTCCGCGGCCGGGCCCTTGGGGTTGATCGCGGACTTGATGTCGGCCCAGGCCACTACCGCACTCGGCATCCCCGCGCTGGCGCTGGCGATGGCGCCCTGCGACCACATGAACTCGAGACCGGACCGCGTGAACGTCCAGGCCTTGTCGAAGAAACTCATCGGCACCGTGCCGCCGGGCCACGTAAGGTCGCTGCCGAGGGCCCCGCTCAGCGACCCTCGGGTCTTGGTCGTGATGGTCGAGAGGGCGGCGGCCGGGTTCGTGAACACGTCGCTCAGGGCGATCGTAGCCCCGGTCGAAACGGCGAAGTTGATGCTCCCCGCCTCCCCGACGGTGCTCTCTCCCGTGACCTCGGTCAGGACGCTGAGCCTCAGGCTGACCAGCGTGGACGAGTTCAGGGCGATCGTGTAGTTGCCATCCAGCGTGCTCGGC
>DATEXG010000060.1:0-7911 GCA_035257225.1 Candidatus Limnocylindrales bacterium
GCCGGCCCGGGCGATCGATGGATTCTGTCGCGAGCCGCGGCCACGGTCTCGGCCGTGGATCAGGCCATGGCTGCGTATGGCTTCGGCGATGCCAGCCAGATCTTGTACGAAGCCATCTGGAACGAGTACTGCGACTGGGCCGTGGAGCTGGCCAAGATCCGGCTGACTGACGAGCGCCTGAGCGACGACGAGCGCGAAGCCACCTGGTGGTCTCTCGTCGAGGTTCTGGACACCTACCTGCGCCTGCTACACCCGATCATGCCGTTCATCACCGAGGCGATCTGGGCGCGGTTGCCGCACGTCGCCGCCGACCCGCGGCTGCTGATCGTGGCCGACTGGCCGACGGCAGGGGCAGAAGCCGCCGACGAGGCTGCCGAAGCTGAAGTGGCGGCTCTACTCGATCTGGTTCGGGCGGTTCGGAATGCGCGCTCGGAGGCTCGCATCGAACCTGCGGCGTGGCTGCCGGTGGACGTGTACGTGCCCGAACCGCTCGGCGCCACGTTCGAGTCGCTCCGCCCGGCGATCGAACGGCTTGCCCGGGCGCGGCCGCTCAGCCGCGAGCCGGGCCCCGATCCGATTCGACGGGGAGTGGAGGGCGGTCTCTCGGTTATCGCGGGCGAGATCGAGGCGGTCGTCCGTCCCGCCGCCCAGGATGACGCCCAGGAGGCCCGAGATCGTGCCCGCCTGGAACGCGAGTTGGCCGAGGCGGAGGGCATGCTCTCCGCTGCCCGAGGCCGTCTGGCCAACGAAGCTTTCGTCTCGAAAGCGCCGCCGGCGGTAGTGGAAGGCGCCCGGATACGTGCCGCCGAGCTGGAGGAACTCGTCCAGCGCCTGAGTCAACGTCTGCGCTAGGGAGCGCCGGCCCGGCGTACGCGCCGATGATGAGCCGATCGGCGGCCGCACGAACGCAGAGCTTACCGGGCAAACCATACGAAGGCGCTGCTAGGATACGTGTAGGTCCGCCGTCAGCTTCGAGGAGGGACTTGTGCCGCTCTTCGGCAAGACCCGCCGGTCGGGTCAACAGAAAGAGACGACTCCGCAGTTTCTGTTCGAGGAGGTGACTTCCCAGGAGTTCTCGCTGAAGCTCTCGTATTCGGCGAAGAGCTCCGAAGGCGTTCGCCTCAAGGCCGGCCCGGCCCTGGTCGCGCGGCTGGCCAGCATGCTCGACGGCTACGTCAAGGGCTTGCCCGAGCTCGTCGAACCGCTGCCGGCGGATATGGTCTCCGCCACGCCGTACATAGCCCGCCTGCCCGGCAGCGCCCAATGGCTCCAGTACCACCACAAGCGCAATCCGGTGACGCGCCACGCGCTGGTCGTGCTGGAGTCGGTGGACGCCGTCGATCTTGCCTTCGAAACACTGGTTTGTGGCCTGCTCGACGGCGAGACGGACACGTTGGGCTATCCCGAGTACAACGCCATCATCGGCGGCGTGGCCTCCCACTGGGATGAGATCACGGGCGACATGATCGTCAGGGCGGTGGTTGGATGGGGCGGAAAGGGCGCTCGCGGCGACACGGATCGCAACGCCGCGCATCTTCTGGCCGGCCTCTTCAACAACGTGAGTGCCGATGCCCAGGCCATCGGGACGGTGGCTGCCGAGCGGCCGGTCGCGGCGGTCGGCCTGGGCGGAGCGGTCTGCGCCCACTGCGGGTTCGACTCCGGCCACGAGCGCGTCTTCTATTGTCTGAAATGCGGCATGCGCTTGCAGCGCGGCTAGCGAGAACTCCGGGAGGCCAGGTGCCGTTCTACGACTACGTCTGCGAGAACTGCGGCTACGAGATGGAGGTAACGCACTCCGTCCACGAGCACGGCCCTACCGAGTGCCCGAGGTGCCACGGCCACATGCGTAACTCCATCTCGGCGCCGGCGGTGCACTTCAAGGGGACCGGCTGGGCCCGTACGTTGCCGAAGAGCAAGGCTGGTCGAGCCGATGCGAAGGAGCCCAAGTCGAGCTCGACCGAGGGCGCGGCCCCGTCCTCAGACGCAGGTTCGGGCGTGTCCCCGTCCAAGGATCCGGACCGATAGATGCCGAAGCCACCGTCCGACTGGATCTCTCTGGCGGAGGCATCTGACCTCCTGGCATCTTCGAACGTGAAGTTCGCTCCGTCCACGATTGGACGATGGGCCAGGGTGGGCCAGCTTCAGAGCATCAAGGTAGGGAACCGCCGCTTCGTGCGCAGGGCGCAGGTTCGGTCGCTCCTGCGGCCTCACGGCTCGGTCCGCGAAGGAGATCTCCAGCCCGGCCTGTTCGAGGATCTCGGCGACTAGAGTCAGTTGCCGCGGCCTGTGACGGCAGGACCGGAGGCGCCGGCGGAGCCGACGAGCTTGCCGACCGTCATCGTCTCGGTTGGGAGGCTACTGCCGCAGGCTCGCTTCAGGCTTGCTTGGTGCCACAGCGGCGGCAGAATCGCGCCTGGGTCGAGACCGGCAGGGCGCAGCGATGGCAGACCCGAACGGATCCGCGGTTGAGGACTTCCTGTGCCGACTGGGCCCACATCCCCGCCAGGACCGGGAGCGCAGCCTCTCTGGCCACCACTGCGGCCGGCACCCACGGAGCTTCCGGGCCGGGCCACGGTGCGCCTGGAGTCTCTCTCGCGGGCCAGCTGGCTCCGATGGGGGGCCAGGCCGCGGGTGCCTGGGGCGCCCGGTAGAGCGGAGGCGCCTCGAGGGGCGGAATGGGGCTGGGCGCGGCGAGCGGCGGAATGGGGCTGGGCGCGGCGAGCGGCGGAATGGGCTTGGGCAGGATTTCGGCGACCTCGGCGTTGGCGTCCGGCTGGGCCGCGGATTCCAGGCCGTGCTCGCCGGTGAAGTCGTCGATGGCCGGTGCGGCGTCGAAGAGAGTCTGCTGACCCGCCGAGACGGGGACGGGCTCGTAGAAGGGGAACGGAGGAGGTGGCGGCTTGGCAGCCACTCTGAGCGGCTCGGCGAAGTCCACGCTTCGGACGGCGTCGGCAAGAGGTTCGGGCGCGCTCGGGACTTCTTCGCTCGGTTCCGCCGCTGGGGTCGCGAGCACAGCCTCTGGCTCAGGCGGCTGCGGCGCCACCGTGGCGGCAGCGTATGTCACGTCGACCTGAGCGATCTCTGGCTCGGGCGGCTGCGGCGCCACCGTGGCGGCAGCGTACGTCGCGTCGACGTGAGCGATCTCGGGCTGCACCACCGTCGGGTTCGCGTCCGTGAACCAGTCGTGGGCCTGGATGGGGCGATCCGACCACTCGGTTGCGTGGGGCCAAGGCTCGCCGGCGGGTTCGCTTGGGCGGGCTGCGGGCTGGCTTGGACGGGCCGCGGGTGCGGGACTGCGGAGCGAAGAGTCGCCGCGCAGCGAGAAGCGGCCAAGGAGGCGGGTGATCGCCGATGCTTGCTCCTCGGCCGGGGCTGGGCTCGGTGGCGGAGCCATCTCCGCGAACACCGGCAGGACGCCTTGCTCCTCGGCCTGAGCGGCCTCAGAGCCGGTTGCCTGATCTGGCTGATCGCCCTCCATCAGACTGAGTGACTCGACCGGCTGGGCTGGTTCGTCGGCCATGGCGCTGGGTAGAACCCAGGGCTCGACCTCTGGCAGGTCCGGAAGGATCGCGGAGGGAGCCGCCTCATGGACAGCAGGTGCGCTTTCGACCGCCCCTTCTTGTGCGAGCTGAGCCTCGATGATCACCATCTCCGCGGGCGTCAGTGTCATCTCGGGGGCGATCTCGTCGGCGATGGGCCAGACGCTCCAAGCCTCCCGGTCCTCCGACTGGCGAACGAGTTGTTCGTGACCCTTCTTTCCGGTGCTGCCGGCGCCGGCTTCGGGTGCCGAGACGCGGAGATCCTGCACCGGCCACGCCGAGAGGGGTGATGGTTCCTCCGCGGCGGGCTCGCTTTCGCTTTGGAGCATGTCCGGGAACAGCGCCCAATCGTTGTCTCCGCGGGCTACCGGAGTGCGCACGATCAGATGGTCCTCGGGCTCTACCGGCCCGAGCCCCGGCTCCGGAGCGCAGGTCAGGCAAGCTCCCTGGTGAGGGTTCCAGCACTTGTCGCAGGCGTACTGACGGCACGTCATGCAGAAGTTGAACGTGCGGTGGAATGCCTCGGTCATCCGAGTCGTGCTTTCGTGCTCGTCCGCCTCGCGCGCGAGGGCCATGGAGTCGTTCAGCGACTGACCGTCGGTGAGCACGAAGTTCTTGAGGCCTTTGGCCAGGACCCGCGCCCCTTTCAGCGACAGCGTCCGGGACGCGTTCGCATGAAACGGGTAGCGAGTGCCGCACCGCTCGCAGTACGAGTCGGTATTGTTGAGCATCGACGCTCCGTAGTCGTGCTGGGCAGGCCGGGCATCTCCGGCGCAACGCTCATGGCTGAGCGTACGCCGATCTGGACTTCCCGGGCTCATGCCCGCTGGTACTCGTCAACGGGGTCCGAAGGTCCCGTGGACTGCAAGGTTAGCCGCAAGGAAGCCGTGGTGGTAGCGGGGGTGCCGAACACGGAGTTGGGACCCGTTCGTCGCCGGCAAGGATGCGCCTCAAGCTGCATCTGGACCGGGATGCGGGTGGCGCTCGGGTCGGTACGGCCGGAAGGCAACAAGAAGCATCGGGTCGTCTGGGCGTAGTATTTGGCGGCCTGCGGCCCGTCCTGGCCGCGGGCTTCGAGGACCCAAGAGGCTCTGCGAGTCGCTCGCGGGTCACCATCCGCCTCGAGTCCACAAGAGAGAGTCATGACCAGCATCCAAGAAACCAGCGAGAAGGTCGCTGAGAACGTCGAGCGCGTGATCATCGGCAAGCGCCAGGAGGTCCGCCTCACGCTGGTGGCGCTTCTGTGCCGCGGCCACCTGCTCATAGAGGATGTTCCTGGGACCGGCAAGACCATGCTTGCGAAGGCGGTCGCTCGCAGCCTGGGCTGCAGCTTCCGGCGCATCCAGTTCACGCCGGACCTGTTGCCGTCGGACGTGACCGGCCTCTCGATCTACAACCAGAAGACGCAGGAGTTCGAATTCCGGCCGGGCCCGATCATGGCCCAGGTCGTCCTCGCCGACGAGATCAACCGCGCCACGCCCAAGACCCAGTCGTCCTTGCTGGAGTGCATGGAAGAGCACCAGGCGACGATCGATGGGACGACCTACCAGATGCCCGAGCCATTCCTGGTGATCGCCACTCAGAACCCGATCGAATACGAGGGAACCTTCGCTCTGCCGGAGGCGCAACTCGACCGATTCATGCTCAGGATCCGCCTCGGCTATCCGAGCCCGGCCGACGAGCAGACCATCCTGGATCAGCAGAAGATCACTCACCCGCTCGACGACCTGGAGGAGGTCCTGGGCCTCGAGGATCTGCGCGCTCTGCAGGCGGCCGTCCGCGAGGTCTACGTCGATCCGGCTGTCGCGGACTACATCGTTCGGCTCGTCAACGCCACGCGGACCCACCCCGACGTGTATCTGGGAGCCTCGCCGAGAGGGTCGCTTGCCCTGTACCGAGCTGGACAAGCGCTGGCGGCGCTGGCCGGCCGCGACTACGTCATTCCGGACGACATCAAGGCCCTGGCGGAAGCGGCTCTGGCCCACCGGCTGATCATCAAGACCAGTGCGTCCATGCACGACATCGACCCCCGCCAGGTCGTAGCGGAGCTGCTCAACACGGTGCCCGTGGACGATTCCCGAGTGACCGGCGCGGACCGCCGCGGCGCGCTGGCAGATCTGTCGGCCCGTGCGGCCGCCGCCAAGGGCGGGGCAACCGGCAGTCCGGCGCGCTGATCGGCCGGGGAGTCTCATCTCGTGATCCGGCGTCTCCAGTTCCTGGTCGTAGCGGTCGTGCTGCTGATCGCGGCCTTCTCGACCGGCCTGTCCTTCCTCTTCTACGCCGTCTACCTCGGTCTGCTGGCGATCGGAGGTAGCTACGTGCTGACCAGATTCGGGCTGGCGGACCTGGAGGCCGGCTATCGGGTGGATCACCGACAGGCCCACGTGGGCGACGACCTTCGGACGACATACAGCATTTCGAACGCGAGCAACCTGCCGAAACCCTGGCTCGAGGTCTACAACCCCACGGACCTGCCCGTTCCGCTGCCCGGACGCGCTCTTGGGCTGCGATCGTGGGCGCAACGCTCATGGGTCGCCATCGTGCCGCTGACGAGGCGCGGAACATTCCGGGTCGAGCCGATGATCGTTCGCACAGGCGATCCGTTCGGGTTCTTCGAGGCGGCGGCAACGGTCGGCCGGCCCACGATGGTCACGGTCTTCCCACAGGTCGTCCCGCTGCCCCGTTGGCGGCTTCCGAACGCGAATCTGGAGGGGAGCCACTCGGCTCCGGAACGCACCCTCCAGACGACGCCCCTCGCGACCACTGTCCGGCCTTATGCCCCCGGCGACAGCTTCAACCGTATCCACTGGCGAAGCACCGCGCGACTGGGCGAGATCCAGGTCAAGGAATTCGATCTCGAGCAGACGGCCGACGTCTGGCTCTACGTCGACCTCGAAACACCGGTGCAGGCAGGCGAGGGCGACGTCTCGACGGTCGAGGAATCGTTGCGTGTCGCGGCCTCGATCGCCCACGATGCCTTCCTCGAGAATCGTGCAGTGGGCCTGACCACCAGCGGTCATCGTCTGGTCTCGATCCCCGCGGATCGAGGCCCCAGGCAGCGTCAGAAGGTCATGCAGCTCCTCGCTGCCGTCGAGGGCGACGGCATGACCCCGCTGGCCGAGGTTCTGCTTACCGGCTTGCCCAAGCTGCGCCGCGGCATGACGGCCGTGGTGATCACTCCGTCGCGGGAAAGGGTCTGGATTCGGACTCTGACCACGCTCCGGGGCCGCGGCGTGACGGCAGCCGTGGTCCTCCTCGATGCACCGAGCTACGAATCCGCAGGCCGCCGGCATCCCAAGAGTGGGGATAGGGAGGATGATCTCGCCATGCGGGAGCAGCGGGCGCTTCGATTCGCGTTGGCAGAATACGAGCTGAAGTCCTACGAAGTTAGAGCCGGCGACAATCTCGGGGCGGTGCTCGCATGAGCACTCATTCGGTCGCCCGACTCTGCCGCGCTTGGTGGTGCTGAGATGGCGACGGCAGGCTTGGTCCCTCACGGCAGACCCGAGGTATTCCGACCCAGGGGCGCGGACGCGGGATTCGACGAGCGAAACGTCATAGTCCGGGCGGTCGACCGAATGCGCCCCGAGGAGGGCATGGCCAGCCTTCCGCTCGTCTTGATCCTGACGGGCACGGTAGCCTGGTCCATCGCCGATGGCCGCTGGATCCTCGGCCGCGACGAACTGAGCGGCTTCCTCATCTGGATCGCCCTGGCGGCGACGCTGTGGGGTTACCTGAGCTCCCGCTTGGGCTTGTCGCCGTGGCTGGCTCATGCCCTCGGCTGCACCATCGGAGCCTTTGTGATCATCGAGGTCGTGGGGTCGGGGCTGCCCGGCGCCACGCCGAGTCTGCCTGGTTGGTTCCAGGCGACCGTCAACTCAGTGATCCAAGCCTACCTCGACCTGACCTGGCGTCATCAGCTGACTACGCTGCAGTTCGGTCACTTCGGCCTTGGCCTCGGAATCCTGGTCTGGGGCACGGCCCAGGCAGCTTCGTACGACGTGTTTGGCTACCACCGCGCCGTGAACGGCGTCCTGCTCCTGGCCGTGGTGCTGATCGCCAGCATGTCCCTCACTCTGCACGAACAGTTCCCTGCGATCGTGCTGTTCAGCGCGGCGGGGCTCGCGCTCCTGCTCCTGTCGCACGCCGCCGACGAGCGCTCCAACTGGCTGCGCCACCGGATCTGGCGGGGCCGGGACTTTAGGACGCCCAATCTCCAGGGCGGTCTGGCCTTTGCCTCCATTGCGGTCTGCGGATCGCTCGTTCTGACGATGGTCGCCAGCTCGGCTCCACTGGCGGGACCATTGCAGGATGTCGGCCGCAACATCGCGGATTCGCTGAGCGGGCTGAGTGGCTACTTCCCCCGTGGCGG
>DATEXG010000061.1:0-13040 GCA_035257225.1 Candidatus Limnocylindrales bacterium
GTTCCGACCAACACGAAGCTGGCCCATCGCAAGGGCGAGCTGGTTCGCATCGGCCGCGACGCACGAGAGCAACTGACGTCGGCTAACCTGCGGCTCGTCGTATCGATCGCGAAGAAGTACATCGGCCGCGGCATGTCATTCCTGGACCTCATCCAGGAAGGCAACATCGGCCTCATCCGCGCGGTCGAGAAGTTCGACTACGAGAAGGGCTACAAGTTCAGCACGTATGCCACGTGGTGGATCCGGCAGGCCATCACGCGCGCTATTGCCGACCAGGCCCGGACGATCCGCATCCCGGTCCACATGGTCGAGACGATCAACCGCCTGATCCGAGTCTCGCGAACGCTCTTGCAGGAGTTGGGCCGCGAGCCGACGGTCGAAGAGATCGCCGAGGCGATGTCCAAGGGCCAGGAGCAGGTCGTCACCCCGGAGAAGGTCCGCGAGATCATCAAGGTCAGCCAGGA
The DNA here is from genome assembly GCA_035257225.1 of Candidatus Limnocylindrales bacterium. GTDB lineage: Bacteria > Chloroflexota > Limnocylindria > Limnocylindrales > CSP1-4 > Fen-1039. The sequence continues at coordinate 465 of DATEXG010000061.1, forward strand.
GCCGGTTTCCCTGGAGACGCCGATCGGCGAGGAAGAGGATTCGCACCTGGGCGACTTCATCGAGGATCGCGGAGCGTTGGCGCCCGCCGAGGCCGCTTCACATCAGCTCCTGAAGGAGCAGGTGGAGGCGGTGCTGGACTCGCTGACGGGCCGCGAGCGACGAGTGCTGCAGCTGCGGTTTGGACTGGAGGACGGGCGCGCCCGGACCCTGGAGGAAGTAGGCAAGGAGTTCAACGTCACCCGCGAGCGGATCCGCCAGATCGAAGCGAAGGCTCTGCGCAAGCTGCGCCACCCGTCGCGCTCCCGGAAGCTCAAGGACTACCTGGAGTAGGGGAACGAAGGTCGGAGGGAATGCCATGAACGCCGCTCAACCTGGACCTCTCGTCTCCGCCCAGTGGGTGGCCGACCACTTGGGCGACGCCGACCTTCGGATCGTACATGTATCGCTCGACCGCAAGGCCTACGGCCACGGGCACGTGCCGGGGGCGATCTTCGTCGATCTGCACGTGGACCTGGCCAAGGCTGGCACGCGGCCCGAGACGGGCGCGGCCAAGCGGCTCTACCTCGTCCCGACGCGCGAGGAAGTGGCCGAGTCGCTGGCCTCGTGGGGAGTGGCTCCGGGCGACCGGATCGTCTTCTACGACGACGCCGGCCAGGGTCGCCATGCCATTCGGGGCTACTGGCTGCTGCGCCTGTATGGGTTTCCGACCGAGCGACTACACGTGCTCGACGGCGGCCTCAGGGTCTGGCAGGCGGATGGCCGCGAGACGACCGCCGACGCCACCGAACCGACCCGGGTCGAGGCCACCGAACCGCTGCGTGAGCGAGACGACCCCCTCATCGCCACGGCCGAGCAGGTGCTGGCGTGGAGCCGCGAGGCGAGCCAGCCAGGGGGCCCAACGCGTCTGCTGGACGTGCGGGGAATCGATGAGTTCTTGGGCACGGACGTCAGGGCGGCACGAGGCGGTCGGATCGCCGGTTCCGGGCAGCGCCTCTTCAGCGATTTCGTGGCCCCGGACGGGCGGCTCCGGTCGGCGGCGGAGGCCGTGGTCATCCTCGAGGCCAGTGGCGTGAACCCGGCAGAACTCCGAGCCACCTACTGCCAGGGCGGTGTCCGGGCGGCCCTCGTCTGGTTCGTGCTCCACGAAGTGGTCGGCCTGACGGAGGTTCGCAACTACGCCGAGTCTTGGGAGGAGTGGGGCAACCGGCCCGACCTTCCGGTAGAGAAGTAGCCGGGGATCCCGTCGAGGCGGGGAGCCGGTACCCTCGAGTCGGGAGGCGGTACCGTCGAGTCGGGGCAGCGTTCGCGTCCCGGCGACGCCGTGCTATTCTGTCGCGCGGCGCCGCGGCGGCGCCATCGGATCGCGAGCGATCACCTCAGGCGATCGCTCAGGCGATCGACTCGCTCCGGCGTAGCTCAGTGGTAGAGCGGGCGGCTGTTAACCGCTTGGTCGTAGGTTCGAATCCTACCGCCGGAGCCATTCCTCCCTCTGTGCCCGCCTGGCTGACGGCGTCCCCGACTTTCGCCTCATGCATTGGCCGGTGTAGACCGGATGAGGCGCCACAGGCTACACTACGCGGCACGATGAACAGGGACCGCTTCGACAGCAGCCTGCTCCTTACCTGAGGCGAGCGCCGTTGGGTGCTCGCCTACTGCCTCCTGCGCCAGCGCAGGAGGTTTTTGTTTCCCCGAAAGCCTGCCTAGCCGCACCGATCCATCGCGGACCAACCAAGAGACCAAGAAGGATTCGAAAGATGCCTCCCGAGCCAGCCAGCCCCAAGAAGATGCCGGTCGAGAAGTACGTGCCCTTCCGCCCCTTGCCGCTCCGCCTTCCGGACCGCGAGTGGCCGAACCGCCAGATCGAGCAGGCGCCCGTTTGGTGCTCCGTCGACCTGCGCGACGGCAACCAGGCCCTCATCGACCCGATGGACCCGGGTCGCAAGCTGCGCATGTTTCGGGCGCTGGTGGGGATGGGCTTCAAGGAGATCGAGGTCGGCTTCCCGTCTGCGTCGCAGCCGGACTTCGACTTCATCCGCCAGCTCATCGAGGAAGACCTGATCCCGGACGACGTCACGATCCAGGTCCTGACGCAGTGCCGCCGCGAGCTGATCGAGCGGACGTACGAGTGCCTCGAGGGAGCGAGGCGCGCCATCGTCCACTTCTACAACTCGACGTCCGTGTTGCAGCGGCGCGTCGTCTTCCGCCTGGACAAGGAAGGCGTGACGAAGATCGCCGTCGACGCGGCGAAGGTATGCCTGGAGCAGGAGGCTCGCGTCCCCGGCACCGACATCCGGTACGAGTACTCGCCGGAAAGCTTCACCGGGACGGAGCTCGACTATGCGGTCGAGGTCTGCGCCGCGGTGATGGACGTCATCCAGCCCACGCCGAAGCGGCCGATCATCCTCAACCTGCCGGCCACGGTGGAGATGTACACCCCGAACATCTACGGCGACGCCATCGAGTGGTTCCATCGCAACGTGCCCCGGCGAGACTCCGTGATCCTGTCCCTGCACCCGCACAACGACCGCGGCACGGCCGTGGCCGCGGTCGAGTTCGGCATCATGGCGGGCGCGGACCGCATCGAAGGCACGCTCTTCGGCAACGGCGAGCGGACCGGCAACGTGGACGTGGTCAACCTGGCCATGAACATGTTCAGTCAGGGGGTCGACCCCAGGCTCGACATAAGCGACATCGACGCGCTGCGCCGGGTGGCCGAGCACTGCAATCGCCTGCCCGTGGAGCCGCGCCACCCTTACGTCGGCGACCTCGTCTACACGTCGTTCTCCGGCTCGCACCAGGACGCCATCAAGAAGGGAATGGAGGCGCTCCCGTCGGATTACTCGACCTGGGAGGTCCCGTACCTTCCGATCGATCCCAAGCATGTCGGCCGCAGCTACGAGGCGGTCATCCGGGTCAACAGCCAATCCGGCAAGGGTGGCGTCGCCTACATCATGAAGAACGAGCACGGCATGGATCTGCCGCGCCGGCTGCAGATCGAGTTCAGCCGCTGCATCAAGGTGATCACGGAAGGGAGCGGCACAGAGATAACGCCCGAGGAGATGTGGGATGCCTTTGCGGCCGAGTACCTGCCGGAGGTGACGCGGACGCGGCTGGTGAGCTACGAAACCTCGTCCAGCTCGGACGGCGTGACGGTTCGGGCGCAGCTGGCCGCGGCCGCCGCCGGCGTGCCCCAGACGGTCTCGGGCCACGGCAACGGCCCGATCTCGGCCCTTGTCCACGCCCTGCGCCAGGATCTGGGCATCGAGGTCGACGTCCTCGACTACGCGGAGCACGCCCTGGGCGCCGGCGAGGAAGCCACGGCCGTGGCCTATGTGGAGGTCCGCTCGCACGGCGAAGTGCGCTGGGGCGTGGGAATGGACCCGAACATCACCACGGCCTCGATGAGGGCGGTCCTGAGCGCGCTCGAGCGCCTGGGGGTCGATCTCGTGGCCGCGGACGCGGTGGCGGAGGCTTCCGGCAGCAAGAGCTGACCACCGGTCCGACGAAACCAGCGGTGGGCGTCTCCCATTCAGGCTGCGCGGCCCCGCCGAACGGGCGAGAGAGCATACCCGCGTGGTCCCCTCGGCCCTCCGGAGCGATTACGCGCTCGGTTATGGTTGGCCCGTGACCGCGCTGGAAGGCCTCCGCTCCCTGGCCGGGTTCGTGCGCGCCCCGGCGCTTGTCCGCTGGCTGCGGATCGTAGGGCCGGCGTGGGTCGTGATGCTGGCGGACGTGGACGCCCCGAGCGTGGTCACCGCGGGCAAGGGCGGCACCGAAGCCGGGTACGCCCTGCTGCTGCCGCTCTTCGCCCTGGTGCCGGTGCTGTTCCTGGTTCAGGAGATGACCGCTCGCCTGGCGCTGGCCACCGGCAAGGGCCACGCGGAACTGGTCCGTGTCCGCTATGGGACACGCTCGGCGGCTGTATCGGTCGCCGGCATGGCCATCATCAACTTCGTGGCCTACGTGGCCGAGTTCGCGGGGATCGCACTCGGAGCGGCCATCCTGGGCATCCCGGCTCCCCTCGCGATCATCGGGGCGCTGGCGGTCCATGCCGGTATGGTGCTGACGGGCGGCTACTCAGTCTTCGAGCGGCTTGCCCTGGTGCTGTCGCTGGCTCTATTCAGCTTCGTCGTCCTGGCGATCGTCGGCCATCCGGATCTGGGCCATCTGGCGTCCGATCTGAACCCGGTGCCGAACGACCTTCCACCCGACTACTTCGCCCTGGTAGTGGCGATGATCGGGGCGTCGGTCATGCCGTGGATGCTTTTCTATCAGCAATCCGCCAGCGTGGACAAGAAGCTGGCCCGCGAAGACCTGCGCGGCTCCCGTATCGAAACGCTGCTCGGCGCCTTCGCCAGCCAGGCCTTGATGGCGACCATCGTCATCGCCTCGGCCGCAGCCATGGAGTCCGCGCCACCGGTTGCGGGCCTTCCCGCCAATGTGGCAGAACTGCCGGAGGGGCTGGCGCGGCTGGCCGGCGGCAGCGCAGGCTGGCTGATCGCGATCGGCCTCATCGGCTCGGGCCTGCTCGCTCTGGTGGTGGTGTCCCTCTCGGCCGCTTGGGGCGTGGGGGAGTTGCTGGGATGGCCGCACAGCCTGAATCTTCGGCCCAACCAGGCGCGCCGCTTCTACGGCGTCTACCTGCTCGAGGTTCTGCCCGCCGCCGCGGTGGCCCTCGTCTCGCACGACCTGGTGCGCGTGTGCGTCGGCGCGATGGTCTTCAACGTCATAGTCCTGATCCTCCCGCTAACGTTCCTCGTCCGCCTCACCAGCGACCGCGAGCTGCTGGGCGATCTGGTCAACTCGCGCCGCCACACGGCGGTGCTGTGGGCGCTGACGATCGTCCTGCTCGCCGCAGGCGTCTTCGGGATGTTCCAGTTCCTGACCGGACCCTGAGTCCGAATCGCGAGAACCCGCGGGTCGCCGCGCGCTAGGCTCGACTCTGCAGGCGGCGCCGAGGGTGCGGCTTCCTCGTCGGGATACGCGATCGCCGCCGCACTGGGCAGACGGCCGGCCCGCTAGTCGGGGGGCGATCCCGACCGCGAACCAAAACGGCGCCCGCGGGCCGGCGCACGTCGGACCTACCCGTTCGAACCGCCTGGTGGGCGCCCGTGCTTTCCGTCAGGCTGGGGATTGCGCGCGATCGCTCCGCCGGAGACACTACCCATCGCTAGACGACCGCTGGACCTGAAGCGGAACCGGCTCGTCGGCTCCAGGTCCGCTGCCGGGGCAGACCCGTCGGCGCGACTGCGGAAGGGCCGGAATGATGGATCGCAAGCGAGTCGTGATCATGGGGTCGGCGGGCCGCGACTTCCATGACTTCAACGTCGTCTACCGGAACGACCCGACCTATGAGGTCGTGGCCTTCACGGCGGCGGCGTCTCAGATCCCCGGGATAGCCGGCCGGAGCTACCCGCCGGAGCTGGCCGGGCCCCTCTACCCCGAGGGGATCCCCATCGTCGCCGAGTCGGAGCTGGAGCGCGTCCTCACCGAGAAGGCGGTCGATCTGGTCGTCTTCGCCTACAGCGACGTCTCCCACGAGTTCGTCATGCATTCGGCCAGCCGGGCTCTTGCCTGCGGCGCCGACTTCGAGCTGCTGGGACCGGCGCGCACGATGCTGCGCAGCGTCAAGCCGGTGCTCGCGACGGGCGCCACCCGTACCGGGGCCGGCAAGAGCCAGACGACGCGGTATCTCGCCGCGCTCCTCGAGAAGGCGGGCTTGCGCGTCGTCGTGGTTCGCCACCCCATGCCCTACGGCGACCTGGTCGCCCAGAGGGTCCAGCGCTACGCCACGCTCGCGGATCTCGATCGCTACGAGACCACGATCGAGGAGCGCGAAGAGTACGAGCCGCACCTCGACGCCGGGCGCGTGATGTATGCCGGCGTGGACTACGAGGCCATCCTGCGCCAGGCGGAGGCCGAAGCCGATGTCGTCATCTGGGAAGGCGGCAACAACGACTTCTCGTTCTATCGGCCGGATCTCTTCATCGTGATCGCGGACCCGCTGCGGGCCGGCCACGAGCTGCGTTACCACCCCGGCGAGACGAACATCCGCATGGCCGACGTGATCGTGATCAACAAGATGGACTCGGCCACGCCCGAGCAGATCGCCGAAGTGAAGGCCAACGTCGCCGCCTTGAACCCGCGCGCGCCGGTCGTCCTGGCCCGCTCGGCGCTGACGTTGCATGGCGGCGAGATCGCCGGCAAGCGCGTCGCCGTCGTCGAGGATGGCCCCACGCTCACCCACGGCGGCATGACTTACGGCGCCGGCGTCGTTGCGGCGCGGCGGTACGGCGCGGCCCAGATCGTCGACCCGGTGCCGTATGCCGTCGGCGAGCTGGCCGAGACGCTGGCCCGCTATCCGGCCCTCGAGCACCTGATCCCGGCCATGGGATACGGCCAGGGACAAATGAGCGAGCTGGAGACAACTCTGAACGCTATGCCGGCGGACCTGGTCTTGTCGGCGACTCCCATCGACCTGACTCGAGTCCTGCATCTGCGCAAACCCGTGGTCCGGGTACGCTATGAGCTCGAGGAGATGGCGTCGCAGGCCGGGGCCCCGAGCCTGACCGATCTTCTCGGGCCGATCGTCGAGCGGGCGCGTGCCGGCTCGGAGGCCGGGTCAAGCCGCTAGAGGAGGGTCCGGCGATGGCCAAGAACCTACTGACTCTGGATTCCCTAGGCAGCGAGGGGATCCACCACGTCCTCGACCTGGCGGCCGATGCCAAGAAGCTCAAGGGCATGACCCGCGAGTCGCTTCCGGGCGGCCGGGTCGGTCTCATCTTCGACAAGCCGTCGACGCGGACGCGCGTCAGCTTCGAGGCGGCCATCTGGGGCCTCGGCATGCTGCCAATCGCGCTCCGCTCGGACGAGCTTCAGCTCGGTCACAGCGAGACGATCGCCGACACGGCCCGCGTCCTGTCACGGTACCTCTCGGCGCTTGTGATTCGCACATTTGAGCAGGCCAGGGTCGAGGAACTCGCGCGGTACGCCTCGATCCCGATCGTCAACGCCCTGACCGACGACCACCACCCCTGCCAGGCCCTGGCGGATGTCATGACCCTGCAGGAGGAGTTCGGCGGATTCGCGGGGTTGCGGGTCGCGTTCGTGGGCGATGGCAATAACGTCTGCCACTCGCTTATCCAGGCTGCCGGGCACCTGGGCTTCACGCTGGCCGTGTCGGCTCCCGAGGGCTACGAACCGCAGGCCGAGATCGTCGAGGCGGCCCGCGCCAACTGCCGGGTGAACGGTGGCGGGATCGAGCTGGGCCACGATCCCAGGGCGGCGGTGACTGGCGCGGACGCCGTCTATACGGATGTGTGGGCCAGCATGGGCCAGGAGAAGGAGCGCGAGGAGCGGGCTCGGAAGTTCGCCGGGTACTGCGTGGACGGCGCCCTGATGGCGCTGGCGGCTCCGCGCGCGATCTTCCTCCACTGCCTGCCTGCCCATCGCGGCGACGAGGTCACCGATGAGGTGATGGACGGGCCGCGATCCCGCGTCTGGGACGAGGCGGAGAACCGCTGGTACACCGAACAGGCACTCCTCTACCTGCTGATCACGGGTCGAGAACTGTGGGAGCGTCTGGGGTGACACGCCTGGCGATCGCGCTCGGCGGCAACGCCCTGATCAGGCGGGGCGAGCCGGGCTCGACCGCGGGCCAACGCCACAACCTGATCGCGGCGGCGCGGGGCCTGGTCACGCTGGCCGAGGGGAGCCGAGCGGAGATCGTCATCACCCACGGCAACGGTCCGCAGGTCGGCTTCCTCGCCATCGGGGCGGAGATGGCCGCGTCCGTCGTGCCTGCGCCACCGCTCGACGTGCTGGGCGCGGAGACGCAGGGCCAGATCGGCTACCTGCTGGCCAATGCCCTCAACGACGCGTTCATCGAGCGTGGCAAGCGCCGTGAGATCGCGGTGATTGTGACCCGGACCGTGGTCGCGGGCGACGACCCGGCCTTCGGCAATCCAACCAAGCCGGTCGGGCCGATCTACGACGAGGAGACGGCCCGCGAGCATGCCCGGACCCGGGGCTGGAACATCGCCCCGGACGGAACCAGCTGGCGGCGCGTGGTGCCGTCGCCGACCCCGATCCGGATCCTGGAGGCGGCGGCAATTCGCGCGCTCGTCGATTCCGGGACTCTCGTGGTCGCGTCCGGCGGCGGGGGAGTGCCCGTCGTCGAAGGGCCGGACGGTCGGTTGGAGGGCTGCGAGGCGGTCATCGACAAGGACCTAGCGGCCGTCGTTCTGGCCCGGGCCGTCGACGCCGACGGGCTGGTGCTGCTGAGCGACGTGGATGCGGTCTACCGGCGTTGGGGTACGCCGCGCCAGGAGGCGATCCTGCGGCTTTCGGTGGACGAAGCCTTCGAGGGACTGGCCGCGGGCGCCTGGCCGTCCGGCTCCATGGCTCCCAAGGTTCGGGCGTGCGCCGAGTTCGTGCGGGGTGGCGGTCGTTTCGCCGCCATCGGTGCTCTGGAGAACGCGGTCGCGATCGTCCAGGGAAGCTCCGGCACCTGGTTCGGCACCGATTCGGTCGGCTTGCCTCGCCACGCGGCCTAGAGGCGCGCACGGAGCGCTGGCTCGCCCAGCTTCGGACGATGTCGATCGTTCCGCGGAGATAGCTGCTCATGGAATGGCGATCCCCGGTCGCCTGACCCACTCGTCGCGGCCCCGCGGAGGCGGCGCTCAATCGACTCGCCTGGGGTCAGTCCTGCTTGCCCGAGAAGGAGCCGAATCCCAGGCGAGCTGAGATCCTGTCGGCAAACTCGGCCCGTATCGGCGCGGTCTCGCTGCCGGTCATGTCGAGCTCACTGGCGATCTCGTCGAGCGTCGCGCTCTCCGTCCCGCTTATGGAGTCGTCCGCGGCGCAGACTCGGAAGCACGCCCGCAGCAAGGTCAGACGCTGCTCGGGGGTCGAGAGCTCCTTGAACTCACGCGTCACCAGGTAGTCGCTCGTCCCGCCCGTGGTCTTCTCCTGGAGCTTGGCCATCTCCACCACAAGCACGGTCTGGGCAGCATCCAGGCCGGAGCCCGTCAGTTCCTGCTCCATCGCGGCGGTCTCGGCGTCGCTGATCTCGAGATCCGCGTAGGCGGCTCGGGCCAGGACGTAGGCCATGCCGGCCAGAAAGCGGGCTCGCTCAGGAGGCAGGGCCTCCAGCCTGGCCACGATATGGCGAACGGCCTCCGTCTCGGCGGCCGCCGGCGGCTGGTCGATGGCGGGTTGTGGCGAACGGCCACCGAGGAAGCGCATGAATGACATCGCGTCTCCTTACGATCCGTATTGGCGGCTCTGCGGCACCGCCGGAACGGCATCAGGCGTGAGTAAACAGCAGGTGGAGTTCCATGATGCCGTGATCGTCAACCGACACGACCGAGAAGGAGTTGGGCCCTTTGAAGCCGAAGTCGGCGAAGACGACCGGCATCGAGCCGGCCACTGCGATGATGCCGCCCTGGCGTTGTGCTTGAAGGGTCATCTGGACGGTCTTGGTCGTGCCATGGAGGGTCAGGGCGCCCGTCGTGGTAACGCTGACGATCTTGCCGTCGGCCGGCAACGTGCCAAGATCGATCGGCTGGATCGTCTTGAACATCGCCGTTGGATAGGTGTCGGTCTCGATTGCCTGGCCACGCAGCTGGCCGTCGCGATTGGAGTCGTCGCTGGCGAGCGCGGTCAGGTCGGCCGTGATCTGGACGTTGTCGACGATCGAGCCCGTGAGAGTCATGGATCCGGACACCTTGGGCGTTCGCCCGACGGCGGTATGGCCGCCGACACCCACGAGCTGCTCCTGGACTCTGTAGCCCGCCCAGGATGCGCTGAAGTCGTTCATCGAGCCGAGGCTGCTGTTCACCTGCCACGAGCCGTCGAACGAGGCCGGGGCAGGGACCGATGCGCTCGCCGGAATCACCGGCGCCTCCCCGCTCACGGCAACGGGGCTCGCCGGTCCGACCAGGATGTACCACAGTCCGTAGCCGCCGGCTGCTGCCACGGCCAGGACGAGGACGGCGATGATGACTATCAGCAGGTTGCGGTTGCCGTGCGCCGGCTTGACAGTTGGGGATAGCGGGGCGGTCATGTGATTGGCTCCTGCACCGGACAAGCCGGACGAATCCGTGGGCGCGGACCCGCAACGACCATAGAATGGCGATTTGAAGGCCGGTTGAAAAGGGCCTGGATCGTCCGTCTGACGGAACCGCGGCACGGGCGGCCGGAGCCACCACGACGAGGCTCTGGCCGGCAATAGACAGCGGAGACTCATATGCCAACCATCCAGTGGGATCAGTCGATGGCGACCGGACTCGACACAGTGGACGCCCAGCACAAGCAGCTCATTGCCTGGCTGAACGACCTGCTCGAAGCCATCAGCCAGGGTCGCGCGGGCTCCGAGATCCAGGGGTTGCTGGATCAATTGGGCACCTATTCGGCCACTCATTTCGGCCACGAAGAAGAATGCATGGTCAGGTACAAGTGCCCGGCGGCCGAACAGAACATGCTTGCCCACAAGGACTTCGTCGTGACGCTCGCGGCCTTGAGGGATGAGTTCGACCGGGACGGCGCTACCGCACACCTGGTGGTGCGGGTCGAAGTCGAGATGCTGCGTTGGCTGACCACCCACATCAAGCGCACGGACACCCAGCTGCTCTGGTGCGTTAAGGCGGCGCAGTCCTAGGTTTGCGGCTGCATCTGACGGCTCGAGGACCGTCCACCGCCCATAGTCGTCGCGGGGATCGCGAGGCCGGCTCCGGATTGCGCGCGGGCCTCTGCCGGGGTGCGAGCCGTGGCTTCGGTGAAGGAACCGCACCAAATGGGTTGGGAATTCTTCTCACCCGGTTGCTTCAGAAGTACCGCTTGTGCGGCCAATCTTCGCACTCGACTGTAGCAAAGCGCCCGGAAAAGCCCGCAGACGTGTACTGCGACGGGCCAGAACTTCGTCCTAGCCGCCTGAACGGGTGGTTGTCAAAGTGCCAGAGACTGTGCCGCACGGCCCTGGGCCCACCGGAGTGGGGTGGGGGATCGCAACCAGCCTCGACGCGTCAGCCTCTACCCGTCCGGAGGAGACCATCGTGCGAACTACGCACCGACCGCGCCTCAGCATTCTCGCGTCTGCCCTGGCATTGGGCGCCCTATCGCTAGCGGCAACGCTGGTGTTGGCGGTTCCGACCGTCCGCGCCGGGTCCGGTCCTGCCGATCCCGAAGCCTCTGAATATGTGCGCCTGATCAACGGGGTTCGCGCCGCGAATGGGCTTGGTCCTCTGCGACTCGATCCGTTCCTGGCCGGCCTGGCTCGTGACACGTCGATCCCCTGTCCGTCCGACCCCTCGCTCGTCATGCTCGGACGAGCGCGCGACGGAGCCGAGAACAACTTCGTCTCGCACAGCCTGCGCCTGTGCCCGGATGTGAAGTTCGTCTCGATTCTCCAGACCACGTACAACTACCAGAACGTGGGCGAGATCATGCTGCAGAACGGCGGCTATGGCACCGGCCAGTTCCTGGTGGACTACTCGGGGAGGTCTTCCGCCTACGAGTCGTACAGCTACTCCACGACCGGCCACGGCATCCTCGGATGGATGAGCAGCGGCAGCCACGCCGCGATCATCCTGGGCGGGTACGATCGGATCGGATGCGGCGGCTGGACCTCCGCAGACGGCACCTACTACTACGATTGCCTCTTGAGCCAGGGCGGTCCGAACGGCACCAACTCCCCGCCGACGCAGTCACCGTTCCCCGATCTGGTCCCGCCAGCGCCACCGCCACCGGATCCCACGCCCGCTCCGACGGTCGCTCCGACCCCCGCACCGACACCCGCCCCGATTCGCCCCGCTCCACGCCAGGTCACCGTGACTGCGCCGCCTGTGGAGCAGCCAGCGGCCAGTGCCTCCAGTGAGCTCGCCACTCCCGAAGCCACGGAATTCGCCACTCCCTCTGCGACGACCGAAGCCTCGTTGGGCCCTGAGCCGGCCGAATCCCCGGCCTCGATGGTCGCGGGAATCTCCGGGCGCGGTGGCGCCGGGGGCCCCTCTCCACTCGGAGGCGCGGCCGCGGCTCAGCTGGGCGGCGGATCCGGCAGCTCCGCCGACCCCGCATCCGGCATCTCGGCACCGCTGGCCCGCAACGTCGCGATGGTGGCCGGCCTGGCCGCTTCCGTGCTGTGCGTCGCCTACGCGTTGGTGCTGCTGCGGAGGCGTCGCCGTCGCGGCGCCCCGGCCAGCTAGGGCTGCAGGGTCTGGACGTCAGTCGCGGTCGTGCCAGCGTAGCGACGAGGCGACGAGGATCACGCCAAAGGCGATGACCACGAGCGGCCACGACAGCCCGAGGTCGACTCTCGGATCGATCTGATGCCAGGCCAGCATGCCGCCGACGAGGATCAGTAGCAGGCCGAAGACGAGGCCTGGACCGCGTTCGCGGCGTCCTTCGAACCTTTCGGCTCGCTGCTGCCAACGCTCCGCGCGTCTCTGCCAGCGCTCCTGGCGCCGCTGCGACCACCAATCACCCGACCAACCGCCGGGCGCGGCGCCCTGGGAAGGTGCCGGACCGGACGCCGGAGCCGTGCCCACCGGTGGAGTGCCCGGCCCGGCCGTGGCTGC
>DATEXG010000062.1:0-29062 GCA_035257225.1 Candidatus Limnocylindrales bacterium
GACCGGCGCTAGCCTGGGCAGCCGTCCGCTCGCCTCCGCCCGCCCGCCGCATCGGCCCGACGCGGCGGTTCGCTCTCCGCCACAATCCGCGCAGGAGGAACGAGTCTGCTCCACTATCTGGAGACCAGGACCAGGATCATCGCCCTAGTGGCCATCGGCGCGAGCCTTGCCGCGCTGGCGCTGCTGCTCATGGGCGCCCGAGGCGTCCCCGTCTTCGCCGCGTCGGCGGTGGGCCTGGCCGGCCTTGCCGCTATGGTCGGCGAGGGAACAGGGCAGCTTGGTATGCGGCTGGGGCCCAGGGCGACGGGCGTCCTCCAGTCCGCCCTCGGCAACCTGCCCGAGTTCTTCATCGGCATCTTCGCCCTGCGCGCGGGCTTGCTCGACGTTGTGCGCGCGGCACTCGTCGGCTCGATCCTGGCCAACACCCTCCTGGTGCTGGGGCTCGCCTTCCTGCTCGGCGGCCTCCGGCACGGCCCGCAACGGTTCGGTGCCGACCAGACGCGACTGATATCCACGCTCCTGGTTCTTGCCGTCGCGGCGCTGGCCATCCCGACGATCGCCACCGCACCCGGCGGCCCCGCCCACGGCCACGAGACCGAACTCTCCGTCTTCGTCTCGATCGTGCTCCTGGTCGTCTTCGCGGCGAGCATTCCCTCCGCCATCGGCAAGGGGTCGGCGGTTGGAGATACGGAGGATGCGATCTCGGGCCATACGGCCTGGCCTTTGTCCCTTGCTCTCGGGACGCTTCTGGTGGCCGGCGTGGGCGCGGCGTTTGTGTCGGACTGGTTCGTCGGCGCCCTCCGCCCGGCGATGAGCTCGCTCGGCATGTCCGAGGCGTTCGCCGGCCTGGTAGTCGTGGCCATCGCCGGCAACGCCGTGGAGAACGTGGTCGGGGTCCAGGCGATGCTGGCCAACAAGGGCGACCTCGCCATCAGCGTGATCCTCAACTCCAGCCTGCAGGTGGCCCTGGCGCTTGCCCCGATCCTGGTCCTCGCCAGCCTCTTCCTCGGCGGCGCGACGCTGACCCTGGTGGTCTCTCCGCTCCTGGTCGCCGCGCTCGCGCTGACCGCGTTCCTGGCCGCCCTCGTGGTCATCGACGGCGAATCCACGTGGCTCGAGGGCACGGCATTGATCGGCCTGTACGTCATCCTGGCAGCGAGCGTGTGGTGGGGCCAGCCGATCGCCGGCTGAGCGCGGCTGAAGCGAGTTCGCGCCGGTAGACTTGTCGGACCCTCCGCCCACCGTTCGACGAAGGCCCGCCTTGAAGCACGACAGTCTCTCCCCCGGCGACTTCCCCTCGCAGGCTCTCGGTGGTTCCGAGGTGCCCGGCCGCGACTCCGAGGCCATGCCCGCCGTCCGAAGCCGACCCCCGGGAGGCCGGTTCGTCCCGACCCGATCGAAGGCCGACACGTTCGGCTTTCTGGTGGCCTGGTTCGTCCTGATAGCCATCGCCGTGCAGCTCGCCGCGGTCGTCATCGACAACATGAGCTACCACTGGTGGCCGGCCTACGACACCAACGCGTATTGGCTGGCGACGCGGCACCTCCTGGACGGCGACAAGCTGTATACACAGGCCCAGATTTGGACCGCCGGAGCGTACAAGTACCCGCCCGTCTACGCCCAGCTGGTGCTTCCGATCGGCCTGGTACCAGAGGGGATCGTCGACTGGATCTGGCGGATCGTCGGCGTCCTCTGCCTGCGCTACCTGGCCGGTTCGTGGAAGCTCGCCGTGCTGGCAGCCCTCCAGTGGCCGGTATTCGCCGAGCTCGGCTTCGGCAACGTGACGCTCCAGCTCGGGGCGGTGGCCCTGATGTGCCTGTGCCGTGGCCGAGTAGCCACCGCGGGCATCTACCTCCTGCCGTGGTTCGCGGGCATGAAGTTCGGGCCCGCGCTCCTGATCCCGTACCTGTGGATGACTCGCCCCGAGACGCGCCGGCCGCTCGCCATCAGCTGCGCCGTGTTCGCCGCGGCCTGCCTGGTTTCGTTCGCGATCACGCCCGGTCTCTGGTTCGACTACCTCGGGACGTTCGGCTGGGAAGCGCAGTCTCAGATGCAGGCCATGTACGTGTACGCAATCGTCCCCAACCACGGCGGTCTCGACCTGGCCATCCGCCTCGCCCTCGGGGCGGCCGCGATCCTCGTGGCCATCCGCTGGCGCCTGGATTGGCTGGCCTTCGTCGCGGCCACGGCCACCATGCCGATCTTCTCGCTGACTCGCCTGGCCGTTCTGGTGGGGCTGTGGCCGCTGTGCCTGAGGCAGGTCGTGGACAGATGGCGCACGCGCGACGGCGACCTGCAGCGCTGGGCCACCGCCCCCCTGGTCCACCTGGACATGCTGCCGCCGCGGAGCTGAGCCTTCCCACGGGAGGCGGCGGGCTCCGTGGCTACGGGCGCCGGACGGCAGTTCGAGCAGGAACTACCCGTCCCCGAAGCGGTCGAACGCGGAGATGGATGGTAGGCTCAGACCGTGGAAGAACGGCACGATCCGGCAGACGAAGCGGAGTCCCCGAGCGCGAATCCCGCCCCGGTCAGCTTCCGCTTGACCCGCACGAGCCAGCGTCGCCCGGAGGCCGTCGAGCCGCCGCGGCGCGCATGGGTCTCGTCCGATCCCCCGGAGAAGACGGATCCCGAGCCCGAGCCGACCGACTCCGGCGGCTCCTCAGGCAGCATCGTGGGCCACCTCCAGACTGTGACGGAGCCAGTGGTCAGCGTCGTCGAGCCCTTCGTGGGCTACATCGTCCTGCCGGTGGCGGGTGCCATCGGCAGCATGATCGGGGCGGCCAGTCAGGCCTGGTCCGCGCAGGAGGCGGCGGTCGCGCGCCGGGTTCGACGCCTCGCCAGGGAGCCGCTGGCCGATCTGTACGAGCTCCACCCGGGAGCCCGTCTCTCGTCGCCGCGCGAGCTAGGCTTGCGGTTCGTCCCGGTCGAGGAGATTCGCGGCACGGCCGTCGCCGGCATTGCCCAGCGAGGCGGCGACTTCCTGCCCCTCAAGCCCTTTCGAGGCGAGAACTGGGCGGGCCGCTGGCAACGCATCAGGCAGGCCAACAGGAATCTCCAGCCGCTTCCACCGATAGACCTCATCAAGTTCGAGGGCGAGTATTGGGTCGTCGACGGGCATAATCGGGTGGCCGCCACGCTCTACGCTAACGGAGTCGGACTGGACGCCATGGTCACGGAGTTGATACCGCTCGACGGGCAGACCAGCGAGCGTCCCACGAACCTGCTCTCCTATATGGGCGAGTCCGGCGCGTTGCGAGCCGCCGCACAGGGTCTGCGGCCGGCGGTGGGAATGCGTTATGACGAGCGGGACGCTCCCGACGGCGCCGAGATCGCCGCTCAGGACGCCGCTACAGAAGAAGTCACAGAACGGTATCCCGGGCCGGAATCGCTGGACCCGGAGGAGACCGACTGACGTGACGCATCACATTGCGTTCGAGTGGCCGGACCCGAAGCCGTTCCGCGACCGCGGCGGAGCCGCAATCCGGCTCTTGGTGGTCTCGGACGCCGTGGACCCGACGCTCATGGATCTGCGCAACCGCCAGGTCCTGTCCCCGATCGATCTGATCGTGGGATGCGGCGACCTCGACTGCAGCGACCTGTCCTTCATCGCAGACGGACTGAATTCCCCGCTGGTCTATGTCAACGGCAACCACGACTCTGGCGAACGGTGGGCTGCCGGCGCGAGCTACTGCTCCGCACCGATCCGTTCCACCGCGGTGCAGCACCGAGCGGGCTTGGCGATTGTCGGCTTGACATGGCCGGGCGCGTGGGGCAAGAGAGCCACACGCAGCGAGCGATCGGCCTGGAACCAGGCCCTCTCCCTGGCCGTTCGCCGGCTTGGCAGGAGCGAGCCGCTCATCGTGATCAGCCACGTGCCGCCGTTCGGCGCTGGAGATACGCCCGATGGCGGGTACCACCGCGGTTTCCGCGGATACCGCTGGCTGATGGATCGCCTGGCTCCACCGCTCTGGCTTCACGGCCATACGCCCCTGGCCGCGACCAGCGATTGGTGCGTAGAGGTGGGCCGGACGACCCTCGTCAACGCCACGGGAGCGGTGGTGGTCGAGCTGCTGCCGCCCAAGGCGAGTTCTACCTAGGCGGGCGCCGCGAGGCTCACCTCAACAGTGAAGAGGCGCCTAGGGCGGCCGAGCACAGGCGGCGGCGAGCCGTCCGCGGGCTCTCCAGCTCCGGCCGGTTTCGCCCTACCAGACTCTCCCTAGAGAGAGCGCGGATCGGCGGCGTCCGGATTGACGCCCAGTTCGCGGATGCCGGCCACCGCATCGACCCGGCTCAGGCGCCCGTCCCGGGCCAGACCGGCCAGAGCGGCCGCGGCGATGTGCGGAGCGTCGACCTCGAACAACTCGCGCAGCGCCTCGCGCGTATCGGACCGGCCGAACCCGTCCGTACCCAAAACCAGTCGAGAGGCGGGCAGCCACGGCGCGACGAGATCCGGATAGGCCCGAATCCAGTCGGTCGCGATCACGATGGGGCCGCCGTCCTCGGGCAGCATCCTGGCGACGTGCGGGATGCGCGGCTGCTCCCCGGGGTGCAGGCGGTTCCAGCGATCGACGGCCAGACCGTCAGCCCGGAGCTGCTGGAACGATGTGGCGCTGTACACCTCGGCCGGGATGCCCCGCTCGGCGAGGATTTGCCGCGCGGCAACGACCTGCTGCAGGATGGAGCCGCTGCCCACCAGCCGGACCGGCGGCTCGCCACGCGCTCCGGCCTTTGGCCCGAGCTTCGACCCGACCTTGGATCCGACCTTGGATCCGGAGGCCGCGCCCCGGCTCCGAGCCGCCTTCGACCCTGCCGTACCGCCCAGGTCCGGCGCGGCCAGAAGACGGTAGATGCCGCTCACGATCTGCTGATCGGTCAGATCGTCGGGCCGCTTGGGCATGGCGTAGTTCTCGTTGTAGAGGGTGATGTAGTAGTAGACGTCTTCGCCCTTCGCGAACATCCGGTCGATCCCCTCACGAACGATCACGGCCAGCTCGTAGGCATATGCCGGGTCGTAGCTCCGGATGTTCGGGATGACCGAAGCCAGCACGTGCGAATGGCCGTCGTCGTGCTGGAGGCCCTCACCCATGAGCGTCGTCCGCCCGGCCGTGGCGCCCATCACGAAGCCGCGACCGCGCTCGTCGCCCAGAGCCCAGAACTGGTCCCCGGTCCGCTGGAAGCCAAACATCGAGTAGAAGATGTAGAACGGGATCAGGGGCACGCCGTGGGTCGCGTAAGCGGTCGCCGCGACCTGCAGAGAGGCCACGGCCCCGGCCTCTGTGATCCCCTCTTCGAGCACCTGGCCGTTCGTGGCCTCGCGGTAGCTCAGCACGAGATCCGAATCCACGGGCTCATAGCGCTGACCGAGCGCGGCGTAGATTCCGACCTCCTTGAACAGCGGGTCCAGGCCAAAGGTTCGCGCCTCGTCCGGAACGATCGGCACGACGTGCGATCCGATCTGCGGGTCACGGATGAGATTCCGCAGCAACCGGCCAAAGGCCATGGTCGTGCTGACTGCCATCTCGGAGCCCGCGGTGAACTCGGCGTCAACCTCAGGCCGCGGCGCTGGCAGCGGCCGAGCCCGGACCACGCGCTTGGGGACGAAGCCGCCCAGGGCGCGGCGCCGCTCCAGCATGTACTGAACTTCTGGCGAGTCGGGGCCGGGGTGGTAATAGGGCGCATCGTGGAGCTTGTCGTCGGGAATCGGCAGCTCCAGCCGGTCGCGGAACACCCGGAGCTCGGCCTCGGAGAGCTTCTTGGCCTGGTGGGTGATGTTGCGAGCCTGGACGCCGGGGCCGAGAGCCCAGCCCTTGATCGTCTTGGCCAGGACCACCGTCGGTCCGCCTCGGTATTCCGTGGCGGCGCGGTACGCGGCGTAGACCTTGCGGTAGTCGTGGCCGCCTCGCCGCAGTCGGGCCAACTCGTCGTCCGAGAGGTTCCCGGCGAGGCGCCGCAGCCGTTCGTCGGGACCGAAGAAGTGCTCGCGAATGTAGGCGCCGCCGGCCACGGAGAACTTCTGGAACTCGCCATCGAGGGTCTCGTTCATCTTGTTGACGAGCAGGCCGTCCACGTCGCGGGCCAGCAGATCGTCCCACTCGCGACCCCAGATCACCTTGATGACGTTCCACCCAGCGCCGCGGAAGAGCCCCTCGAGCTCTTGGATGATCTTGCCGTTGCCGCGGACCGGGCCGTCGAGACGCTGCAGGTTGCAATTGACCACAAAGACCAGGTTGTCAAGGCCCTCTCGAGCCGCCAGCGAGAGAGCCGTCACCGACTCCGGCTCGTCCATCTCGCCGTCGCCCACAAACGCCCAGACACGGCTCGCCGAGGTGTCGGCCAGACCGCGGTTCGCCAGGTAGCGATTCAGCCGGGCTTGATAGATGGCCGCGATAGGGCCTAGGCCCATCGAGACGGTCGGGAATTCCCAGAAGTCGGGCATGGTGCGGGGATGCGGGTAGCTCGGCAGCCCTACGGGCGATAGCGCCTCCTGGCGGAAATGGTCCAGGTTCTCCTCACTGAGACGCCCTTCCAGGAAGGCACGGGCGTAGATGCCCGGCGCCGCGTGGCCCTGGAAGAAGATCTGGTCGCCGGAGCCGCCCTTGCCGGAGCCGGCGTTGCCGTCAGGCGACGCGTCGTCCTTGCCGCGGAAGAAGTGGTTGAACCCGACCTCGTAGAGCGTCGCGGCGCTGGCATAGGTAGCCAGGTGACCGCCCAGCCCGGGCGCCCGGTTGTTGGCCCGCAGGACCATCGCCACCGCATTCCAGCGGATGAGTCGCCGGATCCGGTGCTCGATCTCTTCATCGCCCGGAAAGAAGGGCTCCTGTTCGGGGCTGATGGTGTTGATGTACCGCGTCTGGGTCAGGGGCGGCAGGCCGATGTGCAGCTGCCGGGCGCGCTTGAGCAGCTTGTACAGCAGGAAGCGGGCGCGCTCGTCCCCTTCCTGGCCGTGGATCTGGTCGAGGGCATCCAGCCACTCCTGCGTCTCGGACGGGTCGATGTCGGGCAGCTGGTGCTTGAACTCGTCGAAGTACATCGGTCTGGCGGTTTCTCCGGGATCTCGGTCGGACGCGGCAACGTTCTGGCCGAGGACTACCTGGAATCGCAGGTTAGCCGATCGGAAGCGGGAGCGTCGCGATGGCGGTCGCATCGGGCCGAAGCGTGACCTCATTCGCATTGCCTCTCGCTTTGCCGGAAGAATCGGCGCGCAGTTCGCTTGGTGGAGACAACGGCCGCGGCCGCAATCCCAGTCCAGTCGGGCGAAGGGCGAGAGGAGAGCAGCCAAGTGAGCGCACAGCCCCTTGTGCTGGTTGCCGACGACGAGCAGCGAATCACCAAGCTGGTCTCGATGGCTCTGACTGACGAGGGTTTCCGGGTGGTCACGGCCTCCGGCGGCGAGGAAGCGCTCGCCAAAGCCGAGGAGATCCGGCCCGACATCGTCCTGCTCGACATTGTCATGCCCGACCTGGACGGCATCGAAGTGATGCGCCAGCTGCGCGAGCGCCGATCGGTGCCGGTCATCCTGCTGACGGCCAAGGGCTCCGCCGGCGACAAGGCCAAGGGTCTCCGACCTCGGGGCGGACGACTACATCGGCAAGCCGTTCCATTTGGACGAACTCGCGGCCCGCGTTCGCGCCGTGCTCCGGCGGGCCTGCGGCGTGGCCGTAGGCACGGGAGTGCTCCGCTTCGACGACATAGAGATCGACTTGGAGCGACGCATGGTCACCCGCGACGGCCAGCTCGTCGAGCTCTCCCGAACGGAATGGCTGCTGCTGCAGCATCTGGCGACGAATGCCGGCAAGGTCGTCCCTCAAACGGAACTCCTGACCAAGGTCTGGGGACCCGAGTACCGTGACGACCTTCAGTACCTGCGCGTGTGGGTCAGCCGGGTGCGGCGCAAGCTCGGCGCGAAGCCGGGCGAGCCCGGGCGCATCAAGACGTTCCAGGGGATCGGCTACCTGCTCGACGTCGAGCCGGCCTCCGGTTGACGCGTCTCATGACGGGTCGAAAGACCGCGCCGCGTTGCGGGCGGGGGCCGGCCCGGTGAAGATCGGCACGGGGCACCACGATCGGAGCGGGCCCGACAAAGGCCCCAGGGCCTGACCGCCCGACTCCCCGAAGACAAGACAAGCGGCCCGAGGAGGGGGACCCGGGCCGCTTGGTTTCGTCGGAAGACGCCCCGTCACTGGCGTCTCCGTGGTGAGCACGACTTGGAAGAGTAGGAGCCAAGCGTAGCTTCGGGCGCCTGTCGGCCGCATCCCGCTTGTCTACTGGGTCGTTGCATTGACGTTGCAGAGACGCCCAAGCCCGCAAAGATGCCGGGGCCCGATCGCCGCTGCTTGCGCCACGCCCTCGCATCGCGTACAAAGCGGAGGGGCGAGGACGGGCCCAAACGAACCCAGAACGGAGGAATGCAGGGCCATGACAGGCAGCTCGAGGTCGCCGCAGGGCAGGCCGTGGGAGGTCGGTGATCCCGATGCCCGATACGACTCGCAGGTGGCTCTCATCGTCGTCGACCTGCAGAACGACTTCGCCGACCCTTCGGGCAGCCTCTCCGTTCGCGGCGGAAGCGAGATCGTTCCAGTGGTGAACGCGGAGATCGAACGCGCGCTCGCGGCCGGCGCCGCGGTTGCCTACACGCAGGACTGGCACCCGACGCATACGCCCCACTTCGCCCAGGACGGCGGCATCTGGCCCGTCCACTGCGTCGGAGAGACCTGGGGCGCCGGGCTCTTCCCCACGCTGTCGGTCCGTGGCCCGATCGTCCGCAAGGGCACTGGCGGCGAGGACGGGTACTCGGGTTTCTCGATGCGAAACCCCGCTGGCGGCCTCCCGATCCCCACGGAGCTGGACGCGACGATCGCCCGTGGCGGAGCAAAGCGCCTGGTCGTGGTCGGCCTCGCCACGGACTACTGCGTCAAGGCCACGGCCCTCGACGGCGTGAGGCTCGGCTACCAGACGGCGGTGTTGCTGGATGGGGTGTGTGCCGTCGACCTCGAGCCGGGCGATGGAGATCGGGCGCTGGACGAACTCGAGGAGGCAGGCGTGGTGCTCGTCGGCAAGCGCCCGGCAGCGGGCTAAGCCCCGGATCGACATGGAGCTGCATCTCGTCGACGCCACATACGAGCTATTCCGGGCCTACTACTCGCCCCGGCCGGCCGTCAAGACCCGAGATGGGCGCGACGTGGGCGCGGTCGTGGGGCTGGTCTACACCCTGCTGACGCTTCTGCGAGATGAGGGCGCGACGCACGTCGGATGCGCCACCGACCACGTCATCCGATCGTTTCGCAACGAGCTGTACCCCGGCTACAAGACGGAGGCCGGCGTCCCGGCCGAGCTGCTGGCCCAGTTCCCGCTGGCCGAGCGGGCCATGGAGGCGCTCGGCGTGGTCGTCTGGCCCATGGTCGAGTTCGAGGCGGACGACGCCCTGGCCACGGCAGCGGCCCGATGGGCGGGCCGGAGGGGAGTGGAACGGATCTGGATCTGTACGCCGGACAAGGACCTGGCGCAGTGCGTCACGGGCGACCGCGTCGTCTTGCGGGACCGGCGCCGCGGGCTGACCATCGACGCGGCCGGTGTCCGTAAGAAGTGGGGCGTGCCGCCGGCATCGATTCCCGACTACCTGGCTCTCGTCGGAGATTCGGCCGACGGCTTCCCGGGTCTGCCCGGATGGGGTGCCCGCTCCGCCGCCGCCGTCCTGGCCCGCTTCCCGCACCTGGAGACGATTCCGGCGGCGGTTGAGGATTGGCACGTGAACGTTCGGTCGGCGGGCGCACTCAACACGACGCTGAGAGCGAAGTGGCCGGACGCGATGCTGTACCGACATCTCGCGACACTGCGCACGGACGTGCCACTGCCACAAGACGAGATGGACGAGCTGCGCTGGCTCGGGGCGCGCCGCGGCCAATTCGTCGCTCTGTGCGAGGAACTGGACCAACCGCGCCTGGCCGAGCGCCCGCACCTCTGGCGAGACTAGCGGGGCGGCGCCCGACGCAGCCCATTGCTCTTCAGCCGGCCAGGAGGCGCTACTTCAGCAGCGCCAGCATGGTCGCATGGTGGCGCGGCGAAGCGGCCAGGCAGGACCACTTCTTGGCCGGGTAGGCCAGGTCGAACCAGGGCTTGCCGTCCAGGCTCGACACCGCCGCCCCGGCGCGCTCGGCGATGAGCCCTGCGGCGGCTACGTCCCAGGCCGACAGACCCGCACTCTGGGCGTAGACGTCGAAGCGGCCGCAGGCGACGTAAGAGAGCGTCAGCGCGGCCGAGCCCATCGACCGGTGGGCGCGAATGCTCCTCAGAGCGTCGCGCCGCTTGCGGACGGTTCCGCGCCCGCCGACGGCAAGGGTCACGACGAGATCCTCCAGCAGCTCTTTGTCGCCGACTCGGATCGGCTCGCCGTTGCGCAGCGACGGTCCGTCTATCGCGCCCGCGAAGGTCTCGTTGCGACTGGGATCGTGCACCACGCCGAGGACCGGCCGGCCTTCCGCCGCAAGCGCGATCGAGACGCAGAAGAATGGGATGCCGTTGGCATAGTTGATGGTTCCGTCCAGGGGGTCCACGATCCAGACCCGCCCGGACTTCACCTTGCCGGCTGCGGCGACCTCGCCGATCTCCTCGGCGTAGAAGTGGTCGTTCGGATAGCGCTGCCGGACGGCGCGCATGACCAGGTCTTCGCAGAGATGGTCGACCTCGGTCACGACGTCGCGCGGCCCCTTCGCCTGTATCCGCTCGAGGTGCTCGTATCGCTCCATCTGGATTCGGCCGGCCTGGTGAGCCAGATCTATGGCCAGCGCGAGCTCGGGCCCAAAGGCCGATGACCGGCCGAACCGGCTAAGGTTCGCCTCCGAGCGCGAAGACAGGTCGGACCCCATCAGCTCGCGATCCCCGCCTCGAGGGCGATCTCGATCGTGCGCTCGATCGACCGGTTGAGCTCGTCGAGCGGCAGGTAGGACTCCTCGGAACTGACGTCCTCGGAGAGCACGTCGCTCACGGTCAGAATCGTGGCCGCGGCAACCTCCGCGCCCGCGGCCCTGGCGCGTGCCGCCAGGTAGTAGAACACCGACGTCTCCATCTCGAAGGCCAGGACACCGCGACTGCGCCACTTGGAGAAATAGTCCGAATCCGGGTTGTAGAAGACATCGACCGTGGCGACCTGCCCGACGTGAGGCTTCTGGCCCAGTTTCTGGGCGGTTTCGACTAGCGCCCGGACGAGGCCGAAGTCGGCCGTTGGGGCGTAGGGATCGCCGTGGAGGTATGTGCGCGTGGCGCCGTCGACCGGCGCCGCGGAGCTCGCGATGACGATCTCGCCCCTCTTGATGCCCCGCCCGATGCCACCGCACGTGCCCACGCGGATCAGGCGCCTGGCGCCCAAACGGAGCAGTTCCTCCACCACGATGGCGATGCTCGGAGCGCCCATGCCGCTGGTCTGGACGCTGACGGGCACGCCTTTGTACGTCCCCGTATAGCCGAGAAGCCCCCGATGGGAGTTGACCTGGCGGGCGGAGCCGGCTCCGCCGTCGAACTTCTCGGCGATCCACGTGGCGCGGTTGGGATCGCCGGGCAGCAGGACGACCGGGGCGTAATCCTCGGACTCGGCCCGGAGGTGGATCTGAGGCATGTGCTGTTCCCGCTCCTTGCGCTGCTGGCCGGCGGCGTGCCGGGCGAACGGGCGCGCCAACGCGAGCCCGAACCAGATTCTACGGGCTCCGGCCGCCGACGAACGGCCGCGCCCGAGGGAACGGCCGCCACCGTTGGCTGCCGTCTACCGCGGGAGGGTGCGGCGCTCCAGTCCGTGCGACCGAATTCCGCTCTTCCCAATGGCCGGCAGGCACTCCGGCCGGGCTTCACTTATGTGGACAACTGGTGGATATGTGGACCTGAGGCAACAGAATCGACATGCCCACGCTTGTGGTTCAGGCGAGTTACGAGAGGAATAATGCAGTTTGGTGTAGACAAACGGTGGAGAACCTGGGATACATACCCACACACGACAGGTCCCACCCCCGGAATCGGTCGTATGGTATCGGTGTCTCAAGGATCGCCGGTACTTTTGGATGCCAGGACAGGCGCAAGGCTGCGCCAAACATCAGACAACCACGACCTTCACTTGGCCGGTTTGGAACCTCCCCCGGTCGGGTACCCGTGAAGAGGGTCGAGGTAGTGAGGACCAGCGTGCGGTTCGTCAGAACCAGACGTGAGGCCGTCGAGCGACTCCTCTGGACTCGCGAGAGTCGAGTTGTTGCCCGCGTGACGCAGCATCTGCCGGAGTCTCGAGTCATCGAACTGGCGAATTCGGGCTGGTGTGTCATCGCCCCTGCAAGCGAACTCACCGATGACCTGGTGCGGCGCATCTCCGGGGACGCGGCTTGCGGTCTGGCCGACGTGGATGCGACTGAACCCCCGACCGAGCGATACCTGGTAGCCCTTGGGAACGCGATCCAGACCTCAGGACTGGGCGACCGGATCGGCATGGGGGAAACGCCGGAGATCGCCAGTCGCAAGATCCTCTGGCTCTTCTTCGCCTGTCGGGAGCACCACGTCGAGTTCCAGCCGATCGTCGACCTGGCTACGTTCGAGGCGAACGAGTGGGAATGCCTGTTCCGCCTGAGCCCCGGCATGGGGTCCGCCTCTATCTCGGACATCGTGAACGCGGCGCTCCAGGCGAATCGCCCGCTTGACCTCGACA
This sequence comes from Candidatus Limnocylindrales bacterium, assembly GCA_035257225.1. Taxonomy (GTDB): domain Bacteria; phylum Chloroflexota; class Limnocylindria; order Limnocylindrales; family CSP1-4; genus Fen-1039. The sequence continues at coordinate 12,677 of DATEXG010000062.1, forward strand.
CGTTCGTCGTCGACCGCGTCCTCAATCGCATCGCTCAGGTGATCGAACCGGGCCCCGCCGGAGCGCGCATGCGGTTCGGGGTCAACCTCCTGCCGACAAGCCTGCTGTCGCCCTCGTTCGAGGCCCAGGTACTAGCCGATCTCGTCAGAGCCGCCGGCCTGTCCCCGCGCCAGATCATCGTCGAATGCACCGAGCAACAAGCTGTCCACGACGTGCCCCGCCTCAAGAAGCAGGTCAAGGCCCTGCGGCGTCTGGGCTTCGGCTTTGCCGTAGACGACGCGGGTGCGGGATACGCGAGCTTCACGGTCATCGCCGCCCTCGAGCCCTCGATCATCAAGATCGACCGGGAGATCGTCTCCGGGATCGGGAACAAGGACGCCATCGCCAAGAAGGCGCTCGTCGAGGCGTTCGTGTCGTTCAGCAGCCGGATCGGAGCTCAGGTGATCGCCGAAGGGATCGAGAACCGACGCGACCTAGTGGCGCTCCAAGAGCGCGAAGTGGACTACGGACAGGGCTATCTGCTCGGACGATCCTCCCTGACCCCTGTGCAACCGCGGCGCCTCTCCGATATCGATGAGCTGAAGCTCGGGATCCCGACCGTGGGCACCTGGGATGGCAAGGTCCGGCCGCCGGTCGCGTCGGGGCAGTAGCGGCCCAAGGGCAAGGTCCGGCGGGAGTCCCCCTCCGGACACGACGCGGAGAGGGGCCACGGCAGGCAGCGCCCACCGGCGCTACCATCGAGAGGACGCATAGCCGCAACCCGCGAGACCGATGACCGCCCCGGACCCGATGGCAGCGCCCTCCCCCACTCTCTCTGCAGCTGCGCGCCGCTTCCTCGAAGCACCGCGGTTCGGGATCGAAGCGTCTCTCAAGCGCTTCCGCTGACGAGCGGGGTCGCAAGCGACGGGCATTCGCCCCGGGAAGGAGTCACATATGGGCCAGCCGAAGATCGGCTACGCGGCGATGCTCGAGCAGTTCGGGCCCGACGAGGTGCTCGACCTCTGCGCCGCTGCGGAAGCGGCTGGCTTCTCCGGCGTCATGGCCGCCGACCATTTCCAGCCCTGGACGCCGCAGCAGGGACAGGCGTCGTTCGTCTGGGAGGTCCTGGCGATCGCGGGCGCCCGCACGAAGGGCGACCTGGGCCCAGGCGTCACATGCCCGTCATTCCGGATGCATCCGGCCATCGTCGCCCAGGCTGCGGCCACGCTGGAGGTGATATACCCGGGACGAACGTGGCTGGGTCTGGGCTCCGGGGAGGCCCTCAACGAGCACGTCGTGGCCGGCTACTGGCCTGAGACTCCGGAGCGGATCAACCGCATGTTCGAGGCGATCGAGATCATCCGGAAGCTCTTCTCGGGCAAAGACGTCAAGCACGACGGCCGCTACTTCAAGCTCGAGACGACACGCCTGTGGACGATGCCCAACGTCCCGCCGCCGATCTACATCGCGACTGCCGGTCCGGTCACCGCCAAGCGGACGGGCGCGCTCGCCGATGGCCTGATCACCGTCGGAGCGCCTGAAGGCAAGATCGAGATGATCTTCGACAAGTTCGAGGAAGGGGCTCGGGAGGCGGGCAAGGACCCCGCGCCCATGCCCAAGATCCTGCAACTCCACGTCTCCTGGGCCGAGAGTGATGAACAAGCCGTACGCAACGCTATGGAGGAGTGGCCCAACGGCGGGATGAAGTTCCCTAAGGCGGACATCCGCTCGCCGGGCGACTTCGAGCAGATGGCCAAGCTCGTTCGACCCGAGGACTTCGCGGGCCGGATGGAGATGTCCGCGGACCTCGAGGTCCATCGCAAGCAGATCCAGAAGTTCCTGGACATCGGATTTGACCAGATCTACCTGCACAACGTCGGCCGGAACCAGGCCGAATGGATCGACGCCTTCGGTCGCGAGGTCCTGCCGGGGCTGACCGCCTGAACGGCAGAGGAGGTGCCACGTGCCTGCCGTCAAACTCGGACTGCTCTGCTGGAACCAGAACACCGACTGGCCGTCCCTTCATGCGGCCGGCGTTCGAGCCGACCGGCTCGGCTTCGACAGTCTGTGGGCCTGGGACCATCTCTACCCGATCGTCGGCGACCCGGACGGGCCGTTCTACGAGGGCTGGCTGACGATTACGGCCTGGGCCGCCGCCACCGAGCGCATCCGAGTCGGGCTCATGGTCGGCGCCAACCCGTACCGGAACCCGGCCCTGGTGGCCAAGATGGCAACCACCCTGGACCACATCAGCGGCGGACGTACCTACCTGGGGATCGGCGCGGCCTGGAACGAGTACGAAGCCGGCGACTTCGGGATGGAGTTCGGCTCCGGGATACCGGAGCGTCTGCGCTGGCTCGGCGAGGCCCTGCCGATCCTGCGCGGCATGCTCAACGGGGAGGCGCCCACGGCCGCCGGCCCTCACTACCACGCCGTCCACGTCCGCAACGACCCGGCGCCGCTCCAGCCGCGACTCCCGATCCTGATTGGCGGCGGTGGCGAGCAGGTGACTCTCAAGCTGGTCGCGCAGTACGCGGATGCCGACAACCTGGGCGGAGGCTTCGAGACGGTCAAGCGCAAGGATGAGATCCTGCGCCGCCACTGCGAGGCCGTGGGCCGCGACGAGAGCGAGATCGAGCGAACGGCCGGCGTCGGGGTCGTGGTGATCCGCGACTCGCACGCCGAAGCCCAGCGCGTATACAAGCGGCTCTTCGAAGTGAACCGAGTGAAGCAGCTCTGGCAGGACCAGCCCGTGGGCACACCCGAGGAAGTCGCCGAGATGCTGTCGCCGTACCTGGGCATAGGCTACCGGCACCTGGTCGTGGGCTACCCGGCGCCGTACGACGAGGAATCGGCGGTCCGCCTGGCGAAGGAGGTCCGGGTCGCGCTCGAGGGCGCCGGCTGAGAAGGCGAGATCGGGCTCTGGTCGGGACATCGGCACCGGCCGGCGCTAACCTTCCTTGCATCGATGTGGCCTACATCGATGTGGCCGTCGAACGGGAGGAGCGATGCGCGTCGTCTGTCTGGCCGGGGGTGTCGGCGGGGCGAAGCTCGCCGACGGCCTCCAGCAGGAGCTGGCGCCGGGCGAACTGACGGTCATCGTCAACACCGGCGACGACCTCGAGCGCCACTCCCTGACCATCTGGCCGGACCACGACACCGTCCTGTACACGCTGGCCGGCATCGCCGAGCCGGGCCAAGGCTGGGGTATCGCCGGCGAGACCTGGCAGGTGATGGGCCAGCTCGCACGGCTGGGCGAAGAGACGTGGTTCCGGCTGGGCGACAAGGACATCGCCACCCACCTGTACCGAACCGCGAGACTCCGCGGCGGCGCCCGGCCGACGGAGATCGCGCTCGATATGTCTCGGTCTCTCGGCGTCCCCTCGCGCATCCTGCCTATGACAGACGAGTCGATCCGAACCCGCCTCCGGACCGACGACGGCTGGCTCGAGTTCCAGGACTACTTCGTCCGGCTGCGCCAGGCTCCCGACGTCCGAGAGGTCCGATTCGAGGGAATCGAGTCGGCGAGCCTGACCCAGGAGTGCCGGGAGGCGATCCGTTCGGCCGAGACGATCATGATCGCCCCATCCAATCCGATCGTCTCCATCGGGCCGATTCTGGCCGTGCCGGGGCTGCTGGCCGAGATCCTGGCTGCCCGCTCCCGCGGTGTCCCGACGGTCGGGGTGTCCGGCATCGTGGGCGGCAAGGCCCTGCGCGGCCCGGCCGACAGGATGATGTCCGGGCTCGGCGAGGAATCGTCGGCCCTCGGAGTAGCCCGGCGGTACGCCGCGCAGGAGTTGCTCGACGTCTTCTTCATCGACCGCCAGGACGATGCCCTCACGGAACCGGTCAGGTCGCTGGGGTTCGACGTCGTCGTCTCGGACACGATCATGACGAACACTTCGTCGCGGGCTCGACTTGCCCGCGAGATGCTCGACGCGGCGGTTGCCCTCAGAGCCAAACGAGGTCCAGCCCCGGATCCGGAGGCGGGGGCGCGGCCGTGACCGTCACCGACCCGTCCCGCATCGTTGCCCTGGTGCCGGTGCGATCGCTCAGCGGCGCGAAGTCCCGCCTGGGCGAGCCGCTCGATCCGGAAGAGAGAGCCGACCTGATCCTGGCGCTGCTTCGCCGCACCGTCGAGGCCGCCCGGGCGGCCAGATGCCTCGCCGGCGTGATGGTCGTCTCCATGGACCCCGACCTTCTCGAGCGGGCGAGGGCCATGGGTGCGGCCACGCTCCGGCAGAAGACCGACGGGCTCAACGAGGCCCTGGTCGAGGCTCGCCTCGCCGCCGGCGCCGCAACGGCCGTGGTCGCGCTGCCGGGGGACCTGCCCGGCGTCACTGCCTCCGCGATAGATAAGCTGGCCGAAGCGGCGGAGCTGGCGATGCTCCAAGCCCCGGATCGACCGGTGGTCGTCCTGGTTCCCGACCGGCACGGCAGCGGCACCAACGCCCTGCTCCTGGCTCCGCCCACCGCGATCGACTTCTCTTTCGGGGAGGGAAGTCGAGCCGCCCACGCGGCGGCGGCCGGGGCCGCAGGCGCCACCTACCTAGAGCTGGACGGGCCACTCTCCTTCGACGTCGATACGCCCGACGACCTGCTCGAGGCGGACCGGCGCGGGCTCGACCACGAGGCCGGGCGGTGAGCCCCGATCCGGCCGCGCGAGCCACCGCTCAACCTGACGGACGCGTCACGGTTATCGCCCTCGAAGGCATGCCGGAAATCCGCCCCGGCGACGACCTGGCTGCGGTGCTCGTGGAGGCTCTCCGGGTGACGCCTCTGGCACTCCCACTCCACGACGACGATGTCCTGGTCGTGACCCAGAAGGTCGTCTCGAAGGCTGAAGGCGCAATCGTGGATCTCACGGCCGTCGAGCCGCGTCCGGAGCTCGTGGCTTTTGCCGAACGCTGGGACCGCGACGCCCGCCAGCTGGAGGTCGTCATGCGAGAGGCCCGCCGTGTCGTCCGCATGGCCAACGGTGTGCTCATCACCGAAACTCACCACGGCTTCATCTGCGCCAACGGTGGCGTCGACGCCTCCAATATGGGGCCGCTGAGCGGCGACGTGGTGACGCTGCTGCCCGCCGATCCGGACGCGTCGGCCGGCAGGATACGCGCGGCTGTCGAGCGGGCCCTCGGCGTGGACGTGCCCGTCCTCATCTCGGACAGCTTTGGGCGAACGTGGCGGTGGGGAATCACGGACGTAGCCATCGGCGTCAGCGGAATGCTCCCGCTCGACGATCTGCGCGGCACCCCCGACGCGGACGGCCGCATCATGCGCAGCACGGTCCGCGCCACCGCGGACGAGATCGCCACGGCCGCCGAGCTCGCGCTGGGCAAGATCGCCAGGCGGCCTGCGGCGATCGTTCGAGGCGCGCATCCAACCCGCGGCGAGGGCAGGATCGCCGACGTGCTGATGCCCCGCGAGATGGACCTCTTCCCGTGATCGGCAGGCCCCGCCAGGCGCTCGGCAACGCGGCCACGCCGACACTTGCCGCCGTCAACGCGGCCACGCCGACACTGGCGCCCGGCAACGCGGCCTTCCTCTCGCAGGGTGGGTGATACACGGCCGGTCTCGGCCAGCTTCCCCACTCCCGGGCCGGTCGATCTCCGACTGACACTGGCGCCGCTCCAGCACGGCAACGGCGACTCGACCATCCGTCTCTCGAGAGACGGCGTCTGGCTCACCCGCCGGACGGAGGCGGGCCCGGCGACTCTCCACCTCTGGACTGACGAGGCCGCCGGCGCGGTCCGGGCCGAAGCCTGGGGGCCCGGCGCGGCCGCGGCATTGCAGGCAGCCCCGGGACTGGCGGGGCTGCTGGACGATCCGAGCCGACTCGAGCCTGAGCATCCGCTGCTCCGGGAGCTGCAGCGTCGATTCGCCGGCCTGCGGCTGCCCCGCACTGGGCAGCTGCTGCCGGCGCTCGTGCCGGCGGTCCTCGGGCAGAAGGTGACTGCCACCGAAGCACTCGCCGCATATGCCGCCATCGTCCGCCGTTTCGGGGAGCCGGCACCGGGACCAGCCGGTCTTCTCCTGGCACCGGCCGCTGCCCGCCTTGCGGAAGTCCCCTACTTCGAGTTCCATCCCCTGGGCCTGGAGCGCCGCCGGGCCGAGCTTCTGGCGCTGATCGGCCGGCGCGGGTCCGAGATCGAGGCGTTGATAGCGCTGCCGCCTGCCGAGGCGTATGCCCGCCTGCAGAAGATACGGGGCATCGGTCCGTGGACCGCGGCCGAAGCGACGCGGATCGCCTTTGGCGACCCCGACGCCGTCAGTCTCGGCGACGCCCATCTCCCCGATCTGGTGGCGTGGACGCTCGCGGGGGAACCTCGGGCCGACGACGCGCGAATGCTCGAGCTGCTGGAGCCGTACCGCGGTCAACGAGCCCGCGTGATACGCCTGCTACAGGCGTCCGGGATCAGGATCCCGCGCTTCGGGCCGCGATTCGCGCCGCGCGGGATCGGCCGCATCTAGTTCGGACGTTTCGGCCGGTTGGCGCCCGCCCACGCCCCTAGCAGCTAGCAGGCCGCCAGGTAGTTGCAAGGATTGGCGGCGTCGGCGGTGGTGCCCAAGCCCCACGGATAGCCGAGCCAGACCTCGAAGTGGAGGTGCGGGCCCGTGGCGTCACCGGTATGGCCGACCAACCCGACGCGCTGCCCGGCCGACACCTTCTGGCCCACGCGAACGCTCCAGTACGAGAGGTGGTTGTACGTGGTGTAGAGCTTGGCTCCGTGCTGGATCCAAACGACGTTTCCGCCACCCGAAAAGCCCCGATTGCCGACCAACACCACCGTTCCGGAGGCAGCGGCCACGACCGGCGTCCCCTCGCTGGCGGCGATGTCGAGGGCGCGATGGCCCGACCAGTAGTACTGGCTGATGTAGTTGTAACCTGCGACCGGCCACACGAACCCGCCGCCGCGGGTGGACGACCCCGACCCGGACCCGGACTTCGACGCCGGCATCGGCCCGCCGCTCGCCCCTGGGATGAGGAGTGTCTGGCCGAGCACGACATTGGCGTCAGGCAGGTTGTTGACGTCGGCGATGTCCTGCGCGGAGACCTTGTACTTGGTGGCCAGCGAGTCCAGCGTGTCTTTGGCCCCCACCTTCACCAGGACGCCGTCTATCGGCGGGATCAGAAGCTGCTGGCCCGGGCGGAGTGAGTCGGGATTCGGGAGCTGTGCCTTGTTGGCCCAGTAGACCGTAGGTGTGGCGAGCTCGAACTTGTGGGCGATCTGGTTGAGCGTGTCGCCCGGCTGCACGGCGTAGGTCAGCAACATGCTCTTGGCATCCGTAGCGACGCCGGGGTTCTGCATCGTGTTCGGGATGGAGCCGTCGCCAAGGTACAGATTCCCGGTGGGGGTGGACTCCGGGCTGGCCGTCGGGTCAGTCGACGCCGATGCCTCGGCCGCACCGAGCGCCGGAGCGGTGGCGGTGGGCCGAGCCGCGGCCGACGCGGAACTTGCGACCGGCAGCGAGCTGACGACGGCCGCGGCCACAAGAAGTAAGCAGACTCCGACCGGGACGAGGCGGTCGAAGATGTCGTGCCGGTCGAGATTCTCCGCGATCCGGCGGAACGCATTACCCCTCGCGAACGAGCGACTGGCGGATGAAGCCGGGACTGAGGAGGCCCCCGTCGGGTCGCCTGCGGCTCGGGAACGGCCGCGCCCAATGAGCTCGCTCAGCGCGTCCGAGACCGGCCTCATGGCGGACCGCAGGCCGGCCGCGGAGATCGCAGGCAGAGCGACGTGGGAGAGTACCCGGCTGACGGCAGCCGCTGCTCGATGCAATACGGGCTCCTGTGCGGGGAATGGCTCCGAGAATAGGCTGGAGGGGCTGAGGGGATCGGCAGGAACCCTAGCAGAGCGGCGAAAACCGCGCAAACGCGACGGGGGCCCGGCAGCCTTGTTGGGCGGGCGCGGCCGGCACCACGATCTGCACGGGCCCGGCTCGATTTCGAGGATCGCCAGCCCGCCGGGCGCGACCGTAGACCGGTGCTACCCTGTCGCCACTGCCCCAAACCCTCGATCCATTCGCCGGCCTGGCCGCCGGCAGGGAGTCCAGTCGTGAAGATCGGCCTGCAGATCCCCTCGTTCACCTGGCCGGGTGGCGACTCCGCGATCGGCCCAACGCTGGGCCGTATCGCCGAAGCCGCGGACGCGGCCGGCTTCGACTCGCTCTGGGTGATGGACCACTTCAATCAGATCCGCGGCGTCGGCCGGCCCGAGGAGCCGATGCTCGAAGGCTGGACGGCCCTGGGCTACATGGCCGCCCACTCGAAGCGGGCGACCCTGGGCTTGATGGTGGGCGGCGTCCACTATCGCCTGCCGGCAATCTGGGCCAAGGCCACGACGACGCTGGACGTGCTCAGCGGCGGGCGCGCCTATCTCGGCATGGGCGCCGCCTGGAATGAGGAGGAGAGCCACGGCCTGGGCTTCCCGATGCCGCCCCTAGGTGTGCGCTTCGAGATGCTCGAGGAGACGCTCCAGATCTGCCATTCGATGTGGCAGGGCGAGCGTGGATCGCAGCTGGCCTTCGAGGGCCATCAGTACCAGGCCACGCGGCTGCTCAACTCGCCCCAGGCGATCAGCAAGCCTCATCCCCGGATCTTGATCGGCGGAGGCGGCGAGCAGAAGACGCTGCGCCTCGTGGCCAAGTACGCCGACGCCTGCAACATCTTCGGCGGTCCGGACCAGCTGACTCACAAGTTCGGAGTCCTGCGCGAGCGCTGCGCCGAGGTCGGACGGCCGTTTGCGGAGATCGAGCGCACGAACCTCCAGTCGATCGACCTGGAGCGAGAAAGTCCAACACAGGTGATCGCCCGCTTCCGAGCCCTCGCCGCGGTGGGCGTTCAGCACGTCATCTTCAGCGTGGCGAACGTCTGGGACATCCGGAACATCGAGACGCTAGGTCGCGAAGTGATCCCTTCCGTGCACGACCTCGAGCCTGCGACCCTCTAGCAGCGAACCGATGGCGACCACCTCCGCTCCCAGGGGCGCAACCGGGCGGACTCCACCCGGCTTCCGGCGTCGCACCGCGGCCTTCTTCCTGCCGCTGGCAGTGCTCGCGACCGCGACCTGCGGACTGGCATATGCCGAGACTCAGCAGGCCCTCCGAAGCGGCGCGAACGACCCTCAGCTCCAGCTCGCCGAAGATGCAGGCGCTCGCATGGACGCCGGCGCCACTCCCTCCTCCGTCGTGGACACGAGCCATGCGGTCGACCTGGCCCGCAGTCTCGCGCCATTCGTGATCGTCTTCGACGCACAGGGCCAGATCCTGGCCTCGAACGCGAGTCTCGATGGCGGGCAACCGGCGCCTCCGAGTGGCGTCCTGGACGCAGCCCGGCCAGGAACGCCAAACGCCGTCACGTGGCAGCCGCGCAATGGCGTCCGGCTCGCCACCGTAACCGTCGCCTGGAAGAGCGGCACGGTCCTGGCCGGGCGCTCGCTGCGCATCATCGAGGAGCGGGAGACCAACGCGGAGCTGATCGCCGGCGCCGCCTGGCTGGCGATGCTGGCGGCGCTTGCCGCGGCCTCCGTTCTTGCCGCGTGGCTCTGGCCGAGGCGCGAGGCCGCGGTGTGACGGACCCGTTGGGCGCGACGGCATACTCCCCGGGAGTATCCGAGCCGTGTTAGGATGAGCGCATGAGCGACGACGCCACACCCAAGTCCCCACTCCCACTGGGCGGCCTCAACCTGACTTTCCTCGCCCCGGCGGAAGGGGAAGGAACGGCCCAGGCGCGCCCTGGGACCACGGCACCGGCCGAAGCCGGCGTCGTTGAGGAAGCGCGCGTCGTCGTCGTCGGCTCGGGACCGGCAGGCCTCACCGCCGCCATCTACGCCGCTCGCGCCAATCTGCGACCGATCGTCATCGGGGGCGTCAGCGGCGGCGGCCAGCTCATGATCACGAGCGAGGTGGAGAACTACCCTGGCTTCCCCGAGGGGATCGGCGGACCCGAGCTGATGGGTCTCTTCCGCAAGCAGGCCGAGCGCTTCGGCGCCCGAGTCGTCGATGCGGACGTAGCGCGGGTCGACCTCGGCACCCGGCCATTCCGGCTCTGGGCCGGCGGCGTCGAATACCGGGCCCAGGCCGTGATCGTGGCCACGGGCGCAGACGCCCAATGGCTCGGCATCGACAGTGAAACCCGGCTTCGCGGTCGCGGCGTCAGCGCATGCGCCACTTGCGATGGGTTCTTCTTCCGCGACAAGAAGGTGGCGGTCGTCGGCGGCGGCGACAGCGCCCTGGAAGAGGCCCTCTTCCTCACCCATTTCGCCAGCAAGGTCTACCTCGTCCATCGCCGGGACGAGTTCCGCGGAAGCAAGATCATGCAGGCCCGAGCTGCCGCCCATCCCAAGATCGAGCTCCATCTGAACCGCACCGTCGCGGAGGTCCTCGGCACGGACCATGTCGAAGGGCTGCGCTTGGGCAAAACAGACGAGCCGGGCGAGGAGACGCTGCGGCTGGATGGAGTCTTCGTGGCCATCGGGCACCGGCCCAACGTTGCAGTTTTCCGCGACTGGCTCGGGACCGACGAGAAGGGTTATCTATCGACCGGCGGCACAACGACCGCCTCCTCGATCGACGGCGTGTTCATCGCCGGCGACGTGGACGATCACCGCTACCGCCAGGCCGTGACGGCGGCCGGGGAAGGATGCCGCGCTGCGATCGACGCGGAGCGCTGGCTCGAGGCCCAGGAGGCCGGCCAATCGCACCCCGCCCCAGCCACGAAGGAGACTGCGGCCGTCACCAAGTGAGCGGATCCGCATCGCTCCGCGCGTCGTCGAGAGCTTGCTGGTAGGGTCGCCCCGTACGGGAGTCATCCATGTCCTTCTCCGGCGGCGGCCGCTACCGCTATGCCGCCTCCACCGCTCGCGATAACCCGGCCGGCCGGCCGCACGAACCGCGGACTCGAACGGCACGCAAGATCGTGCGGTTCTTCGCCCCCTACAGGACCGAGGTCACGGTCGTGCTGGTGGCGATCCTGATTACGAGCGGCCTGGGCGTGATCAACCCGATCTTGCTCAAGCTCCTGCTCGACGTCGCCATACCCCACCGCGACTTCGCCCTGCTGAACCTGTTCGTTGGGCTGATGATCGTCGTACCGGTAGTGTCGAGCCTGATCGGCGTCGGTCAGAGCTACCTCAACAACCGCGTCGGCCAGAACGTCATGCGCGACCTGCGCAGGCTCCTGTACGGCCATCTCCAGTCCATGCCGCTGCGTTTCTTCACCGAGACCCGGACCGGCGAGATCCAGAGCCGCCTCTCAAACGACGTCGGCGGGATCCAGTCGGTCGTGACGGACACGGCGGCGAGCGTGACCAGCAACATCGCCATCGTGGTCAGCACGGTCGTCGCCATGCTCTTCATAGACTGGCGCCTGACGGCTCTGTCGCTCGTGATGTTGCCGGTCTTCGCCTTCGTCGCCAATCGCGTGGGCAAGATCCGGCGGGCGGCCTCGACCGAAACTCAGATTTCGCTTGCCGACATGTCCGCGGCCACCGAAGAGACGCTCAGCGTCAGCGGCATCCTGCTCTCCAAGACCTTTGGCCAGCAGCAGGCGTCGGTGGACCGTTTCAGCATTCTCAACGACCGGGTCGCTGCCAACCAGATCCGTCAGGCAATGGTCGGCCGATGGTTCTTCGCCCTGATCGGCACGATCATGTCGATCATTCCCGCCTTCGTGTACTGGCTGGCGGGCTATCTCGCGATCAATCACGACCCGCACCCGCCCTCCGCCGGCGACATCGTGGCCTTCACCACTCTCCAGAGCCGTCTCTTCTTCCCACTCGGCCAGCTGCTCAGCGTCCAGGTCGAGCTGCAGGGAGCGCTGGCTCTCTTCGACCGCATCTTTGAGTACCTGGAAATGAAGCCGGAGATAACCGACGCACCCGACGCGGTGGAGCTGGATCCGAAGAACGTTCAGGGCGCCGTTCGTTTCCGCGACGTCTCGTTCAGCTACCCGACCCGGGCCGCGCAGCTCGCCGTCGAAGGGGTCGAGAACGGCAACGGCGCCGCGTCCGAGCCAGCCGGGGCAACCCTGGCCGGGGCCGGGGCGGGCGCCGGTGTCGGAGCGGGCGCCGGTGCCGGTCCGGAGGCTGCCGCCGTTGCCGAGGCGCCGGAGCAGGGGCGCCCCTTTGCCCTCGAGAACCTCGACTTCGAAGTCAGGCCGGGGCAACTCGTGGCGCTGGTCGGTCCGTCGGGCGCCGGCAAGACCAGCACCACCTACTTGATCCCGCGCCTGTACGACGTCGACACCGGGGCCGTGGAGTTGGATGGGCTCGACGTGCGGGCCATCAAGCTCGCGTCGATCGGGCAGATCGTGGGCTTCGTGACGCAGGAGACGTACCTCTTCCACAGTTCCGTCAGAGATAACCTGCGCTATGCCCGACCGCTGGCGACCGACGCGGAACTCGAGGCCGCGGCCCGGGCGGCGGCGATCCACGACCGCATCGCTGAGCTACCCGACGGTTACGACACGATGGTCGGAGAACGCGGCTACAAACTCTCCGGTGGCGAGAAGCAGCGGATCGCGATCGCGCGGGTGCTCCTGAAGGATCCACGAGTCCTCATCCTCGACGAGGCCACGTCCGCTCTCGACACGGTCAGCGAGCGGCTGATCCAGCAGGCCCTCGAGGGGTTGGTGACCGGCCGGACGACAATCGCCATCGCCCACCGGCTCTCGACGATCCTGCGAGCCGACCTCATCCTGGTCTACCAGCGAGGGCGGATCGTGGAGCGCGGCACGCACGCCGAGCTGCTCGCTTTGAACGGGTTGTATGCGCGGCTCTACCGCGAGCAATTCGAAGCCCCGCCCGAGTCGGCCCCGGCCGAGTCGGCGGCGGCGCGCTAGGCTGAGCCGCGACAGGACCGGCCACCGGCGGCCGCGCAAAGGAGAAGACATTGGGTCAGAAGCAGGTCAGCCTCAGGTACACGGGCGGGTCGCGGTTCGTGGCCCGGTCGGGCTCCGGCCACGACATCGTCGTGGACAATGCCGCCGGGAATTCCGGCCCCCGGCCGACCGAGCTCGTCCTTGCCGCGATGGCCGGCTGCACGGCCATGGACGTGGTCGAGATCCTCGCCAAGAAACGCCAGGTCGTGGACGGCTACTCGGTCGAGGTCACCGGCACCCAGCGCGAACAAGCGCCGAACGTGTACACGGACATCACCGTCCTCCACGTAGTAGAAGGCAACGTGGATGCGGAGGCGGTGCGTCGGTCGATCGAACTATCGGCTACTAGGTACTGCACGGTCAGCGCCCAACTCGCCTCCGGCGTGGCCCGGATCAGCCACCGCTACACCATCAAGCGACCTGCCGCGGCCGGCGCCCCGCCAACCGAGGAATCCGGCGTGGTAGTGGTCGAAGGCCCCGGCAAGGACGTTCTGGCAGACTGACGGCCGGCGACTCCGTCGGGCCGAGGGAGGGACAACAAGATCGAAGCTCCGGACGAGGGCACCCTCGATCCAGGCAAGCCTCGGATATGGCGAATCTGGGGCGTGTCTTTCGACGCCCGCATCGTCCAGATCGTCATGGCCGCCACGCTCATCCTGATCGTCGCTTTCAACAACCGCTTCGTCCAGGACGAGTACGAGCGGTTCATCCTGGAGTTCATCGTCCCGCTCGCCATCATCGTCCTGGCCTGGCGCGAAGACCCCAGGCGTTATGGTCTCCGACTGGGCGACTGGCGGCTCGGCCTGCCGGTGACCGTGGCCGGAGTCGCGGCCATGGCCATCGTCATCTGGCTGTTCGGTCGCTGGCCCGACTTCCACCAGTACTACACGGATACGATCGGCGGCCGACCCATGTGGCGTCTGGTGCTGGACACCGGCATCGACCTGTTCGCCTGGGAGTTCTTCTTCCGCGGCTGGCTCCTGTGGGGGCTGGGCCGCAAGTACGGGACGGACGCCATCTGGCTCCAGGTGGTCCCTTTCGCGCTCATGCATGTCTGGAAGCCCGAAATCGAGCAGCTGTCGACTGTACTGGGCGGCGCCTTCTTCGGGATCCTGGCGTGGCGAACCAGGTCGTTCGTGTGGGGCTTTCTGCTCCACTGGTTCATGATGGCCTGGGTTCTGATGGTGGCCGCAGGCTACGTCTGAGGGCCTGCGCCGGGTTCTTCGGCCCAGCGTCGGGACTCCGGGTGCGGGTGTCGTCGGCCTCGTGTTGCATCACTATGCAACAAACCGTATAATCCCGGACCATGACCGCCACCCGATCCACGCCTGACGGCGTTGCCACGGCCACTCCCGTCGAGGGCTCGGCGTCGGCTCGCGCCGGCGGCGCAGCCCAGGAAGCAGGCAGTGGTTCGACCGCCGGACCGGTAGGAGCACTCGGACCCAAGGCGGCCGGGACGCGATCCGGCAGCCGGACGATCACCGTCGGAATCGTCGGAGCCACGGGATACGCGGGTGGCGAGCTGGTCAGACTGCTGCTGCGTCATCCGAACGTCCATCTGGCCGGACTGTATGGCCGCAACCGCGACAAGGAGCCCATCGCCGCGTCGCACCCGCATCTCGGGGCCACGGGCCTGGTCATCGACCGGGCCATCCCGGACGCCGACGCCATCTTCACGGCTCTGCCACACGGCGCGGCGGCAGAGATCGCCGGCGGGATCGTGGCCCGCGGCTCCGCCCTGCTGGACGTTGGGCCGGACTTCCGCCTCCACGACCCGGCCGACTATCCGCGCTGGTACAAGTTCGAGCACCCAGCTCCCGAGCTGCTGGCCCAGGCCGTGTACGGCCTGCCCGAGCTGCATCGCGAGGAGATACGCGAGGCGGCCGATCGAACGGCCACCATCATCGGCCTGCCAGGCTGCTACTCGACGGCGACGATCCTCACCCTCGCGCCACTGGCGCGGGCGGGTCTGATCGCGGATCTGGCGGTCGACGCGAAGAGCGGCGTTTCGGGCGCCGGGCGCGAGCCCAAGTCGGACCTGCTCTTCTCCGAGGTCAACGAGAGCGTCAGGGCGTACAGCATGTTCAGCCACCGCCACACCGCGGAGATGGAGCAGGAGCTCGGGGAGCAGGGCGAGCGCGGAGCCATAGGCAGCCGCGACGCGAACCCCGGCGTGGCCACGGTCGACTTCCTGCCGCACTTGATCCCGATGACGCGGGGCATCCTCGCCAGCTGCCACGTCCGGACAACGCGGCCGGTCACGCAGGCCGAGCTGGACGCCCTCTACGGTGAGGCCTACCGCGACGAGCCGTTCGTGCAGATCGTGGCTGATCCGCCCGCCACGAAACACGTCTTGGGCAGCAACCTGTGCCGGATCTGGGTCCGCGTGGATCCGCGAAGCGGCAAGGTGCTCGCCCTGGGCGTGATCGACAACCTGGTCAAGGGTGCCGCCGGCCAGGCGGTTCAGGCCCTCAACGTCCTCTTCGGCCTGCCCGAGGCTGCCGGCCTGGAGCAGTATCCGATCGCGCCCTAACGCCCTCTACCGCGAACAGTCGCACAGCCCCAGCCGATTCCAGCGCCAGTGGGAGGCAAGCCAGTCCGATGCAGCCGGGTTCCGACCGCTCCTCGAAAGCGGGGACGTCGCTGGGCGACATGCTGGCGCCTCTGACGAACCCGCTTCCGCCCGTCGAGGAGCGAGCCGTCATGCCGTCCGGATTCCGAGCCGCCGGGCTGGCCTGCGGGATCAAGCCATCCGGCCGGCCGGACCTGGCTCTCGTGGCGACGCTGGACGGGCCCGCGGCCGCCGCCGCGGTCTTCACCCGCAACGCGATCGTGGCCGCGCCGATAGAGCTGTCGCGGGCCCACCTGAACGCCACGGAGATCGGCGGTGGCGGACGGTTCGGCTGGGCCGATGCCTTGGTGGCCACGGCCGGCTCCGCGAACGCAGCCACGGGGCCCCAAGGCGACGCGGACCAGGAGGAGCTGGGCAGGGCGGTCGCCGCGTTGCTGAACACGGAGCCCGAACGGACGCTCGCCCTCTCGACGGGCGTCATCGGCGTGAGGCTTCCGATGCCGCAGGTCTGCGATGGTCTGGCCCGGCTCGTGGCGCTGCTGGAGCCGACGAATGCCGGTCTGGAGGCCTTCGCGACGGCGATCATGACCACGGACACGAAGATCAAACTCGCCACGACGTCGGTCGAGCTGCCGGGGCCGGACGGCAAGGGGGTCATGGTCACCGTCTCCGGGATAGCCAAGGGCGTCGGCATGATCCACCCGCGCATGGCGACGATGCTCAGCCTCATCCTCACCGACGCGAGCGCGTCTCCGACGACGCTCTTCGGCCTTCTGTCTCCGGCCGTCCAACGAACGTGGAACCAGACCAGCGTCGACGGCGACACGAGCACCAATGACACCGTCTTCCTCCTCGCGTCGGGCGCATCGAAGGCCCACGCCGTGGCGACTGCCAGCCCCGAGGCCGCGGTCCTGGGCCGGGCCGTCGAATCGGTGGCGAGATCCCTGGCCCG
>DATEXG010000063.1:0-2655 GCA_035257225.1 Candidatus Limnocylindrales bacterium
CTACGCCGGCTGAGCCGCTCCGCGGAGTTGCTTCAGGGCGTCGGCGTAGAGACCATCGAAGGCGCGCGACGTGGAAGGAAACGCGTGGAGCATCCCCGCCAGGGTCGGGATCGGAATCCTCGCCTGGACCGCCAGGACGACTTCGTGGATCGCAGCCGAGGCGTCCGAGGCCACCACCGACGCGCCCAGGATCGTCTCTGAGGGTCGATCGACAACGATCGCCAGGTGCCCGAACGCCGCTTCCAGCGCATACCCTCTGGCCGTGGTAGCCAGGTCGGCCACCAGCTCGAGGGCGTCCGCGCCGGCCGAACGGGCCTGCGCGATATCCACCCCCACGGACGCGACCTCCGGCTCCAGGTAGACCGCGCGCGGAATGGCCCTGTAGTCGGGCGTCACATCGTCGCCGAGAGCCATCCGGACTGCCAGGCCGCCCTGGTAGTGGGAGACGTGGGTGAATAGCTCGGGGCCGGCCGGGTCGCCGATCAGGAAGACGCCGTCCGCGATTCGAAGGCGGCCGTCCCTGGGCAGGGTCTTCGCGTCGACGCCGACCGATTCGAGACCCAGGCCGTCGAGACCGAAAGACCGCCCGAGGGCGACCATGATCTGGTGGCCCTCCGCGACACCGCCATCGCTCAACTCGACGATATGAGCGTCGCGTTCTCCGGCTCGCGGTCTCACGCGGGTCGCCTGTGCACCCAACCGCAACTCGACGCCGTCGTCGCGCAAGATCCGCTCGATCGCCTGCGAGTTGCGGGCATGGTCCCGCTCCAGGAGCCGGTCGTGCGAATGGACTAAGGCCGTTTCGACGCCGAAGCGGGCAAAGACCGAGGCGAGCTCTACGCCACTCGCTCCGCCGCCCAGGACGACCAGGCTACGCGGCAATTCACGCGTCGAGGTGGCCTCGCGGTTCGTCCAGGGGCCCGTTTCGGCGAGGCCCGGGATCGGCGGCATCTTCGACTGAGAGCCGGTGGCGACGACGATCGCCGCGGTCTCCAGATGCTGGGCCGAGCCGTCCGGTCGCCGTACCTCCACCGCCCCCGGGCCCACGATTCGAGCCTCGCCACGGACGAGGGTCGCGCCCGCCTCCTCGAGCGCATGCACGTGGCCGGCGTCGTCGGGCCAGTCGCGCCGCTCGCGGTTGATCATGTAGTCGCGGCGGTCCGACGCCCGCTGCCACGGATACGTGCCGCAGCGATGCTCGGCCGCGCCGTGGAGGAGCGACTTGGATGGGATGCATGCCCAGTAGGAGCATGAGCCGCCGAAGAGCTCCCGCTCCACCACCGCGACCCTCTTGCCGCGGTCGAGCGCGGCATGGGCCGCAGCCTCGCCGGCCGCCCCCGCCCCGATAACAACGAAATCGAAACGATCCATCGTCACGCACACCAGCTTGCGCCCCGGAATAGGGCGATAGCACGATGATCCGCCCGATGCGCAATAGGCGCGCATTCTGGGATGGAGCCGGCTCGATGGGCGGGTCGCCCGCGCGGCTCAGGAGGCCATCCGGCGCGCCGCTGGGGACTTACCATGCGATCCAACGACCGCCGTCAAGCGCAGCTCCCGCACCAACACCGGAGGTGTCCGCAATGGCGCCCAAGTTCGGCCTCAATCTCATGGGTGGTCACACCGGATCGGCACCGTCTCCGTTCGACGCGCTGAACGGGCCGCGACTCGCCGGATCAGAGGGCAGTCATCCTCTCCATTCGGTCGCCGCCGAGGAGCTCCTCCGGCCGACCGACGGCGCGGTGATGGGCGAGATCCTCCTGGATCATCCGGCCAGGGTCGGCGAAGGGATCACCGGCAAGATCCGGATCCAGGCTGTCAAGGAGGTATCGGCCCGCAACGCCTATCTCCGCCTTACCGGCCTGCGCCTGGACGAGGTCCGGCGATCGGAAGACCACCGCGACTCGGATGGCAGCATTTCCTACACGGAACACTGGGTCGAGACGAGCGGGAAGCTCTTCGTGACCGATGCGTTCATCGAGCCGCGCGTACCGGCAACCCTCCAGCCGGGCCAGACCTGGGAGGCGCCGTTTGCCGTCCCCGCGCCGCAGCTCGGTCCGCCGACGAGCCATCTCGGCGAGTCGATCATCGCCTGGGCACTGGAAGTCCGCTGGGACATCCCCATGGGCTCCGACCACTGGGTTGCGCTCTACCTGCCCCTGGCCCAGCATCCGGACCTCATCCGAGCCGGCGTCGGCAAGCAGGGTGGGATGAGCCTCCTGGCCAGCGTGGCATCCGGCGACGCGACGATCAACGTCGCCACGCCACTGCCCGCGCCGGCCGGACAGGAAATGCAGGTCAGGGTCTACTGGCCCTCTGCGCCGCAGGGTCAGAATGCGCGCATAGAGTTGCACCGCCGGACCAATGCCCCGAACGGGCAGGAGGGGATCATCGCCTCGGTGGTCGTTTCACCGGCAGACTTGTCGAGCGGGGCGGCGGAAGCGCGGCTGCTGGTTCCGCCCGGATCGGCGCCATCGTTCGACGGAGCGGGGCTGGAGCTCAACTACATCGTCCGAGCGCTGGTCAACCGCCGCTTCCGATCGGACGCGGCCATCGAGCGACCGGTCGCCATCGTCTAGCCCGGCGGGTCGGCGAGGGCGCCGGAGCGGCGGAGCACCGCGGCGCCGGAGGGCGCCAGGGCAGCGGGGCCAAAAG
>DATEXG010000064.1:0-14540 GCA_035257225.1 Candidatus Limnocylindrales bacterium
GCTATCAAGCCCCAGCATAGCGAGGGCTGCCCGCTCGCGCGAGGATGGAAGCCCGCGCTATGCGTGAGATCGAGCGCCGCCCGGTGGGCGCCGGTCGGGAAGTCATCGTTCTCGGCATGGCGGACGCGACGACTCATCCACCATGGGTTCATAGCGACAGGCAGAAACTCCGGCCTCGGGCTGGTCCAGGATCTCGTGCGCAGCCACGTTAGCGGGTCATCGGCGATCGTCTCCGGTGACGCAATTCAATAGAAGGGATGATCCTGAGCTACGGACGGGCCGCATTCACCGCCGTGCTCGTGGGGATCGGAAACGGGGTTTCGGACTTCGACGGGCTCGGCCAGCCGTATAGCCCCAATAGGTCAGCTGGCCCGTTGCGGGTTCTCCCGCCATTCGCCAACCGTTGTGGGGTGCTACCGTTCCGGCGAACGCAAGCCGCTGGATGCGAGGGCGCCAGGAGTGGGGAGGCTGGAATGGTAGTCGACGGAGGGGCTTCGATCGGCACGGCCGCGCTGGTTGCCCATGGGCTGACAAAGCGCTTCAAGAAGAAGGTCGCGCTCGACAAGGTGGATCTGGCCATCCCGGTCGGAAGCGTGACGGCACTCGTCGGGCCGAACGGGGCGGGCAAGACGACGCTCATCCGCGTTTGCATGGCCTTCGAGCGGCCGAATGCCGGCGGCGTCGAGGTCGACGGCGTGGACCCCTGGAAGCATCGCAGCGAGGCCTTGCGGCGGGTGGGGTACGTGCCGCAAACGCCTGCCGTGTATCGCGGCCTGAGCGTCGAGGA
Source organism: Candidatus Limnocylindrales bacterium (assembly GCA_035257225.1). GTDB lineage: Bacteria > Chloroflexota > Limnocylindria > Limnocylindrales > CSP1-4 > Fen-1039. The sequence continues at coordinate 788 of DATEXG010000064.1, forward strand.
CCACCTGTCGATGGCCCGCAGTCTCCATTCGGGCTTCGACGCCGACTACGCGCGGCGCCGTCTCGACCAGCTCGGCATCCCGCTCGACCAGCGGGCCGACACACTCTCCGGCGGGCAGGCGGCCCAGCTCGGGCTGGCGGTGGCGCTCGGCACTCGGGCGAAGGTGCTGCTGCTCGACGAGCCGCTCGCAAACCTCGATCCACTCGCCCGTCGCGAGTTCATTCAGGTTCTTCTGGATGCGGTCAAGTCGGACGGTTCGACCGCGCTTCTCTCGTCGCACATCGTCACCGACGTCGAGGACGCGTGTGATCGGCTGGCCATCCTGGGCGGGGGGAAGGTCAAGCTCGATTGCCCGCTCGAGGAAGCCCGACAGACTCACCGACTCACTGAGGCCGACTCGCCACCTGCGGGCGCGACAGCGGTCGGCTCGTTCCTGGACAAGGGCGGGAAGAACATCATGACCCTGTGGCGGCTCGCCCCAGTGGCAGGATCGGGCGACGCCGACCCGGGCGCCGGCCCCGGCGAAGCGTCAGAGGCCGCCAGCCTCGAGGATGTCGTTCTGGGCTACCTCGCCGCGGGGCGAGGCACCGGCCTGCAGCTCAACTGAGGGGACGACGATGCTCACCCGGATCTGGCTTACGCTCAAGCAGCACCGCTTCGAGACGATCGCGATCACGGTCGTCTGCGTAGGGTTGACGGCTGCGGCCCTGATCGAGGCCTATCGGCTCAACTCCCTGAACGTGCCACTTTCGTGCCTGCAAAGCTATCACGGCGGGTACCTGGATCCGTCCCAGGGGCCGGTTACCGCGGCCCAGGCGCACTGCGACGAACTCGCGAAGTCGTTCTCCGATATGAAGGGAAGCTTGGACATGAACCTTGTCCAGCTCCTACTTCTGCTCGTGCCGCTGCTCGCCGGGATCGTCGTGGGAGCGCCACTGGTGGCCAGGGAGATCGAACAAGGGACGGCGCCACTCTCCTGGGCGCTCTCAGGCTCTCGGCGGCGCTGGCTTCTGGGCAAGGTTCTGGCAGGGGTCCTGCTTCTCGCGTCGCTGATGCTCGCGGTGGGTTTGGCCGCCAACGTGCTGGAGGGCGCTCTGAACCCCGGCCTGAACCCCTACAACTCATTCTCCAACTACCTGGGCCGGGGCGTCATCGATGTCTTCTGGGCGCTGGCCGCGTTCGCCGGGACCTTTGCCTTGGGCACCATTCTCGGTCGGACTATGCCCGCCGTCGTGATCGCGCTCGTTGTCTGTTTCTTCGTGAGAGCCGCGTGGGATGCCGGCATGACCCACTTCGTCCTGAGGCCGTTCGCCGTTGAGCAGGTCCAGCAGGACCAGCAGCAGCAGGGGTATGTCGTCTACGGCCCGGGAGGCCCGGGCAGCGCCGACATGTACGTCTACTACAAGTCGTTCATCGACGGCAAGGAAGTGACCGACGCTCAGGTCAATGCCTGGTACAACCAGAACATGGTGTGCACGCCGATTCCGACGCCTACGCCGAATCCCTCGACTTCTCCTGCCGACTCCAACTCGCCGGGTGCGTCGGCCACGCCGGACAATTCGAAGATGGGCGACAACGGCGTAGCGTGTCAGGGACCGGCCATCGATCAGAGCCACATGCCCCAGCAGGTCCAGTACGTCATCCCGGGGCAGTGGTATTGGCAGACCATCGCCTTGGAGTCTGGCCTCCTGCTGCTGGGATCGTTGTTCTGCGGCGCAATCGCCTTTGTCTGGGTGGACCGGCGGCGGCCCTACTGAGACCGGCCCGGGTGCCCGTGGCGCGTGGGGGTAAGAAACCCAGAATTCGATCATGCGGCGCGTCTGTCGTATGCGTGGACCAAGCCGCCGAGCAGATCCTATTGGAGAACGTCCCGAGGCTTCGCCACGATCGTTCCATAGTGTTGATGCCCAAGGGACCACGGGCGTCCTGTGGCGAGCGAGAGGGAGGGCAGCTGAGTCAGCCGCACGGTGCCCTCACGGCCGCCTGAGAAGCCGGTACCAGCCGCCGTCGTTCGGTACAGTGGGTGTATGGGGCCAGCGAATGCCGTCGGATCGCTACGACTGTCGGCTCAGCATGGCCTTGACCTCGGCCTCGACCGCGGCCGGATCGAGTCCGTGCTCTGCCGCGATCAGCTCGATTTCCCGCTGAATGTCGATGCTCGTCTCGACGCGGTCACGGCGTCCGTACTCTTCGTGGCGACGTCGCTCCAGCCACCAGGCCGCAGCCTGCCAGCGGATCGGGGCAGCCTTGGCGATGACGCCAAGAAAGCGCAGCTCGGCGTCGGCTTCCGCCTTTTCTACCGCGTCGCAGAACGTCGCATCCTCAAGCCAGCGATAGAAGGTGTCCTTGCTCACTTCTGCTGCTGCAGCCGCAGCTCGGCGGGTGTTGCCCACGCGCAGAGCGTTGACGATGGCCTGCTCTCGCTCGGGCGAACGCAGCGAGCGGCGCGGCTTGGCTCGAGGCTTGCGGACGGTCATCAGATCTGCTCTGCCTTTCGTCCGGTGAAGTCTTCCCAGCGCCTCACGGCGACCGCGATGTATTGGGGGTTCAATTCGAGCCCATAGCACCGCCGGCCCAAACGCTCAGCGGCCACCAGCGTCGTGCCAGACCCAAGGAAGGGATCGAGCACAACCGAACGAGCCAGGCTCGAGTTGCGCAAACAGGCCTCGACCAACCCAGTCGGCTTCATGGTCGGATGATCCTCGGAGCGCCTGGGTCGATCGAAGGCCAGCACGCTCGACTGGGCATTACCCCCGAACCAGCGAGAGCCCTCGTGCTTGCCCCGACCCGGCCTACCAGCCCCGGGAGCGTAGGCGTACAGGATCGGTTCGTGCCCGTAGTGATAGTCGGAATGGCCCAGCACGAAAGTGTCTTTGACCCAGACGAGCTCCTGGTGGAGCCGCCAGCCGGTCTCGCTCAAGGCGGCGCGAAAGTCCGCGTTGCGTGGCCCTGCCGGGACCGCGGAGTACAAGGGTGCGCATTCGATGAGACGGCCAGACACCGCCTCGAGCATGCCCCGAAAGACGCCTGGACCCGAGACCTCACCGTCGTTGTCGAGAGTCAGCGCCCGCGCGGTCTTGCCGACGTACTCGACCCCATAGGGCGGATCGGTCCAAATGCAATCGACCTGCTCGTGATCGAGCAGCCGGGCCAGGTCGTCTGGGCTCGTAGCGTCCCCGCACATCAGGCGGTGATCACCAAGAGCGAACCGATCTCCGGCCTTGATCTTCGTCTCGGCCATTGGTGGCACGTCGTCGGGATCTGTCAGGCCGATCTTAGGCTCCGGGCTAGCCAGGCTGTCGAGGAGCGCTTGGAGCCCGGGATCGTCGGCCTGTAGGTCGGCGAGGAGTTCGGCCAGTCGCTCATCGTCGCGCTCGGCCATCGCGCCGATCGGATCGAGGGTCGCAAGGACCAGCCGCTCCTCTTCGGCCGACAGCTCGACATAGAGCACGGGAACGCTCTGGACACCCGCGGAGATCGCTTCCTCGATGCGGGCGTGGCCATCAACGACGTGGCCGGTGGTGCGGTTGACGATGACTTGGGCGACCCAGCCCACGCTCGAGAGGGAACCCCGTATGGCTGCGCGCTGAGCGCCGGGATGCGTGCGCCAGTTGAGCGGGTTGGCAAGAAGTTGCTCAGGGGCTTCCTCGCCGGAGCCGACGATGCGGGAACGCCAGGCGGTCGATGTCGATCGTTCATGGTCACGCGATCTCACGGAGCACCTCCGCCATTGAAGCGGAGACGACGATCAACGGCGTGGGACTTGGATGCTCAAGTCCTCTCGCCCCGACCACCTACGGGTATTCGCAATTCAGCGGGCAGCGTGTGCCAGACGAGCCCTACGGCTGGTACAACTCAGCCGACGAGAGGTTCCCCGGTTCGCCAGCGCCGACTCCGCCGGCGGCGAGAACGCGACCGTCGAGAAGGGTGGTTAGGCTGTTGACCAGACGCCCGGTACTCATCGAGCCGGTCGGGCTCAGCTTGCCGGTCGCCGGATCGTACAGCTCGGATGAGGCGAGATAGCCAGCGCCCTTGGGAGCCGTAGTGTCGTAACCTCCCACGAGGAGGACGCGCCCGTCGGCCAGCAAGGTCGCCGTGTAGAAACCGCGGCTCGTGTCCATCGAGCCGGCCGAGCTGAACTTGCCCGTCTTGGGGTCGTAAATCTCCAAGGAGTAGACAGGCCCGTTGCCGTCGTTGCCCGCGGAGAGGAGAACCCGTCCGTCGCGGAGCCGCATTGCGTTCTCCGCATACTGTGCGACGAGCATCGAGCCAGTCCCGCTGAACTTGCCCGTCTTGGGGTCGTACAGCTCCGCGGAAGCGGCGGCGGCGCTACCCTCGTTGCCGCCTCCCGCGATGAGGACCCGACCGTCGGCGAGCAACACCGCGGCGGCGGTTTCGCGCCCCGTGGTCATCGAACCGGTAGGGCTGAACTTGCCGGTCACCGGGTCATACAACTCGGCGGAAGCAAGCATCGCCGGCCCCGTCATCCTCTCTGGGATCTTGCTCGGTACTGCGCCGGGATGGTAGGCCAGGGGCACCGCCATGGGTGAAACCGCGTAGTTGAACGTCGATCCGCCGGCGATGAGGACGCGGCCGTCGGCGAGCAGCGTGGCCGTGTTGCCCATGCGCCCTGTGATCAAGGAGCCAGTCGGGCTGAACTTGCCGGTCGCCGGGTCGTAGATCTGGGCCGTCGCAAAGGTCGTTGTCTCGTTGTTGCCTCCGACGAAGAGGACGCGGCCGTCGGCGAGCCGCGTCGCGGTCGCGACGTTGCCGTCCCTCAGGGCCTGACCCGTGCTGCTGAACTTGCCAGTCTTCGGGTCGTATATCTCCGGTGATGTCGCGGCGTTGCCCACGATCAGGACGCGCCCGTCGAGGAGCAGAGTGGCCGAGCCGTTATCCACCGTGGTCAGGGTGCCGGTCGGGGTCCAGGTGCCAGAGGCAGGAGAACTGATCGAGGACGGCTCGGGAGTTGGCGATAGAGCCGGCACCACGGTCGCGATGCCGGTCGTGGCCGGGGTGGTGGAGCTCGCGATCGCGACAGACTCACTCGCAACGGGCGATTCGCTGGCGCCAGGTCCACCTCCGGGGCCGCGCGTGGTCCCGCCCCTGATGACCAGGGACGCGACGATCGCAATCGCGGCCAGCGCCCCCAGACCGGCGACGGTCCTGCCGCCTCGGCTTCTGTGGGCCGCGGACTTCTTCGACATGCCGGCCAGGTCGGTTCGAGCGGCCGCCAGCTCCGTTTCGACAAGACGTCGCAGGCTGTCATCGAGCCTGGGATCGGCCGGCCAGTCACTCATCTCGTAGTTCCTCTCGCAGGCGGGCCAAGCCCGTCTTCAATTGCGTCTTGATCGTGTTCTCACTGACGCCCATCGCCGCCGCTGTCTCGCGCACGGAATAGCCCTCCAGGTAGTGAAGAGCGATGGCGGCGCGTACACGCCGGGGTAGGGCTCTGAGGCCATCGCGCAACGCCAGCGACTGGTCGTGGCCCGGCTGGGAGGAGGCAAGGTCGTGGACGTACGGTCCAAACGACAGGAATCGGCGCATCGAACGCACGCGTCGGACCGCTTCTCTGGCTTCGATCACCAGGAGCCAGGCGCGAAGCGATTCTGGATCCCGGAGCGTGTGACCACGTCGAAGGGCGATCTCGAACGTGACCTGGACGACGTCTTGCGCCTCGGCCTCGTTCAAGGTTATGAGGCGGGCGGCCGCCAGGAGCACCGGGCCGTGCTCGGACAGCATGTCGCCGATCTCCAGCTCCGAGTCCCTTTCCGCAAGAACTACCGACACCACTTCTTGGTCTCCCATCGCATTGCCCACTCTAAAGAGGGAGGCGGGCGCCGATTCGGGTGATAGAGCTTCTCAGGCGCGTCAGCGCGTGTGCGGCAGATCCCCCTGCGATCCAGCGGCACGGCAGATCAGGCCGTCGCCCGGCGCACCTCGGCCATCACGCGCCCGCTCCGCACCTTCACCCGTATAGCGTCGGCCTTACTCCTCTCGCCCCGACCATTAGGGTAGCTGCAGCCTACCCGGTGTCATCGCTGGCCAGACGGTCGGCCAGCGCCCGCCATGCGTCCGCTCGACTTATTGGAAGTCGCCTAACGACGGGTGTGGAGTCTGCGGCCCGAAGGCGATCGCCCACCTTGAGCCCAGCCCGAACAAGGGCGTCCTTGTAGCAGCACCCCAAACTGCTGACGGGCACGGAAGATCAGGAGGCAGCGGGACGGTCGGCGACCAGTCGCAGTGCCATGGACAGAGCGACCTTCATCCGTTCTCGATGCGTGCCGCCGAGTTGGCGGTCGCGGGCGCTGGCCATGAACAGGGCGTCGAGCGCGAGTCGGGCCCGCATGTGGCCTTCGATGTCATCAGTAGGGGCAAGGATGACGGTGAGAGCCTCCATACGTTCGCGGAATGCGGTCGCGGCGGTCAGTGTCCGCATGGCAGCCTCGTTGGCCTGGGCGAAGCTGGTGAACCGACCCCACCGTCCATCGATCAGTCCCGCCATTCGACTAAGCAGGTCGGTGCGAGACCTCGAGCCTGGGCCAGCGTCGATGGCTGCGTCGATGATCGGGTCAAGAGATTCCGCGAGCTCCTGATGGATGCCTGTTAGCAGCTCTTCCTTGCAATTGGTCGACGAAGAGAACGCGGCTCTTGACGAGCCTGGCTCGCGAAGGCAACGACGTCAACGAGTGGATGGTCGCTTACGGGCGAGTTCGGTATCCGGGCGAACGGTGGCCGCATTTGAACGTCAGCGTGGCGGTTTCGCAGCACCTACCCGCCTGGTTCGGCACCGGGGTTCACCCGTCGCGCTGAGACTGCCCGCCTGAGGTCGCCCGTCTCGGCCCCGCGAACATGCTGCGTGATGGGACCGATCGAGGCTAACCTGAAGGGGTCACGGTCGCGGGTCCAGCTGCCCAGAAGCTGCCGGAGGCCTAGCATGAACGCGGATTTGGCGGCAACTTCAATGATCACCCTCCAGCGAGCCATCCCTCTCGACCGCTCGAACGCGCTGTTCCGATGGAACGCCGTCCTCTCCCTGCTGCACCTGCTCCAAGCCCTGGCCATTCTGGCCCTGTCGGTCGCCAGGAACCCGGTCGTAACGTCGCCGGTCGTGGGTACTTACCTGCGCTTCGATGAGGCGACCCGCCATCTGGTCACCGCCCAGCGCCCTGTCTGGGATCTGCCCATCGGGCCATCGGTGGCGCTGTTCCTCCTGATGAGCGCCATCGCTCACTTCACAATGGCCTTCCCGGCTCGCCGCTGGTACGAGGCTCACCTCGCGCGCGGCCAGAACCCGCTCCGCTGGATCGAGTACTCGTTCAGCTCGAGCGTGATGATCGTGGTCATCGCGGCCCTGGCGGGGGTCCAGGAGGTGGGCACCCTGATCGCCATCTTCGGCGCGAACGCGGCCATGATCATGTTCGGCTGGAGCATGGAGATCGCCAACGAGGGCCGTGCCCGTCCTCAGTGGCTCCACTACGTCTTCGGCTGCATCGTCGGCGCCGTTCCGTGGCTGGTCATCTTCGTGACCCTGCTCCTCTCCGCCACGCAGCCCGGGGCAGCCGCGATCCCGGGCTTCGTGATCGCGATTTTCGTGTCGCTCTTCGTCTTCTTCGACGTCTTCGCCGTCAACATGGTCCTGCAGTACCGGCAGATCGGCCCCTGGCGCGACTACCTGTACGGCGAGCGGGCCTACATGCTGCTCAGCCTTTTCGCGAAATCGGCCCTGGCCTGGCAGGTCTTCTTCGGAACGCTCCACCCCTGATCGCTCCACGAGCGTCCCGAGCGACCAGGGCTAGGGTGGATCTGGGTGTCTTTGACCGAAGCGCGTGTGATTGCCGAATTCGCCGTTTGGAGTTGAACGGCCCAGTCCCGCCCGGAAGGTGCGGTGGATTCGGCCGTTCGAATTCACTCAGTCCTACCGGACCAATTCACGACCTGACGGAGGAAAAGAAGATGCAAACGCGAACGCTCGGACAGGGCCTGCAGGTTTCGGCGCTGGGTCTGGGCTGCATGGGCATGACAGGTGTGTACGGTGCCCCGGTCGATCGCAGCCGGATGATCGGCCTCATCCGGGCGGCCGTGGATCGCGGCGTCACCCTCTTCGACACGGCCGAGGCCTACGGACCGCTGGTCAATGAGGAGCTGGTCGGCGAGGCGCTGACGCCGGTGCGCGACCGAGTCGTGATCGCAACCAAGTTCGGCTTCGACATCGACCCGACGACGGGCGAGCGCGGCCCGGGCGTGAACAGCAAACCAGCCCACATTCGAGCCGCCGCCGAGGCGTCACTGCGCCGCCTGAGGACCGACGCTATCGATCTTCTATACCAGCATCGGGTCGACCCTGAAGTGCCGATCGAGGAAGTCGCCGGCACGGTCAGGGACCTAATCCAGGAGGGCAAGGTGCAGCATTTCGGCATGTCGGAGGCTGCGCCGGCGACCATTCGGCGCGCTCACGCCGTACACCCGGTTACCGCCGTGCAGAGCGAGTATTCGCTCTGGTGGCGCGAACCCGAGAAGGATCTGCTGCCGACGCTCGAGGAGCTAGGGATCGGCTTCGTACCTTTCAGCCCGCTGGGCGCCGGCTTCCTCACAGGCAAGATCGACCAGACGACCAAGTTCGACAGCACCGACTTTCGGGCACACGTGCCGCGCTTCTCCCCGGATGCGATGCAGGCGAACGTGGGGCTCGTTGAACTCATTCGGTCGGTCGCCAGCAGCAAGGGCACGACTCCAGCCCAGATCGCCCTGGCGTGGCTGCTCGCCCAGAAGCCATGGATCGTGCCGATCCCCGGAACGACGAAGCTGACCCGCCTGGAGGAGAACCTCGGCTCGGTGGATGTCGAGCTCGCCGCTGACGAATTGCGTGAGATCGACGAGGCCGCCTCCAAGATCGACCTGCAGGGCGCCAGGTTGCCGCAGGCCGCGCTCGACATGACTGGCCGGTAGGAGGTCAAAGATGAAGAAGCGAACTCTCGGACAGGGTCTCGAAGTCTCCGCGGTCGGCCTCGGCTGCATGGGCATGAGCCAGAGCTACGGCGTGATCCCCGACAAGGCTGACATGATCCCCGTCCTCCGGGCCGCGGTGGATCGAGGCGTAACCTTCTTCGACACGGCGCAGGTCTACGGCCCGTTCGTGAACGAGGAGCTGGTCGGCGAGGCGCTGGCTAAGGTGCGAGACCAGGTGGTAATCGCCACGAAGTTCGGACTGCGGGTCGACGCCAACGGCCAGCAGGTCCAGGACAGCCGGCCGGAGGTGATCCGCGAGAGCGTGGAAGGCTCGCTCCGGCGCCTTCGAACCGATCGCATCGACCTCCTCTATCAGCATCGAGTGGACCCCAACGTTCCCATCGAGGACGTGGCCGGGACGGCAAAGGACTTAATCGCCGCGGGTAAGGTCCGGCACTTCGGGCTCTCCGAAGCGGGCGTCGCGACGATCCGGCGGGCACACGCCGTCCAGCCGGTCACGGCGGTCCAGAGCGAGTACTCGCTGTGGTGGCGTCGACCGGAGGAGGCGCTTCTGCCGACTCTGGAAGAGCTGGGCATCGGCCTGGTTCCCTTCAGCCCGCTCGGCAAGGGCTTCCTGACCGGCGCCCTCGACGAGAAGACGACCTTTACGCCGAACGACTTCCGCAACATCGTGCCCAGGTTCTCGGCCGAAGCCCGCAAGGCGAACCAGGGCATAGTCGATTTGCTTCGCTCCATGGCGGAGCGCAAGGCCGCCACTCCGGCCCAGATCGCTCTTGCCTGGCTACTCGCTCAGAAGCCGTGGATCGTGCCGATCCCAGGTACCACGAAGTTGGCGCGGATCGAGGAGAACGTCGGCGCGAGCGCGGTCGAGCTGACGACGACAGATCTCCAAGAGATCGAAGAGGCCGCATCGAAGATCCAGATCCAGGGTGCCCGCTACCCGGAGGCCCTTGAGGCTCGAACTGGACTCTAGACAAGAGAGGGTGATCTCGGCGAACGGAAGGCGAGGTTGCTGATGCTTTCGCGTAGCTCAGCACGTGCCGGAGCCTTCTCGGACTCAGGCACGATAGGGGTATCGCTCCGCAAGTCTGGGCCCAGGACACGAGGCCTACGTCAACCTGGCGGAGAGGCCGGATAGATGAATTGCCACACCGTCGCGACCCGCACAGGCGATTTGCAAACTATGAGAGTATTCTGATCTTCTGTCTGACGCTCCGCTCCTATGCTTCTGAGAGATGCCCCTATCACAGGGCTCGCGTGGCTGCGAGATGTCATGGAGCGCAGCACCCAGGAAGGAAGAGGCTATGGCGCGCATGGAGTACAAAGTCGAACAGGTGAATTGGAGAGACGAGCCCGAGTCCCGCCTTGACCAGCTAGTGGAGCACCTCAACGAGTTCGCCAAGGACGGCTGGCGGGTCGTGACCGTGGATTTGATGGCGCACAACGCGTTCGCGACGAAGACGCTGCCGGTCCTGCTGGAGCGCGAGGTCCAGTAGCCGGCGAGAACACTCCGCAGACGCACGCCGAGAAGTCTGAGTCATCGAACCGGGCCGAGTCTGCCGGACGCTGGATCGTAGCCCGGGATCCGTCGGCAGATAGGCGAGCCGAGCGACCCCGAGACTGGCGCCTTCAGGTCCGCCGGGATCTAGAGGCGGGTGACGACCCAGCAGTGGCTGGGAATAAGCCGTGCCCTCATTGCGAGAAGCGCTCGAGTCGGTCCCTGCTAAACCGCACGAGCCCCAAAGGGATGGCGATCGTTTGGCGCGGTAGGCGAGCGCCCGAGGCTGGTCAGGCGGCAAGACTGGAGCGGGTTGCCGAGCGCGTTGACACATTGCATCTTGTGGACCGCTATCCGAGCGGTTGGGCACTTCGGTTCAGGTTTCATCGCCCCGGCTAGAGCTGCGCCGCAGCGGGCGAGCCACTGCCAGCGACCGCCGGATTGACCCGACGGGGCGGTTCGCATACTGACCCGTTTCCTCCACCTTCGCCGCCCTCGCGAGAGAAATCTACCCGCAACTCGGCGACGAACCCATTGACGAGTGGTGGGCGCTCTTCTCTGCCTACTGGCAGTCGGATCAAGCGAATGTTCGGCGCTCTTGAACCTGCGCAGCGGTTGCTCGGACCTTCACCCGTATAGTGTCGGCTTGACTCCTCTCGCCCCGACCATATCGACCTCATTGATTCCGAACGCCTTGGGCAGGCCCCGTGCGATCGTCACGGCATCGGTGCGTCGCGGTTGATGGCCTACTCATCCGCCCCTACCCGAATCGGTGCGGTTGGCGGGTGATTGTACCCTCACTGAGCAGCCCGTTCGGTAGTGGTTGGGTGGGGTTTGGGCCCCTATGGTTGGGCTCCTACGCAGAGGCCGGGCGCGCGACTCGGGCGCGGCAAGGAACGATAGGAGTCTCCCTTATGGCATCGACCCGGTACCGCGGCCTGAGTCGCCCAACCCTCCTGCTGGTAGTCGCCTCCAGCCTGACGTTGTTTGCGACCGCGGCTTTCAGTGGAGCACCAGCTTCCGGCGCATCCAGCGTCAGCGTCGTGCCATCGGCCGACTCGTACGTCAGTTCCGCCGCGCCATCCACGAACTTCGGCACGGCGGTCCAGCTCCGAATCGACGGATCTCCGGTGGTCCGGAGCTACATGGCCTTCGATTTGCGCTCATTGAGCGGCAGTGTCACGTCGGCCACTCTCCACGTCTATGCCAACTCTGCCTCTTCCGTGGGCTACGGGGTTGACGCCACGGCAGGTGGTTGGACCGAGACGGGCATCACGTTCGCCAGCGCACCATCGGTCGGCTCGCTGATTTCGAAGATTGGAGCGTTCTCTGCCGGAACGTGGACCAGTATCGACGTCACCTCTGCGGTCACTGCGGGTGAGTTCGTCTACCTCGCCATCGTCGATCCAAGCGCCGCCGCCGTGAGCCTGGCAAGCCGCGAGTCGACGCACTCGCCGACCCTCGCGGTCACGATCAGCGGCACCGGCGCCACGCCGCCTCCGGCCGCAACGCCCACCGCGAAGGCGAGCTCCTCGACCATCCCGATCTCGACCGCTACTCCTACGACAACGCCAACAAGCGGCGGCGATCCTGTCCTCATCGGCGCCGGCGACATCTGCGTGACGTCGATCATCGGCAACGCCGGCGCCACGGCCAAGCTGATCGAGGCCCTCCCGACAGCGGGAGTCTTCACTCTGGGCGACAACTCAAACGAGACCGGCACCGCTTCTCAGTACACCAGCTGCTACGCCAAGACGTGGGGCTCGTTCCTCAATCGGACGCGCGCAACGATCGGCAACCATGACTGCATTACCTCCGGCTGCGCCCCGTATTACGCCTACTTCGGGGCAGCGGCCGGGCCCGCCGGTCAGGGCTACTACAGCTACGACCTGGCCAACAACTGGCACGTGATCGTTCTCAACAGCCAGGGCACCGAGGTGGGCGGAACTGGTGCCGGTTCGCCGCAGGAAACCTGGCTGCGGGCCGACCTCGCCGCCAACCCGGGCAAGCACATCATCGCCATGTGGCACATCCCGGTCTTCACCTCGGGCCTGCTGTCGCGCACTGCTTACACGGTCTGGTGGCAGGACCTGTACGCCGCCCACGCCGACCTCATCCTCGACGGCCACGATCATCTCTACGAGCGGTTCGCGCTCCAGTCCCCGGTCGGCAAGGTAGATCCGGCCGGCATCCGGGAGTTCATCGTTGGGACCGGCGGGGCGTCACCTGACCCGTTCGGCACGACCGCGGCCAACTCGCAGGTTCGCAACACCGGCACCTTCGGCGTGCTCCAGCTGACGCTCCACGCCCACAGCTACGACTGGCAGTTCAGCCCGATTGCCGGCAGCACTTTCACCGACTCAGGTACGCAAGCCACACACGACTGACGCTCCAACTCACGTTGAGGCGAAAGCCTCTTCCTGAAAAGGCTAACGGCCGCCGGTCTCGGCATTCTCGGGCTCGTCGCTCACGCTCTTGTGCGTGACGGTCAGGTAGCCGACCAGGATGACGATCAGCACGGCCAAGACCACGCTGACATACCCGGTCCCAAGCCCCAGTCCGCTCAGGTTCTTCGCCTTGCCGGCCCAGTCTGCGAACGAGGCACCGAACGGCCGGGTGAGGATGTAGGCGACCCAGAAGGCCGCAATCGCGTTGAGGCTGAACAGCCGATAGGCCAGACCCGGGGGGACGTAGTGACCACGTTCGTGAGCGTCACTCTGGCCAGATCGGCGTCCGCCTTGCCTAGCAGCGAGCTGAGTTGGTCGTTGACATACTCCAGCATATACCATACGCTATGGATGGTTCGCAGGAGCGATCGTCAGCCAGGCGAGGCGATCTGCGGAGCCTCGGAAGGATTGCACCATGAGTGTCCTCGGAGTGATCGTTGTTGTCGTCATCGTCGTTTTGGTGCTGCGAATCCTCTGACCGTCCGTGCTGCGGACATCGGCAGCGCGAGCGGCTCAAGATCGACCGATTCTCAGCACGAGGGCCGGGACGATCACCCAGACCGCCGCGAAGGACTGTGGCCGGCGCGCTGATGTAGTACGGCTCGGTCACGCAGCAGATGGCTGCACAAGCAGGAGGCATACGGTCATGACCGGCGAACGCACCAAAGGCTCTATCAACAAGGCCACGGGCAAGCTTGAGGAAGGGCTCGGCAAGTTGACCGGCGACAAGTCGCAGCAAGCCAAGGGCAAGGCAAAGCAGGTCCAAGGTAGCGCGCAGCAGGGCCTGGGCAACGTCCAGGACGCGGTGCGGCGGAGCTGACAAGGGAGATCGTCTCCA
>DATEXG010000065.1:0-4583 GCA_035257225.1 Candidatus Limnocylindrales bacterium
TAGCCTGTGCGAGGAAGAGCGCAACCTTCTCGACCCCGCCCACTGAGCAAGAGGTCTTTCGGAGACAGTGGCAGGCGCTATCTCGCGGTACGTCCGCAGCTTCACCGGCTTCAGCCGCGACGCGCGCATCTTCCTGCTGACGACGGTCGTCTTTGGGGCGGCGATCAGCCTCTACTGGATCGACTTCAACCTCTACCTGGAGGCGATCGGACTGGGGTGGACGATCGCCTGGCTGTTGCCTGCCTACTCGCTGGCAGGCGTCCTGATGGCCTTCCCGGCCAGCGCGCTCTCCGACAGGTTCGGGCGGCGCAGCGTGATGGCCGCGGGCATGGCCCTGGTGGCGGTCGCGCTCTTGGCGTTTCTGCCCGGCCAGTTGCCGCTGCTGTTCGTGGGAGTGGTCGCGCTCGGTGCCGGCTCGATGGCGGTCAGCGTGGTCCAGGTCCCATTCATCGCCGAGCACACCCGGCCTGACCAGCGCAACGAGTACTTCGCTATCTGGTCCGCCATAGGGTTCCTCACAGGCGTGGTGGCCGCCCTCGCGGGCGGCGCTTTGGCCCCCGAAATCGCCGCTCGCCTGCACCTCGGCTCGGCTGCGGCTCCCTATCAGATCCTCCTGACCGGAGTCGCCATTCTGGGCGTCCTTTCCCTTGGAACCGTGTGGCTGCTCACCAGCGACAGGCCGCCGGCCGATCGAACGCCGGCCGCCGGAGCAAGCCGGTTCGGCATCGTCATCCTGGATCGGGGCCTCTTCTTCCGGCTGCTGCTGCCGGGGTTTCTGACGTCCCTGGGTGCCGGCCAGCTGATCCCTTTCCTGAATGTCTTCATCCAGAACAAGTTCAGCTTGGGCCTCACCGAGGTGAACGCGATCTTCGCCGTGACCAGCCTCGGCACCGCGGCGGCGATCCTCGCCCAGCCAGCCCTAGCCCGCCGGTTGGGTCGTATCGGATCCATCGTCCTGGTGCAGGCAGCCAGCATCCCGTTCCTCGTCGTGCTCGGCTTCTCGCCGGTGCTGTGGACGGTCGTGATCGCCCTGGCCGTTCGCAACTCGCTGATGAACGCCGGCAGCCCGATCTTCGATGCGTTCGCGATGGAGCGCATCTCCCCGGCGGAGCGAGCCACGCTGTCCGCCGGGATGACGCTGCTGTGGTCTCTCGGGTGGACGATCGCCCCGCTGTACTACGGCCTGCTGCACGCCTGGCTTTCGTTCACGGCTGCGTTCGCCGTGGACTTCGTGACCATCATCGTGCTGTACACGATCGCCACGTCCCTGCTCTGGACCTGGTTCCGGAGCACCGACCGGGAAGCCGCGGCAGCCGTGGTCGCCGATGAGGCGACGCTGGCGGCTGCCACGGTGGCTTCGGAAAGCCCCTCCCTCCTGGAGAGGGCTTGAGGTTACGAGCCGGAGACGGCCGAGGGTGAGGCTATGCGCTCGGTGCACCCGAGTGGAGCGGCACGCCCGTTCCAGTCGGCACGCCCGAGTGCATCGGTGCGCCCGAAGGGACGGATCCCGTCGGGTCGGCATACGACGAGCCGTTGGGCCCGGGTGCGGTCGGCACGCCCGAAGGGACCGGCACGCCCGAACCTGCATCCGGCGAGCCGACGGGCCCGGTTTCGGTGACCTCGCTGAGCGGATAGGGTAGCCAGCCGGATTGCAGAACTGTGGCCAGCTCCGCGGCGCTTTGCGCTGTGAAGGCGCCGGCGATTTCGCCTCTCCCGCCGGTGATCTGTGACTTGATGTATGGCACGGAGACAGCCCGGCCGTCCAGCGCGATCGCGAAGTACTCGTTGATGTGTTGACCGGACCATGTCTCGAACGCGGACGCCGCGGGCTCCTTGAACCCGAACTCGAGTGCCGATCCGCCCGTCGCGGTGTCCTCGCGGAGGTACACCAGGCTCGGGTCCAGGTCCGCACCGGTGAACTGCGCCGGCAGCGACGGGTCGATAGTCTCGCCCGTGCTCGGCAGCGGCTTCTGACCTGGCGCGATAGAGGTTCCGTAGGTCTCGGGCGGCAGCAGCACGAACTCGAGATGTCCGGTCTGGCCGATCAGTGTCCGAACCTCCGCCGTGTCGGTGACGCCTTCCAACCAGACGGTGATCCCATCCGGAGGCGCCTCATTGACCGAATACGACGTCGCCCCCAGGGACTCAGCGCGTTTGATGAGAACCGCCTTGGTAGCATCCAATTCGGCGGGGGTCACCTGGGTCCCGGCCGGATGCACCAGCTGATAGGAAAGGCCGAACCCAGGGTAGTTAGGGGACGAGGCGGATGGGGACGCAATGGACCCGCCGGCCCCGGCGTGTCCATTTCCGTTCAAGGCCTGACTTCCCACGCCAACTCCAACGGCGACCACCACGAGCGCCGCGACCAGGACCATCGGCGCGAAGCCGCCGAATCCAAGCCGGCTGCGCACAACCACCCTCGGGCGGACCTGGGCGGGCTCGGTGAAGTCCGGCTCCAACGCCGGCGGCTGTGGGATCAACGGCTCGGCACCCGCAAGTCGGCGGCGCACGCCAGCCAGGATCTCGTCGTCGGAATGCTGATTCTCGTTCATCGCCAGATCTCCGGATTGCGGCGCAGGGCTGCGCAGGCTCGCGCTACGAGCGATCGGACGGCCGAGGGGGAAATCCCCAAGATCTCGCCTATCTGGTCGTCGTCCAGGTCGCGCTGGTAGCGCAGGATCAAGACTTCACGCTGCCTCTGCGAGAGCTCACGAGCGAACCGCTCGAACCAGATCCAGAACTCCGTCCGGCTGGTCTCGGCTTCTTTGGAAGGCTCGTGGGCGGGGCTCAGCGACCCGAGCGGCAGCCACGACAGGAGTCTCCGTCGCCGGGCTCGATCGATGACCAGCCGCCTGGTGATGAGCAGCAGCCACGGCAAGGCCTGGCCCTGCGGTCCGTGGCCAGCTTGCCAGGCAGCAAAGGCTCGATGGAATGCCTCGGCGGAGACGTCTTCTGCGTCCTCGACCCGCCTCAGCATCAGCAATGCGTAGCGATACACATCGCGGTAGCGCTCCCGGTAGAGCGTGGCGAAGGTCTCGTCAAGCTCGTCCGTGCGAGCCTCCCCTACCAGCTCGAGCACATCATCAATCCCCTTGTCGACGGTCGCTTCCATCATGAACAGACTGACGAAGCAGCGGACGGTTCCGTCCCGCGCCGCGGAGGCTGCTCGGTCAGGCGGTCTGGGTCGCCCTCAGCCTCGTCAACAGTTCGGCCACCCGCTCGTCCGGTCCCACCCGAGCGATGTCACCCAGCGCCGCGTCTGAGAGAGATACGTGGCCGAGCGCTACCGCGCGCTCCAGCCCCTGGCGAACAAGCTTGCGGTCGCCCATTTGAGCCGCGCAGCGGGCCACGAGCAACGCACTGGCAGCATTGCCGTCGGCACCGAGTGCACCGGCCGCGCCGATCGAATCCTCGAACCGACCGAGCGCGAAGAGGCCCACCTGCAGCTTCAGCAGTCCATCCGCGGCACGCCCGTCTCCACGCTTCAGCGTCTTCAGCACCCCGCCGAGCCGCCTGCCGTCCACGACCCTGGCAACGATGGCGAGGACCGTGAGCGGGTCCTCCTCGGACGTCAGGCGCGCCGCGATTCCCGCGTCGTCGCCGCGCATCACCATCGCGGCCACGTCCGAGATGAGCGGCGCCGGACGGGTCTCCAGATCGTCCAGGTCCACCGCACGAGCCCGATCCCCCAGCGTCTCCGCGTAGGCCTCGCCGAAGACTCGGCGTGCCCCAACCGCGCCGGAAGCCACGGATCGGCCGCCCGCGTGTCCGTCCCGTGCCCGCATCCCGGGGGACGCTGGCGCGGCTCGAGACGAGGCGGAGGTTCGTGTGGATAGGATGCGGCGCAGCTCCTGGTAGGGCGTCGGGTTGAGGAGCGCGAATATCGCAACGATCACCGCCAGGTAGACGAAGCCGATCGCAAACGCGATGACAGCGATCACCAGGCTCGACAGGGCCACGAAGATGAGCCCGGGCACCCGTCCCCTCGGCCCCAGCACCAGCACGAACGCATTCGTGGTGATGTTGCCGCCGTCGAGGGCGGCAATGGGCAGCAGGTTCAGCAGGCCCCAGTACAGGTTGACCCAAACGACCATCTGGACCGTCCAATCGGCCATCGAGCCGGCTTGCATCCGAGGTTCAACCTGCATGGCGGCCAGCCCAATCGCGACGCCGAGCAACGGCCCGGCGGCGCTGACCACGATCGTCTTCCGCGGCGGCAGCCCGAACCCCCAGGTGGTCAGTCCTCCCATGCCCCAGAGCCGGATCTGAGGCGTGATGCCGTAGCGGCGCAATGCGAAGGCGTGACCCAACTCGTGAACCAGGATCGACACGGCCAGGATCGCCACCCAGATGACCAGATACTGGCCGGGTAGCACAGAGCCAAACAGAACGGCGATCAGCAGGAAGTCGAGCCCGATTGCGACCGGGAACCCGAAGAGCTTGAACTGGAGACTAGGGAGACTCAGCACCGCGGCACCTGGCATGGGAATTTGCCATCAGGTTACTGAACGCCGACGCCATGCGCTCGGAACGCGGCGCTGCGATCAGGTCACGCCGCCGGCAACGCCCCGCGGCCGGCCCGG
>DATEXG010000066.1:0-2710 GCA_035257225.1 Candidatus Limnocylindrales bacterium
CGGCCGCGGCCGGCCGTTGGTTCGCGCCGCCGCTCCCGGAGCCATTACCCCGGGCCTGCGGATCGCGCCAACGGATCCGGTCGGTCGATACGACATATTCGGCCGGTCGTGCCGCTATCCCGGCATTCGATCGGCGCGAAATACTGCATTTGCAGTAGGTATCCGGTAAACACTCCGGCCGATACCCCAACCGAGGCCAACTCACGCCCGTCCACGTGTGTGCGGAACGAGCGGAGCCTGACGGCCTGATAGAAGTACTGGGCCGTGTACCGAGACTTGGGAGCCAGGACCGAGACGATGGACCGAAGCGGAACCGTTCGGCCGGAGAAGGCGAGGCGATGCCGCGCAACGCCTCTGCTGATGGACGTCAGCCCCTGCCCGGTTTGCGAACCCTATTGGGAGCGTCACCGATGAATGCGCCGCTCGCTGCTGCCGGCCACGCACGCGCTGCGCTGGCGGGCGTGGTCTTGGGCGCGGCGGAGGTCCCCGCCCGGATCGGGCGCGGCGAGTTCGGATTGCCCAAGCGGCAGGATTTCAAGCCGAGCCATCCGCGCAACTGGTCGATCCGCACTCGGCTGCTCACAACGGCGGTCTTGCCGGTCCTTGCCGTTGGGGGCCTCGATCTGGCAGCCGGGCACCTGAATCCGTTGACGGTAGTGGTGCTCGTGCTGGCTGTGGTCGTGGCGCTGAACGTGTCACGGTCTGTGACTCGTCCGATCGAGATAGTGATCGACCAGGCCTCGCACGTTGCGGTCGGCGACCTCAGCCAGCATGACGTGGAGGATCTCTCCGGCCACGGGGAGCTCGGACGGCTGGCGGAGGCATTCGCCGGCATTCGCCTGTATATGGAGGAACTGGCCGCACTGGCGGACCGTGTTGCGGCCGGCGATCTGACCCGTGAGGTCAGGACCCGGTCCGATCAGGACGGCCTGGCCCAAGCCTTCAGATACATGATCGCGCGGCTACGGAAGATGATCACCGAGCTGGGCGACGCGGCATCAAGCGTGGCTGACTCGGCCGGCGAGGTCAACAAGGCGGCCGCCCAATCGGAGCTCAACTCTGGCCAGATCGCCCAGACGATCAACCAGGTTGCCGCGGGTGCGGCGGACCAGGCCCGCGCCTCGACGGAAACGAGCACGGCCATGGTCGAACTGGGTCTTGTGATCGAGCAAGTTGGGTCGGGTGCCGCGATGACGGCCGCCAGCGTCGAGGCCCAGGCCGACGCCATCAGCCAGATGGCCCAGGCGATTCGCGAGGCGTCTACGGCGTCCGACGAGGTCAACTCCGCCGGCGTCGCGGCTGGGAAGGCTGCCGACAAGGGCGCTGCCACGGTCCGTGAATCGGCCTCCGGCATGGCCCGGATCAAGAGCGCCGTCGATACCGGCGCCAGCGTGGTAGCCGGCCTGGGCGCCATGGGAAGCCAGATCGGGGCGATGGTCCAGACGATCGACGAGATCGCCGACCAGACGAACCTGCTTGCTCTGAACGCGGCCATCGAAGCGGCCCGCGCTGGGGAGCAGGGCAAGGGCTTCGCGGTGGTCGCGGACGAGGTGCGCAAACTGGCCGAACACTCACGCGCCGCCACCAAGGAGATCGCCACTCTCATCGCCCAGGTCCAGAAGGGTACGACCGAGGCCGTGGCCGCGATGCAGGTGGGAGCCAGAGAAGTCGAAGCCGGCTCGGTGCTGGCGGAGCGCTCGGCGGTCGTGCTCGAGGAGATCGCCCTGGCCGTGGCCGCGTCCAATGCCGCCGTGGCCCGGATCACAAGCGCCGTGGAGGCCATGGACGCCGCCTCATCCAACGTCGTGTCCGCCTCGGATACGATCGCCGCCATCGCCCAGTCCACGAACGCGGCCGCAAGCTCGATGAGCGCCAGCGCCTTCCGCGTCAACGATGCCATCGAGTCGATTGCCGCGATCAGCGAGGAGAACTCCGCCGCGGCGGAGGAGGTCTCCTCGGCCACGCTCCAATTGAGCGAGCACGCTCAGGGCTTCGTGGCATCGGCCGGTAGCCTGAGAGACATGTCGGACAAGTTGCGGCGCCTCGTGGCTCGCTGGCGTGTGCCCGAGCGAGAGGCCGAGTCGGGCGACTCGCGGCGAAACGCCGCCTAGCTTCAGCTTGCAGGCCGAGGCGCACGCCTCGAGCCCGACGCGGTCCGGCCAGCGCCGGGAACGGGCCCGCGCCGACCCGGCCGCGCGGTACTCTGAGATGTCGGCAAACCGCACCTACCGGAGAACGGGATCGGCTTCCTGAGGCGCCTCCTCGGGGGCGGTGAACCAAACACCCGCGCGGAGATTCAGTCGGAGGACACCGACGGGACCACCTCCCGTTCGGAGGACGTGGTGCCGGGCGAGCCGCTTGCGACTCCCACCGCGCCGCGGCGCGACGCGCCCGCGGCGTGCCCGTACTGCGCGACGCTGCTCGATCCCGCGCCCGAGCGCGGGCGCCTCTGCCCGCGTTGCCGGCGACGGATCGTCGTCCGCCGGGTCGACGGCAGGCGGGTGCTCCTCACCGAGGAGGCGGTCGACGTCTTCGAGGCCGAGCGAGCTCGCGAGACCAGGGAGAGCGATTGGACCAGCGAGCGACGTCGCTGGCTTGGACTGGCCAAGGGCGTGTCGGCGCCGGTCAACCGGGTGGCGCGGCTGGCCGCGGCGCCGCCATCGGAGGCGGCCGTGGCGGCATCGAGGGGCCTGTACCTCGCCGCCGCCGA
>DATEXG010000067.1:0-6902 GCA_035257225.1 Candidatus Limnocylindrales bacterium
AACCTGCTCCCAGGTTCCGGTCGGATGATCGAAGGCGGCGCTTAACGCTGTGTTGGCAGTTCGTTAACGTTCGGTGGTCCCGGGGGCCGACCACCCGGTCTCGTGTCGTGACCGGCCGGGTCCGCGGCGGGCGTCCTGGGCGGGTCGAACAGGTAGCCCGAGCCACGCACGGTCACGAGGTGGACCGGACCGGCCGGATCGCGTTCGATCTTTGAGCGGAGCCAGAAGACGTAGACATCGACCATGCGCTCGTGGCCGACCGCGTCGTGCCAGACGTGTTTGAGCAGTTCCTCGCGGGTGAAGGCACGCCCGGGGTGCATCGCCAGGAACTCGAGCAGGGCCAGCTCCTTGGGCCGGAGCGATATCAGATGTCCGTCGCGACGGATCGCGTGGGCCCGACGGTCCAGCTCTACGCCCTCGCCCACCGGAATCCTGTCCTCGGAGGGATGCACCGTTCCCGGTCCGCGGCGCCCCGCGATCGAGAGCCGGCCTACTACCTCCATGGGGTCTGAGGAGAGGTCGACGGCATCGTCGAAGCCCAATTCGAGCGCGTGCAGCCGGGCCGCCACGGACAGGTGCGGGCTCAGAAGGACCGCGCTCGATTCGTCGTGCCCTCCCAGCCAGCTCGCCACACGCTGGAGGTCGCCCGGTCCTGCCGGCGGCGCGATGAGCACCACAAGGCGCGGCTCGACTACCGAGAGCGCCTCCGAGAAGGCAGCCGAACTGGTCTCGACCCGGACGTCGACATCGGGGAAGAGGCGCGCTAGATCGATTGGGCCGTCCGGGTCGGAGAGGGCCAGCCAGCCGGTAAACCCCTCGGTCGGGGGAGAGAAGGGGAAGCGGCCGGGCTCGGGATCGGCGCCGACGTCCTGCGGAACGGGGTCATGCGCCTGCGTCATCGCCCGAATGTCGCAGCGCAACGTTAACGGCGTGTTCCGGCGGCGTAAACGTTGAGCTCAGCGGGCGCTGTCGAACTCCCGTCCGAAGATTCCGCTCGCGGCCTCAGGCGTGCTTGACGACGATCCGCTCGATCATCTGGGCCACGTCTTCGCACTTGTCGATGGTGTCTTCCAGAAGGCTGTAGATGTCCTTCCACTTGAGGACTTCCATCGCCTTGGCGCCGTCGTCAAAGAGATTGGCAATTGCCGAGCGGGCCAATCGGTCGCCCTCGTTCTCCAGGCGATGGACCTCGATGACGAACTTGTCCAGATCCTTGAAGCCGCGCAGGTTGCTAAGGGCCTGGTGGAGCGTCT
Source organism: Candidatus Limnocylindrales bacterium (assembly GCA_035257225.1). Classification (GTDB taxonomy): domain Bacteria; phylum Chloroflexota; class Limnocylindria; order Limnocylindrales; family CSP1-4; genus Fen-1039. The sequence continues at coordinate 1,254 of DATEXG010000067.1, forward strand.
CGCAGCATTGGACGATCAGTGCAGCCTGCTTGACCGAGGTCTTGGTGGGCGCATCGATGTGGTATAGGACGAACGTGTCGGCCACTTCCTCGATCAGGTCCAGGACATCGTCGAGGCCGCTTATGAGGGCGTGGATCTCCTCGCGATCGAAGGGCGTGACGAAACTCTGCTCCAGGCGCCGGCCGATGTCGTGGCTGATCTCGTCGCCTTTGTGCTCGGTCTCCCTGATCCTCTTGGCGCCCTTGTCCGGGTTGTCGAAGGTGCGCAGCATCGTCTCCAGCTGGCGGGCGCCGTCAAGGACGTTGGCCGCATCCTCGACGAACAGGTCGAAGAAGCGTTCCTCGCGCGGGATCAGTCGAAACGACGGCACCTGTACCTCCGAGGGTGGACTCGCTTAGGTTAGCGGCCGACGGCCCAGGCTGCCAGCCGCGCCGAGTCTGCCGAACTTACAGCAGTGTGCCATGCTCGACTTGTGGACGCGGTTTCGATCCTGTTCATCGTCGGCCTGGCGATCCTGCTGGCCTGGGCTCTCGCGGTCGCCATCACTCGTGGCCGGGCGATCGAGCGTCTGCGCGATGCGACCGGTGCCAGCGACGCCGACGACGTAGAGCGACGTGTCCGCGGCGCGCTCGAATCGGCCGATGCCGCCCGCTGGGACGCCGAGCAGGTCATCCACGACACGGGGTACCTCTCCGAACTGCTGACGGCAGGGGTTGTCCGGCTTCGGGACGACCTGACGGTCGAGTCCGCAAACAGCGCCGCACACGTGATGCTGGAGCGTCGGCCGGGGACGATGGTCGGTCGCTCCGCCTTGGAGGCCTTCGTCGACGCCCGAATCGAGGCAGTGGCCCGGACTGCCATGGAGTTCGGGTCGGCAAGCGGCGAGCTGACGGTTCGGTCCGGCTCGGCGGCGACGGTCACGGTCCGCGCTCGTCGCTCGCCGGTGTCGGGCGTGTGGCTCGTCCTCGAAGACGTTTCCGAACTCCGGCGGCTGCAGCGCATCCGAGCCGAGTTCATCGACAACTTGTCGCATGAGCTGCGAACGCCGCTCACGACCATCAGCCTGCTGGCCGAGACTGCCGGACACGACGCCGAGTCGGCCTCTCCGCGCCTCCGCGACCGCATCGCCAAGATCGAGGTGGAGACCGGCCACCTGATCCAGATGGTGAACGAGCTTCTCGATCTATCGAAGATCGAGAGCGGGACGGCCACCCTGTTGCTCGACGATGTGGACATGATCGGTGTCGCGCGGGCCACAACCGAGAGGCTGCGGCCGTTCGCCGAGCGCCAGGGATTGCGCCTTGCCCTGGAGCTGCCCGACCACGTCACTCCCGTTCGCGGCGACGAGGATCGCCTGGGCCAGGTCCTGATCAACCTGCTCCACAACGCCGTAAAGTTCAGTCCGAACGGCGGCGAGATCGTGGTGGGTGTTCGCGAAGACGACGGCGAAGTCGTGACCTGGGTTCGGGATCCAGGGATCGGCGTTCCGCGAGCGGACATAGCCAGGATCTTCGAGCGCTTCTACAAGGTGGACCGGGCCAGGGTTCGCGGTCGTGGTGGCACGGGTCTGGGCCTATCGATTGCGCGACACGTGGTCGAGATGCACGGCGGCCGGATCTGGGTCGAGTCGGAGGAGGGCGAGGGCTCGACCTTCTCCTTTGCCGTCCCGGTGGCGGCGCTGCGAGCCGTCGTCGGTGCAGCGTCAGGGGCAGCCGGCGAGGCGACCGAATCTGCTCCGCAGGACGATTCCGTGGCGCCCGCGTGAGCGACCGACCGTGTGGGCGAGCCGGCCCGGCGGGGGTTCGCTGCAGGCGGGGCGGGGCCTGATCCTCAGGGCGTTGTCGGCGACTCTGGCGGGGTCGTCGGCGCGGTAGCGCCCGGAGCTTTGGCCGGAGTCTTGGCCGGCGCGGCCTTTGCCCGAACGGCCTTTGCGGGCACCTTGGCCGGAGCTTTGGCCGAAGTCTTGGCCGGCGCAGCCTTTGCCCCCACGGTCTTGGGACCTGGGCCGCCAGTCGAGTTCACCGGTGGGGCCTTTGGAGCTTTGATCGAAGCGGCGGGAGCGAGTGACGCGGCCAGCCGGGCCGTCTCGATCCTGGCCTCGATCCGCCGGCGCCGGACGTGGGCCTTCTCGAGCTTGCGAACGCGCCGGCTCTCCTTCGTCGCCGCTACGGCGAGCATCTTCTCAAGTCGGCGAAGACGCCGCCGCAAGCCTCGCCGGGCTACGGCCGCCTCATCCTTGCCGGCATTCCCGCCGCCTTTTCGGTTGCGCTTCTTGGCCATCGGTCTCCCTTCCGCGATACCGTCGCGGCGGCGCGCCCGTGAATCCCGGCGCGCGTGGGACGTCGGCGAAGCATACCGCGCCCCTGCCGAGCGTCAATCGGGGTGATCGCGGGTTGCGAGCAGGTCGGGAGGAACGAACCACCGAAGTACGCCGGCTCCGGGCCGGATCGGCCGGTCGAGGTCTATTCGCACCAGCGTCCCTTTGCGTATCGCCAGGTCCGCCACGCCCACGAGCTCGGCCGCAAGAACGCTGAAATCCGGGTCGTGGCCCACCAGCAAGGGCCGGACCGGATTGCCCGAGGCGACGAGCAACTCCTCCAGCATGTCGAGGTCCAGCGGGCCGGCGAGCGCGTCGACGACCCGGGTCGGCAGTCCCAGGGGCGTCGCCACCAGCCGGGCCGTGTCCAGGGCCCGGAGCTTCGGGGAGCTCAGGATCACATCCGGCTCGAAGCCGGTCTCCGCCAGGAAGAGGCCGAGTCGTTCCGCCTGACAACGACCCCTCTCGGATAGCGGGCGGACCTCGTCGGCGCCGGTCCACTTGAGTGGATCGCCCGCATGGGCGTGCCGGAGCAGGTGCAACTGGATCGATGGCTGCGTTCTCACACGTCGATCATCGCACGCCGCCGGCTCTGTGCGGGCCGGACTGTGCGATGCGGGTCAGGGGTTGAGGTCGACGACCTCGCCGGTCGACAAGAGAACCACTTCCTCGGCGATGTTCGTGGCGCGGTCGCCGATGCGCTCCAGGTCCTTGGCGGCGAAGAGCAGGTGCGCTCCGGTGTCCACCCAGGCAGGGTCGGTTCTCATGCGCTCCAGCGCCCGCTCGAAGTAGGAGTGGTACAGGCGGTCGATCTCGTCGTCCCGTCCGGCCATCGCGCGAGCTTCTTTGGCATCGAGATCGACGAGCGATCGAAGGACCCCATGGAGCATGCCGCCGGTCAGCTCTCCAATCGTCACGAGCCCCGAATCGGCGGAGGAGGCCATGGGCCCGATCTTGGCGACCCGCTTCGCCACGCCGGCGGCGTGATCTCCGATCCGCTCGAGTTCGTAGGCGATGTGAGCCAGGGCTATCAGGAACCGAAGATCCGTGGCGACGGGGGATTGGGTGGCGATCGTGGTCACGATCAGGGTCGTCAGCTCGGCGTGGGCTTCGTTGATGGCTCGGTCGCCTGCCACCACGGCCGCAGCCGCCTTGGGGTCACGGGCCCCAAGAGCGGCGACCGCCGAGTCGATCGCGGTTTCGACCAGGACGCCCATGCGCACGACGCCTTCCTTGACCAGGAGCAGTTCCCGGTCGAAGACGTCGCGATGGACGTGGGCACCGAATCGGTCGCTTGCCTGCACTCTGGACCCTGGCCGGAGATCGTGCGCCGTCCATGCCATGGCGAGCCGCGCGGCCCGCCGCATCCGACGATGCGTGCGGGTATCGCACGAGGCCACGGAAGAGGAACGCGGCGACGCCGTACCTCTTGGCTGGCAAGCATACAGTCACGAAAAGCACTCCACCCGCGGCGGGGAGCCGGTCCCACTAGTTCCGGGTGCGGCGCTTCTTGCCCGCTTCATGGGGCGCGCCCAGGAGGGCCAGGATCGACTCCCTGGAAAGGATCGTGCGGTGCGAGACCAACGCTGCGACTCGGCGCGGATCGCGGCGAACCCGGCTCAGGCGCGTAGGCTCGAGGCGCGGCCAGAGTGCCAGAGCCCGAGAGGTGTAGTCCGGCCTGGTCTCCGGTCGAGGAGCGCGGGCCCTTGCCGGATGCGCCGGCGTGGGGCTATCCATCCACCTGCTCGAAGGAGGGATCGAGCTGTGGCTCCGCGATCGGTGAGTCGGACTCGAGCTCCAGCCAGCGCATCGCGTACGCCTGGTCGAGCACCTCGGTAGCGGAGCCGGTGGCCTGGGCGGGGCCGGCGAGCCGGCAGAGCGACTCGCGACGATACGAATCCAGCAGCGCGCTGCGGCTTCGGATGGGAGCCAGCTGCGCTCGCACCAGAGCGATCCCCTCGGCGAGCACCGGTGGCGTGACGTACTGCGGGTCGAGTGCGGACATCTTCAATAGCTCTCCTCTTCCCTCATTGGCAGGCATCACGTGGGCAAGTCGGAACGCAGCCCGAACTGTCCGTGGTTGAGCCGGCGGTTGGGGGAGATGCTGCCGACGCGCTTTGGACCGCCTCGTGATCCTGTCTGGACTGGACGCGAATGCCGGCATGGTTAGCAGGTTGCCGCGGCGAGGTCATCGGCCCGTGAACCCCGCGTTAACGGCCGTGAGGAACGGTCGGCGGCCGTCCGCGCCCGTGAGGGCGGCGCTGCTCCGGTCGCGCTACAAAGCTGCGGCGGCTCTCCCCAGGGCTCGCCTGAAAGGGGCCCCGTTGACCGCGCGCCAGACCGGGCCGAGCGAACGACGGCGCCGCACCAGCTCTCGTTCGCGGGAGTGGAGGTACGCGCCGATCGCCTCGGTCTCCGTTCGGGACAGTTCGCCGGCCCGGGCCACCAGCACGTCTCGGGCGAGCTTGGCGGCGACGTCGGCGTCATGAAGATCGCCCAGGAAATCCTGCAGGGCGGACACGCGACCCAGGAGGCGTGGGCCGTCCGGGCCCAGGGTCTCGCCGAAGAACTCCAGCGTGTAGCGGAGCCACTTGGTGGCGATACGTAGCTCGTGGATGGTTTCGATGTCGGCCCAGGGCAGGACCAGCTCATAGGCCCGGACCGTCTCGTAGGCCGCCCAGATCTGGGACGGTGCCGTGTCCCTGACTCGGTGGGGGATCGTGGGAGTGGGCACGGAGGCGGCCGCGTTCGAGCCCGCCGAGAGGAATTCCTCCATCTCGCGGACGAAGGCGGAGTACCCGCCTGAGTCGAGCTCCTCGATGAGCTGTCTTCGGGCAGACGAACGCTGCCGGGCCCACACCGACAGCAGCGGGTCCAGGCCCGGTTGCTGCTCGGGATCCAGGCCCAGGCGATAGGCTTCCAGGCCCTGCGTCAGCACGTCGAGGTCCCTCACGGAGCCGAGCTTGTCGGATAGGCTCTCCAGACGCCGCCTCAGGCGCTTGGTGCGGCTCGGCTTGAAAGCGTCGTCAAAGACCCGCCAGGCCGCCCGCATCCGCCGGACTGCGACCCGCATGTCGTGCAGGTCCTCTGCGTCGCCGCCGTTGCGGGTCCCGGCCTCCCGGTTCTGCATCCGGGCGAAATGGAACCGGAGGACCTTCCGGGCGGCTTCCGGCAGGCTGTCGTCCGCCACGATTCCTAGGGTGCGAGGCCCGGGGCGACGCGCGCGGGTGGGCGCGCGGAGAGCGGGTTCCGGCTGGGACTCGGCCGGCTCGGACTCAGGCCCGCCCGGCGCCGATGACGCAGGCGATGGCTCGCCGGCTTGGGAAGGAACC
>DATEXG010000068.1:0-2229 GCA_035257225.1 Candidatus Limnocylindrales bacterium
CCGGCGACCGGCGGCTGCGACGGATCCGGGGCGGCCCAGGCCGCCACTCCGCCGGCGGGCACGAAGTGGGTCGGCGACCAGTCCGGAACTGAGGCGGCCGGAGCACCGGGGAGCGCGGCAGCGGACGGGGCGCCCGAGATCGGCACCATCCGGGCCCTGATCCAGCGGATGCGCTGCCGTAGCGGTTCGAGGGCCGGGTCGGCCGCGGACTCGCTTCGACTTCGAACCATGGCGTAGTCGATCTGGGCGGATTGGAGCTCGCCCATGAGTCGAGCGCCCGCCGGGCCGAGCTTTCGGCCGGCTTCGGCTCGAGCCGACCGTCGTGTCCACAGGCTGCCCAGGGCTCGCATTTCGGGCTCCGCGAACAAGCTCTCATTCGGCTCGCCCGAGACGATGGCCCGGAAAGACCGCTCCTCGCTTCGCGTCGCCATCACCACGAGGACGCCCAGCAGGATGAGGAACGGCAGGCCTTTGAGCGTGGACCACAGGATGATCTGGGGCTGGCTCGGAGGAGCGCCGCCGTTGGCGAGGACGTCGTTGAGGATGGGCGAATCCCAGAACACGTGGGCCGCCAGCGCCGCCGCAAAGCATCCGCCGAAGCCGGCGATCCGTTTGCTCAGGACCGCCCTCGAAGTCACAAGGTAGGCGAAGCCCGTCCCCGTCAGGCCCGCGAATAGGACGTGGCCGTACAGCCCGCCGCCGATGATGCGGATGAAGAACGTGTCGAAGACGGGGCCGGTCTGGTCGACGCCGCTCGAGAGGACCGGCATCAGGAAGTACATCGTGTCCTCGACGACGGTGAAGCCCAGGCCCACCATCGCGCCGTAGACGAAGCCGTCGAGAGCCCCGTCGAACTCCTCGGGCACGATCAGGAAGAGGAGCACTACGCCCATCAGCTTGAGCGTCTCCTCCACCGGCGGAGCCACGATCGCCGCGCCCCAGTCGAGCGCCACGTCCGGTGCCACCTTGCCCACGACCGAGCTCCAGGCATCGTTGGCGTAGACCGCCAGGCCTGTCGCGATGACACCACCCCAGATCAAGGCGGCAGCTACGAGGGCGATCGGCTCGCGCTCGAACAGGTCGAGGTGGTAGACCAGAAAGGCCACGGGGATGGCGTACAGGAGGACCAGCACCCAGCTCATCAGGAACGCCGACGGCAGCTGGGCCATGGTCAGCTGGATGCCGAGGCTCCTGTCGCCCCCGACGAGGAAGAGGATCACGAAGAGCCAATAGGCGGGCTGGCGGGGCCGGACGAACGTCCCCCTCAAGCCCCACCTCGGAGCCCGTGGCAACCCTCGCACGGCCTGAGCGCTCACTGGCTCAGCTCCACGCTGCCGGCCATGGCGTCGACGTCATCGGTGATGGAGGAGAGGTCTCCCTGGGGCGCGGCGACCTGGATGAAGACCGCGTAGCCGCTACCGTCCGACGGGAGAACCAGGCATACCAGCTCGCCGTCGAGCATGCCCGAGCCTCCGTCGCCGGAGACCAGGGCCGAGAACGTGACTTCGCTCGCGTCCTTGCCGTTCAGGACGACGTCGCGCTCACCGCCGAAGGAGATCTGGGCGGCGTCGGCCCCGAAGCTGGCTTCCGACGCCTGGAGGAGTTGCCGGGCATCGCGGTCGTAGTTGGTGCTGAGGACCTGGGCAATCAGCAGGGCGCTCGAGTTCTGAAGCGCGAGTCCGTCCGTGATCTCCCCCACGGCCGTGGTCGTGACCCAGCCCGGAGCGGCGGTCATGTAGACCGGCTGGCTGATCGCGACCCGCCCTGCACTCGGCACGGGGATTGCGTTGTCCGCGGCGATCCCGCCCAACACGACGCCGGCAACGATGACGGCGACGGCGATCGTTCCTGCCCAGCGCGGCCGGGCGTCAACACCGATGCCGGGCGCCGCCGGCCGACCTGGAGGAGCCCCCCAGCCATATGCCGATCCGGCCGCGGGAAGATGAGCGCTCATGGTGTGACGGTCCTCAAACGGGCCGAGGTTGGGTCCGCAAATCGTAAAGGGTCAAGCTGGACCCGGCTTCAGCCCCTGGCACGTTCATTGCGTGCGGCCGCTTCCGCAATCTTCTCGATCCGCGCCGAACGAGTCTCCGGGCGCTGCGCGACCGCGACCCAGCCGAGCAGCATCTTGCGCGCCGATGGCGGGAACGCCGCGAAGTTGACGGCGGCCGGCGGACGGATCTCGAAGGCCGCCGCGAGGTCGTCCGGGACCTCCAGTCGCTCGGCAGC
>DATEXG010000069.1:0-11635 GCA_035257225.1 Candidatus Limnocylindrales bacterium
CGACTCGGCATGAAGGCCGGCGACGGCCAGTTCGTCACCTCCGGCTCCATCATCGTCCGCCAGCGGGGAATGACCTTCAAGGCCGGCGAGGGCGCAGGCCTGGGCCACGACTACACCGTCTTCGCGACGGTGGACGGAACCGTCCACATCGAGCACGAGACCCGTCACAAGAAGCGAATTCGAGTCGAAGCCCTGGCCGGCGAGTAGCCAGCGGGACAACCTTGCGATACGGCGCCAGGACGCCGATCGCGCCACCGACGACCACCGGCGGAGAACCGTGCGGAAGGCGCCTGGAGTAACGAATGAAGCCCAAGATCCACCCCACCTACCAGCAGGCCACGGTCCACTGCGCCTCGTGCAAGACGGTCTTCGAGGTCGGCTCCACCAGGTCGGAGCTCCGAGTCGACGTCTGCAGCAACTGCCACCCGTTCTTCACCGGCAAGCAAACGATCATCGACACGGCAGGCCAGGTCGAGCGGTTCCAGCGGCGTCTCGAGCGCGCCGAGCGAGCCTAACCCGCGCCAGGCCCGGCTCCGCCGGACCGCCGCTTGGGCCAGCCGATCCTTCGACAGGCCTCCCTTTTCGCGGCGCGGGCGGTGTCGCACGCGACGTTCGGCGGTCGATCCTCATGAAGCGGCCCGGCGCCGTGCGACCCAGAGGCTAGACTTCCCCCATGGCTAGCTACCAATACGGCGGCCAGGCACTCATCGAGGGTGTCCTGATGCGCGGCCGGCAAGCACTCGCGGTTGCACTCCGCCACCCAGACGGTTCCATCGTTTGGGCGACCGAACGGCTGGATTTGGGATTGCGCGCTCGCCGCGCGCTGAAGCTGCCGTTCCTGCGGGGCCTGGTCGTCCTGTACGACACCCTCGTCACCGGCACACGCTGGCTGGTCCGGTCGGCCACGATCCAGGCCCTGGCCCTGGAGGACGCGGACGACGGCGCGGGCGACGGCACGGGCAATGGCGCGGACAAGAGTGGCCAGGCTGCCGCTGGGACGGGGTCCATCCTGCACACGCTGCTCCTGGCGCCGGCCCTCGCGATCGCGTGTGCGACGGCCGGCCACGACTCCGGATACACCGACCCGGACGCGCCGGGAGGCTCGTCCGCCGCAACCAGCGGCTCCAGCCGCGGCCTCGGCAAGGGGTACTCGGTGGCGGTCGGCGGCATGCTGCTGTTCAGTCTGGTGCTCGGTATCGGCCTCTTCTTCCTGCTGCCGCTCTTTCTGGCTCAGGCCACCGTCGGCCGAGTAAGTCAGGGCTTCGCCTTCCAGCTCTCCGAAGGCGTCATTCGAGTGGCGATCTTCATCGGCTACCTGATGCTCGTGGGCCGAGCCGCGGACGTTCGGCGCACGTTCCAGTACCACGGCGCCGAGCACATGTCGATCCACACTCTCGAGGCCGGCGACCCGCTGACTGTCGACGCGGCCCGCAGGTACCCGACCGCCCACCCTCGCTGTGGGACCGAGTTCTTGGTAGTCGTGCTGATCGTCTCGATCCTCGCCTTCGCCGTGGTCGGGAGTTTGCCCCCGCTGTGGCTGGTCGTCTCGCGTGTCGTCCTCGTCCCGGTCATCGCCGCCGTCAGCTACGAGATCCTCCAGCTGGGCGCCCGGCATCGCAGCCATGCCGTGGTGCGGTGGCTGTGGTCGCCGGGTATCTGGGTCCAGAAGATCACCACTCGCCAGCCGACCGACGGGATGATCGAAGTCGCCATCGTCTCGCTCCAGCGGGCACTGATAGCCGACGGCCGCGAGATCCCCGAGGGCAGCACGCAGTTCGCGTCACGGCCCATCGAATTGGATCTGGGCGGCACAAAAGACGACGCGGCCGGATCTCCCGGACCGAAACCGTGATCGACGCCAAGCTCATCGAGATCGCTGCCCGATACGACGCCCTCCAGAACGAGCTCGCCCAACCTGAGACGGCCGCCGACCCCGCAGCGCTGAAGCGCATTGGAAAGGAGCTGGCCCAGCTCGAGCCGGCCGTATCCGCGTGGCGCGAGCTGCTGGCGGCTCGCAAGGAGCTGGCCGAGGCCCTCGAGATGCGCGACGGCGGCGACGAGGAGATGCACGACCTGGCCCAGGACGAGGTTCGCAGGCTCGAGACCCGCGAGACGGAGCTCATCGAGCTGCTGCGCCTCCAGCTGATCCCGCGCGACCCCGCCGACGAGAAGAACGTGATCCTCGAGATCCGGGCCGGAGCCGGCGGCGACGAAGCCAAGCTCTTCGCCGCGGAACTGCTCCGGATGTACCTCCGTTACGGCGAGCGGCACCGGATGCAGGCCGAGATCCTGCATGCCGAGGAGAACGGCATAGGCGGCATCGGCGAGGCGATTGTCAAGATCGACGGCCGCGGCGCATACAGCCGGCTCAAGTTCGAGGCCGGAGTCCACCGGGTCCAGCGCATCCCCGTGACGGAGTCGAGCGGTCGAATCCACACCTCGACCGCGACCGTGGCAGTCATGCCGGAAGCCGAAGAGGTCGACATCCACATCGACGAGAACGACATTCGAGTCGACGTCTACAGGTCCACCGGCCCGGGCGGTCAGTCGGTCAACACGACCGACTCGGCGGTCCGGATCACCCATAAGCCGACCGGCATAGTCGTCGCGATCCAGGACGAGAAGTCGCAGATCAAGAACAAGGCCAAGGCCATGGCCGTGTTGCGCAGCCGGCTCCTCGATCGGCAGCGGGCCAAGGCCGCGGAGGTGGAATCGGCGCTGCGGCGGAGCATGATCGGCTCAGGCGACCGATCCGAGAAGATACGGACCTACAACTTTCCCCAGGACCGGCTGACCGACCATCGAATCGGGCTCGACCTTCACAACCTGCCCGGCGTCATGGACGGCGACATCGAGAAGCTGATCGACGCGCTCAGCTCCTCGTACCAGGCCGAGCAGCTGCGGCTGCTCGCAGAGGGCTCGGAGTCGTGACGAACTCGGGCGCGTCCCGAGTGCGGCGGTAGTCGCGGGCATCGGCGTGGCGACGATCGGCGACCTCCTGGCGAGCGGCACGACACGACTTCGTGCCTCGGGATCGGAGAGCGCCCGTCTCGATGCCGAGCTGCTGCTCGGCTGGGCCGTCGGCGCGGCGCGCACCTCGGTCCTGGCCCATCCCGAAGCTCCGGTGGGGACGGACGCGGCGGCGACGTACGAGGCGGGAATCGTCCGGCGCGAGGCCGGCGAGCCGGTGGCCTACATTCGGGGCCTCAAGGAGTTCCACGGCCTGGCCTTTGGCGTGGACCGGCGGGCGCTCATTCCCCGGCCGGAGACGGAACTGCTCGTCTCCGAGGCGGAGCGGGAGATCGCGTGGCGACTCACGTCGGCGCCAAGGCCGGCTGGCACTCCGCAGGTTCGCGTCATCGACGTCGGGACCGGCTCGGGCGCGATCGCAGTCGCACTGGCGACTCTTCTGCGCACGCGACAGATGCTCCCCGAGGTCTCGTTGCTGGCCGTCGACAGCTCGCCCGACGCTCTGGACCTAGCTCGGGAGAACGCGGTCGCGCACTCCGCCGCCGACGCCATCGTCTTCGCAGAAGCCGACCTTGTGCCGGCGGCCGACGCTCCCTTCGACGTCGTCCTGGCGAATCTGCCTTACATCCCTTCCGCTGAGATTGGCCGGCTGCCGGTAGCGGCCTCCTTCGAGCCGCGTTTGGCGCTCGATGGCGGGCCCGACGGGCTGGCCGTTGTGCGGCGACTGCTCGAGCAGCTGCCGTCGGCCCTGGCTTCCGACGGCGTGGCGCTCCTCGAAATCGGCTTCGACCAGGGGCCCGCGCTCGGGGAGGCAGTGGCAGCGCTGGAAGGCGAGTGGTCGTGCCGGATCCAGCCGGACCTCTCGGGCAACCCTCGCCTGGCGCACGTCGAGCGCTCGACCGGCTGGGAGGCTCGCGGGTGATCGAGCCGGTTCTCCCGATACGACTGATCGCCCTGGACATCGACGGCACCCTCGTCGGCGAAGACCTGGTGATCGGCGAGCGCACTCTCGCGGCCGTCCGCGAAGCGTCCCGGCGGGGGATCGCCGTCTCGCTCGTCACCGGCCGTATGGCCACCAGCGCGATGCCATTCGCGGAGGCACTCGGCCTGACCGGGCCGCTCGTCGCCCAGCAGGGAGCCCTGGTCCGAGCGATGCCGACCTCGGGATCGAGGCGCCCGGGTCGGCTCCTGTACCACCGGCCGCTGACTCCCGCCGTCACGGTCGAGATCGTTCGTTGGTGCCAGGAGCGGCAGTTGATCCCGCACTTCAACTACCTGGAGTGGATGATCGTTGCCTCGGACGAGTCTCGCCTGGATGAATACCGCCTCTTCGTCGGCGACAGGCTTCGGACCGTGCCCGACATTGCCGCCAGAGCTCTCCGCCCCGTGACCAAGGTAGTGGCGATCGGGGAGGGCGAACATTCGCTGGAGATGCTGGACGAGGCGCGGGCTCACTTCGCCGGTCGGGCCTCAGCCACCCTCAGCCACCCCCGCTTCCTGGAGTTCCTGGCGCCCGGCGTCTCGAAAGGAATGGCGATCCGCTGGCTGGCTCGGCGGCTGCGAGTGCCCCTGGGGCAGTGCATGGCGGCGGGCGATCAGTACAACGACCTGGAGATGATCGCGGAGGTTGGTCATGGAGTGGCGATGCCCAGCGCTCCCGCTGCGGTCCAGGCCGTGGCGCGGTTCGTGGCGCCGCCGGTGGCCGACGAGGGGGTCGCGCAGATGATCGAGCGGATCGCCCTGCGCGGGTGGCGGGCGCCGGCGACCGGCGCTTCTGCCGGAGTGCAGGTCGAGCGGCGATGAAGCGCCTCGGCCGGTCGCCGGGGCGGGCCCGTCTGCTCCCCGATGACGCCTCGGGGCGCGCGGCGGCAATCGAGGTCCTGCGGGCCGGCGGAATCGTCGCCATGCCGACAGACACGGTCTACGGGGTGGGTGTCGCCTTGGACGCCCCGGATGGCCTGCCACGGCTCTTCGCGGCCAAGGACCGGCCGCTCGACCGGGCAATCGTGCTGCTCGTGGCGGAGATCGAGCAGGCCGGTACCCTCGGCATCCTGTCGCCGGCGGCGCGAGTGCTCGCGGAGCGCTTCTGGCCCGGTGGCCTGACTCTCGTGCTGGCGCGGGCGCCCGGTGCTCGGCTTCCCGCGGCCCTGACCGGCGGGGCTCCAACCATCGGCGTGCGCATTCCGGACCATGACTGCCCGCGGGCCCTGGCTGGCGCTCTGGGTCCATTGCCCGTCACCTCGGCTAACCTGTCCGGCCAACCCGACGCCCGAGGCGCATCGGAGGTCCTCGCCCAGCTGGGCTCTCGCATCGACCTCGTCCTCGACGGCGGGCCGGCCCGCGGCGGGATCCCGTCCACCGTTGTCGATTGCTCGGGCGAACTACCGAGAATCCTGCGCGCCGGCGCCATCGCCCGCGCCGATCTGGCTGCGGCGCTCGGCGAAGCGGGCCTGCCCCATAGCGTCTGATCGCCTCGGCGGAACGGCCACTCATCCCTCGGCTGTTGCGGGCCCGACGCCGCCCGCCCGCTTCGGCGACAATACGCTCGACCCGGTTCTGCGCACCTCGAAGAGGACGGTGTGGCGCCGCCTGCGCTGGGCCGGGCAAGGAGTCGGCATGACGATCGCGCGTCGAGAGGGAATCGCCTGGGCCCGGCTGGCCGATGTCGACCCCGAGCTGTGGGCGGCCATTCGCGGCGAGACCGATCGCCAGCGCTGGAAGATCGAGCTGATCGCAAGCGAGAACTACACTTTCGCCGCGGTGATGGAGGCGCAGGGCTCGCCCCTCACCAACAAGTACGCCGAGGGCCTGCCTGGCAAGCGCTACTACGGCGGCTGCGAGTTCGTGGACGTGGCCGAGCGTCTGGCCCAGGACCGGGCGCTCGCTCTCTTCCCCGGCGCCGAGCACGTCAACGTCCAGCCTCACTCCGGCGCCCAGGCCAACATGGCGGCGTACCTGTCCGTGATCGAGATCGGCGACAAGATCCTGGGCATGAACCTCGCCCACGGCGGCCATCTGACTCACGGCTCGCCGGTCAACTTCAGCGGCAAGTGGTTCGAGGTCCATGCTTACGGCGTCTCGCCCGAGACCGAGCAGATCGACTACGACGCCCTCGAGAAGCAGGCAGCCGAGGTCCGGCCGAAGATGATCGTCGCCGGCGCCAGCGCCTACCCGCGTACGATCGACTTCGAGCGCCTCGGCCGGATCGCCCACGCCAACGGCGCGCTGCTCTTCGTGGACATGGCCCACATCGCCGGCCTCGTGGCGGCGGGGCTCCATCCGACACCCTTCGGCCACGCGGACATCGTCACCACCACGACTCACAAGACCCTGCGCGGCCCGCGCGGAGGCCTGATCTTCTGCCGCGAGGAGCTGGGCAAGGCCGTCGACAAGAGCGTCTTCCCGGGCACGCAGGGCGGACCGCTCATGCACGTCATCGCAGCCAAAGCCGTGGCCCTCAAACTCGCCGCCACCGACGAGTTCCGCGACGACCAGCGCCAGACGATCGCCAACGCCAAGTTCCTGGCAGCCACGCTCACCGTCAAAGGCGCCCGCGTCGTATCCGGCGGCACGGACAACCACCTCATGCTGGTCGACGTGACGCCGCTCGGCGTGACGGGCAAGGAAGCCGAGCACCTCCTCGACGAGATCGGCATCACCGTCAACAAGAACGCGATCCCCTTCGACAAGAACCCGCCGAATATCGCGTCGGGGATCCGAGTCGGCACCCCGGCGACGACGAGCCGCGGCTTCCGCGAGCCGGAGATGCGTCAGATCGGCGAGATGATCGTGGAGGCCATCGTCGCCCGCGACGACCCCTCGGAGCAGGCCAAGCTTGCCGCACTGGTCCACGACCTCTGCTCACGCTTCCCGGTTCCGGGACTTCCGGAGGACTGAGCGACGGCGAGCTGCTCGCGCTCAGCATGCGGCGTCTCCCTGGCCGTGCGCCCGGTGCCTACGACGGTGATGGAGTCCCGAGCAAGGTCGAGGCGGCCGACGACAAGCCACCCTCCCAAGGCGGGCTCCCGGGCCGGCCGTCGATCGGGCGTCCAGGCCGCCCCATGAACCTGAACGAACACGCCATTCAGGTCCTCCCGGCCCTGCTCTTCGGGTTCGTGGTTGCGGGGGCGATCACCCTGGCGGCGACGCCGGTCGTGGCGCGCTTCGCCCGTCGCTTCGGCATGGTCGATCGGCCGGAGGCTCGGCGAGTGAACAAGGAGGTCGTAGCTCGGGGCGGCGGCATTGCCATCCTGCTCGGGTTCGTGCTCGTGGCGGCCGCTCTCCTTTTCGCCAACACCGTCATCGGTATGCATTTCGTCGACGAGCCTCAGATCGTCAAGAGGCCCCAGAGCCTGGCGCTGCTCGGTGGCGCCGTACTGGCGACGGGTCTCGGGTTCCTCGACGACTGGCTCCAGCTGCGTGCCCGCTGGCAATTCGTGGGCCAGATCCTGCTGGCAGGCTTCGCCGTCGCCCTCGGAGTGGTCGTCGCCCGGGTCAACGATCCTCTGACCCCCAGCGGCTTCGCCGACATTCCGAGCGCCCTGGCCGTCGTGGCGAGCTTGCTGTGGATCGTGGGCATGATCAACAGCATCAACTTCATCGACGGCCTGGATGGCCTCTCGTCCGGCATCGCTCTGATCGCCGCCCTGACCCTCGGCGTGATCAGCCTGACCGCCAGCCCGGTCGAGCCTTACGTGGCTCTCTTCTGCTTCGTCCTGGCCGGTGCCCTGGCCGGCTTCCTGCGCTGGAACTTCCATCCGGCGTCGATCTTCGCCGGGACCAGCGGCATCATGCTGGTCGGCTATTCGCTGGCGGTGCTCTCGATCCTGGGAACGGCCAAGATCGCCGTTGTTGCGCTCGTGCTGGGCGTGCCGATCATCGATACGTTCTGGATCATCGTTCGGCGCCTCGTTGCCCGCAGGTCGCCGTTCGCCCCGGACCGAGGGCATATCCACCACCGCCTGCTCGACCTGGGCCTGTCGCATCGGAACACCGTGCTGGTCATCTACGGGGTCTGCGTCCTGCTGGCCCTGCTCTCCCTGGGAACATCCGGCAAGAACCAGATGTACGCATTCATGGGACTGGTCCTGGTCTTTGGCCTCGTCCTGCTGCTGATCGCCAAACTGGGCGGCGGCGCCGCCGTGGTCGGCGAGGATCTCGATCGCGACTCGTACGATCGGCCGCCGGAGCAGGAACCGCCGCGGGATCCGGATTCCCCGGTCGCGGCCTCCGAGGATTCGACAGACAGCCTCTAGCGACTCGGGGCTGGACCTCCAGCGGGCCGCTTTCGCGAGGTTGGGCGT
Organism: Candidatus Limnocylindrales bacterium; assembly: GCA_035257225.1. Lineage (GTDB taxonomy): Bacteria > Chloroflexota > Limnocylindria > Limnocylindrales > CSP1-4 > Fen-1039. The sequence continues at coordinate 8,274 of DATEXG010000069.1, forward strand.
TTGAGTAGGTCGACTGCTACACTCACGGCGCCCTGCCAGGGAGACAATGAACGACCTCGGAAAAGCGTCCGCATACATCGCCCTGTTCTCCGAGATCGCGTTCGTTCTGCTAGTCGCCGTTCTGGCGGGCGTTCTCGGCGGCTACTGGCTGGACCAGCGCCTGGGAACTATCCCGATCTTCGTTCTGGTTGGCTTTGCGATCGGCACCACCGGTGGAGCGATCGGCTGCTGGCGGCTGATTGCCCGGTTCCTGGCCCAGCTGGACGACGATGACAGACGATGACGCGGCACCTCCGCAGGGCCGCTACGTAGCGGAGCGAGTGTGACAAGCGATCCCGGCGGCGCGCCCGCGATCACCCAAGAAGAGCGTCCGGTCGCCGCGGCGACTCCGCTCAGGAAGCGCTTCGGCGTCAAGGGCTTCCTGCTCCTGGGTGCGGCCGTCATTGCGCTAGATGCCCTCGCGGCCATCCTCGTGCCACCCTTCCCCAAGGGCGGCCAGCCTGGCCAGGCGTGCGACTACCCGGCGTGCTTCATCAACAGCGTGATCGAGTTCCCGCCCCCGCCCGTAGTGCTGGACCTCTCGCCGGCCACGGCGCCCGCAGTCGCGCCGATGGTCTACTTCCACCCGAGCATCAGCTCAACGATCCTGACGATGTGGATCGTCATGGCCCTCGTTCTGCTGCTGGCCTTCCTGGCCACGCGACGGATGAGGCAGAAGCCCGGCCGGGTGCAGAACGCCGTCGAGTGGGCCTACGAGTTCGGCTCCGACTTCGCCGTCGGAATCGGGGGTGAGCAAGCTAGGCGCTACTACCCGATCTTCGCCGCCTTCTTCCTGTTGATACTGTTCTCGAACTGGAGCGGCCTGGTCCCGCCGGTCGGCAAGATAGAGCAGCTCCGGGCGCCGACCAGCGACGTGAACATCACAATCGGCCTCGCCCTGACATCGTTCGTCTTGTTCCAGGGCGAGGGATTCCGGCGCCTCGGCGTGCGCGGCTACCTCGGCAAGTTCTTCCCGATCGGCGAGTTCCGCTACGGCATCGGGGCGGGCATTCTGGCCATGTACGTGGGCATAATCGAACTCTTCCTGGAGTTCGTGAAGCCGGTCACGCTTTCGATGCGACTCTTCGGCAATATCTATGGCGGCGAGGTAGCCCTGGCCGTGATCTCGGCCCTGACGCTGGCGATAGTGCCGGTCGCGCTCCTGGGGCTCGAAGCGCTGCTCAACCTGATCCAGGCCCTGATCTTCTCGGTCCTGACCCTGATGTTCATCCTTCTCGCCGTGGAGGGTCACGAATCCGAGGAGCACCGTCCAGCTGCCGCGGGCGGCGTTTTCGCAGATCATCCGGCGCCCGGCAGCGCCGACAACCATCAGCCCGTGGCGGCGTGACCGCCCACCAGCGCGACTACCCGACCGTGGGGTCGGAGTAGAGGAGGTTCCAACCCATGACCCCGGAGCACATCGGAGCCGGACTGGCGGCGCTTGGCGTCATCGGCCCCGGCATCGGCATCGGCATCCTGGCCGGCATGTCCAGCAACGCGATCGGGCGCAACCCCGACGCAGCCGGTCAGATCCGTGGCCTGGCGATCATCCTGGCCGGCTTCGCCGAAGGCCTCGGCGTGCTGGCGATCGTCATCGGCCTGGTCGCCCTCTTCAAGTAGGCCGGACTCTACGGAGCACGCACGGTGCATCTTCTCGTGATCGCTGCGGCGACGGCGCTGACACCCGAAGCGTCGGGGCTGTCGATCAACTTCTTCTGGATAATCGTCGCCGCCCTCAACTTCATCGTCTTCCTGGCGCTGATCTGGCGATTCGCCTTCGATCCGGTCGCCAAGATCCTGGCCGATCGCAGGGCTCGCATCGACGAGGGCCTGGCGGACGCGGAACAGGCCCGTGAGGATCGCGCGGCCGGGGTGGTGGAGCGCGAGCGTGTCATCAACGAAGCCCGGCGAGAGGCCAGCGCGCTCGTCGCCGCGAGTCAGCAGGCCGCGCAGCAGCTTCGTGACGCCGACATCGCCGCGACCAAGGCCGAACTGGAGCGCATGCGCGAGAAGGCGCTGGCCGACATCGCCGCGGAACGGGACCGCACGCTGGCGGAACTGCGAGGCCAGGTCGCCGACCTTGCCCTCGAGGTGGCCGGCAAGGTGGTGGGCGAGACGATGTCGAGCGCCCGCCAGCGGCGCCTTGTCGAGGACTTCCTGAGCGACGAGGGCGCCGTCGATCCGAGGCGGGCCAAGTGATAGCGCGCCTGGGCGCCGGCCGGCGCTATGCGGAGGCGGCTTTCGAGCTGGCCGAACGCGACGGGACCGTCGACGCATGGCAAACGGATCTCGCCGCCGCCTGCGAGCTGGCGCAAGACGAACGCGTCGCCCGAGCCGTGGACAGTCCCGCGGTCGCCTTCGTCCATCGTCGCAAGGCGGTGGAGGCTCTTCTGGGCTCCCGCGTCTCGCGCTCGGCTCTGAACCTGGCCCTCGTCCTGGCGCAGCGCGGCCGGTTCGCGCTGCTGCCGCAGATCAGCGCCGAGTTCGATGAGCTCGCGCGCCGGTCCCGCGGCGTCGTCGCGGCGACCGTGACGACGGCCGTGCCGTTGTCAGCCGGGGAGCTGGCGGCGGTTCAGGCGCATGTGGAGAAGCTGGCAGGCGCAAAGGTCGAGCTGAGCGCCACAACGGATCCGGCGTTGATAGGCGGTCTTCGCGTCAGGATCGGCGACTGGCAGATCGATGCCAGCGTAAGCACCCGCCTCACACGGCTGCGCAAGCAGCTGCTCGTAGGAACCAGCTAACGGCAGGTGCCGCGATAGCGGCAAGACACGCGGCCCAACGGAGAAGGCATGGCCAGTCGCTCAGACGAGATCGTCAGCATCATCAAGGACACGATCGAACGTTTCGACGCAGGCGCGGAATCCCGCAGCGTCGGTACGGTGGTCGAGGTCGGCGACGGCATCGCCCAGATCTACGGCCTCTCCGGTGCTCTCTCCTCCGAGCTGCTCGAGTTCCCAGGCGGCGTCATGGGGATGGCCCTGAATCTGGAGGAGGAGACGGTCGGGGCGGTCATTCTCGGCGACCCAACCCACATCAAGCAGGGTGACACCGTCAAGACCACCGGTCGCGTGGTGGAGGTGCCGGTCGGTGCCGGCCTCCTGGGCCGTGTCGTCGACCCGCTCGGCCGCCCCCTGGACGACAAGGGTTCGATCGCCCATTCCTCGACCCGCCCCGTGGAGCGCATCGCACCGGGTGTCATCGCCCGCCAGGCGGTCGACTCGGCGGTCCAGACCGGCATCAAGGCCATCGACGCCCTGATCCCCATCGGACGCGGCCAGCGCGAGCTGATCATCGGCGACCGCCAGACCGGCAAGAGCGCCCTC